>CALJZN010000001.1 GCA_937983405.1 uncultured Paracoccaceae bacterium
CGCCATGATCGCCGTCTATCTCCTCGCCGGTGCGATCGTCGGGGCGCTGGCCTTCGGAATCAGCCTCGTCCTCGGGGCCTCGATGGCGCTGGCCGCGGCCGCCTATGTCGTCTCCGGCGCGGCTGCCGTGCTGGCGCTTGCGGCCTTGCCCCTCGTCGCGCGGCGGGGAGAACCGACAGAGGCGTCGGTGTCGGCGCCCGAGCCGCGCGAGCGCCATGTCCTGGCCGTCGACGACGACCCGGTCGTGCTCGACCTCATCACCCGGGCGCTTGCCGGCACGGCGCGCGTGACCACGGCCGCCTCGGTGCCCGAGGCGCTGGCGCTGGTGGCTGCACCCGACATCCGCTTCGACGGCTTCCTGCTCGACATCCTGCTGCGCGAGACGGACGGGGTATCGCTCTGCCGGCATCTGCGGGGCGATGCGCGCTATGCCGCCGCACCGATCGCGATGCTGACGCGGAAATCAGACCTCGCCCATATCGAGCGGGCCTTCGCGGCGGGGGCGGACGACTACATCCTCAAGCCGGTCCGGCGCGCCGCACTGGTGGACCGCATTTCCTCGATCATGCGCTGGGCCGCACCGCGGGCGCCGCAGACCGCCGAGGAACTTTTCGCGCATCCTTTCGACATCGGGGGCAAGGAGGGATTCCTGCGCTTCGAGGCCGCGCAGAACTTCCTCAACAGCGCCGCAAGCCCGGGGCGGAACGATCTGCTGCGCCCGGGGCGCCCGGTGGTGGCGTTCCGGCTGCGCAACGCGCGCGCGGTGCTGGAGGCGGCCGGTCCCGCCGGTTTCGAAGCTGCCATCAGGCTTGCCGCGGAAGCCCTGGCCAGACAGGTGCGGCGGGCGGACGCCTTTCTGACCTATGCCGGCGAGGGGGTTTTCCTGTGCCTTCTGCGCACCGGCCGGCAGCTCGATCCGGAGGCCGTCGCGGCCATGGCGAACCGGTCGCTGCGCGCGCAGCAGACGCGCGGTCCTGCCGCGCCCGGGGGGGCGCTTGTCCTCGATCCTGTCCCGCCGGAGGGGGCCGCCGCCCGAAGCGCCGTCGATGCCTGACCCGGCGCTGCAGCACCGGGCGACGACGGGCACAGCCGGCGGCGGCGATGCCGAGCCCGCGACACGGCCCGAGTTGCACGCTAGGGTGGAGCCAACGGCTCCATCCTTGAAGACGGCGGGAATGACGCGACACACAAACCTGTGCGCCGGGCTGCTGCAAGCAGGCGCGGAAACCGACCCGCCCGGCGGACTGCCGGCCTGGCTTGCCCTGCTGGTCCGCCTGTCGGGGGCGCGGGATGCCGCGGTGGTCCTGCAGACGGGCGATCGGACCGAGGTTGCGGCGCGTGCGACGGAATCCGATCCGGCGGCGGCGCCGGCGGGCACCGACGGGCTGGCGCTGGGCGCGATCGGCACGGTCGAGGCGCGGCTCGTCCTCGACCTGCCCGACGCCGCGGCGCGGGCGCGGATCGAGGCCGAGCGCGAGGCGCTTGCCGGGCTGTTCCGCCTGCTGGTCGCGCGCCATCTCGAGACCGTCCGCCTGGCCGAGTGCGAGGCCCGCCTCGCCGATCTCGAACGCTTCGGGCAGGACTGGCTGTGGAGCAGCGATGCCGAGGGGCGGGTGCGCATCGTCCGGCGGGATCTGACGCGCCTGGGGCTCCATCGGGCGCAGGTGCTGGGCCGGACCTTTGCCGAGATCGCCGATGGCAACGGGCTTGCGCCGGATGCGCCCGGCCGGGCCGAGATGCAGGCCGCCTTGGCGGCGCGGGCGCCGTTCCACGGGATCGTCCACACCTTCCTGCGACCGGACGGGCGGCACATCTGGCTGCGCAGCAGCGGCGCGCCGCGGTTCGATGCGGCGGGGAACTTCGCGGGCTACACCGGGGTCAGCTCGGAGATCACCGATCTGGTCGAACAGGAGCAAGCCGCGCGCGCCATTGCCCGGCGGCTCGAGGCGGTTCTTGCCGCGCTGCCCAACCTCGTCCTCGAGATCACGCCCGAGGGCCGCTACACCGACCTGATCGGCGGCCCGAAGGATCGCCTGCTGGTGCCGGCCGAGGATCTGCCGGGGCGCCGGATGGACGAGCTTCTGCCGCCCAAGGTCGCCCGCATTGCCCGCGCTGCCCTGACCGAGGTGCTGATGCGCGGGCACTGCGAGCCCATCCGCTATGCGCTCGAAACGCCGGCCGGCCTGCGCTGGTTCTCGCTGACCGGCGCGCGCAAGGAGCCGGCCGCGCCCGGCGACACCGCCACCGCGGTCTTCGTCATCGCCGACGTGACCGAGGAGGTCGAGCGCAACGAGGAACTGGCGCGCCTCGCGCGCATCGTCGGGACGATGACCAATCTCGTCGCCGTCGTGGACATGCAGCAGCGCATCGTCTGGGTCAACCGGGCCTGGGAAGAGCGTCTGGGCTGGACGCTGGACGAGGTGCGGGGCAAGGAGCTGGGGCCGCTGGTCCGCCCGCCCGACGCCGACCCGGACAAGATCGCGGCGGTGACGCAGGCGATCGTGGAGGGCCGCGCCTACCGCGACGTCACCGTCAACATCGACCGCTACGGCAACCGCTTCTGTATCGACTTCAACATCCAGCCCCTGCGCGACAGCGAAGGCACCACGGTCGGCTACTTCTCGGTCGAGACCGACATCACCGAACTGCGCGAGAGCCGACAGCGCGCCACAGAGGCGGCCGAAGCGGCGGAACGCGCCCGCGCGCAGCTGCAGAACGCGCTCGAGGCGCTGCCCGACGGCGTGCTGATCTGGGATGCGGAAGAACGGCTCGTGGCCGTGAACACGGCCTACAAGCGGATGTATCCCCATGTCGCCGACGAGCTGATACCCGGCGTGTCGCAGGACCATATCCTGCGCGTCGGCGTCGCCCGCGGGGCCTTTCCCAGCGCCTGGGGCCGCGAGGAGGCCTGGATCGCCGAACAGTGGGAGCGCTACCGCACCCCGACCGTCGACGAGGTGCAGCGCGCCGACGGCGCATGGATCCGCCGGCTCGACCTGCGCACGGCCGACGGCGGGCGCATCGCCGTGCGCGTCGACGTCACCGAGCGGCGCAGTCGCGAGGAGGCGCTGGCCGAGGCCAACCGCGCCCTCACCGAGGCGCGCGCGGCGCTGGCGCGCATTCTCGAGGCGGCCAATGTCGGCGCCTGGGACTGGTGCCTGGGCACCAGCGCGCTGCGCATCGAGGGCTGCTATCTCGAGATGCTGGGCTACACCGCGGCCGATTTCCCGCAGATCGGCTACGCGACCTTCCGCAGCCTCGTGCATCCCGAAGATCTCGCCCGTCTCGACGCGACCGATGCCGAGACCTACGCCCCGCCCGCCGATGGGGTCGAGCGGACCATCGAACAGATCTTCCGCATGCGCCACAGGAACGGGTCCTGGGCGTGGATCCTCTCGCGCACGGCCGTGGCCGAACGCGGCGCCGACGGGCGGCCGCAGCGCCTGGTGGGGGTGCACATCGACATCACCGACCGCAAGCGGCTGGAAGAGGCGATCGAGGAGAACCGCAGTTTCCTGAACGGGGTGATGGAGGCCTCGATCGCCGCCATCGCGGTGCTCGACCGGACCGGCCGGATCACCTTCGCCAATGCCGAGGCCGAGCGGCTTCTGGGCCTTGCGCGCAGCGAGGTCGAGGGGCGGCGCTACGACGATCCGATCTGGCGCCCGACGACCCTGCAGGGCGATCCCGTGCCGCCCGAGGGCATGCCCTTCCGCCTTGCGCTCGACAGCGGCCGGCCGGTGCGCGACGTGCGCCATGCGATCGAAAGGCCCGACGGCACGCGGCGCATCCTGTCGATCAACGCCGCCCCCTTCCAGCGCGACGGCGAGGCGGGCGACATGATGGTCGTGACCTCGTTCATCGACATCACCGACGACATGGCGCGGGCCGACCAGCTTGAACAGGCGCTCGCGGCCGCGCACGAGGCCAGCCGGTCGAAATCGGCCTTCCTGGCCAACATGAGCCACGAGATCCGCACGCCGCTGAACGGGGTGCTGGGGATGGCCGAGATCCTCGACGGGCTGATCACCGATCCGCGCCAGAAGGAGATGATCGGCACGATCCGCCGGTCGGGCGAGCTCTTGCTGAACGTGCTCAATGACGTGCTCGACATGTCCAAGATCGAAGCGGGCAAGATGACGATCGAGACGATCCCCTTCGTGCCGGCCGATCTTGCCCGCAGCATCGAGGCGCTGCATCAGCTGCGCGCCGAGGAGAAGGGGCTCGAGTTCGAGGTGTTCGTGAACTCGGGCGCCGCCTTTCCCCGGCTGGGCGATCCGCTGCGGCTGCAGCAGATCCTCAACAACCTGCTCAGCAACGCCATCAAGTTCACCGAGAAGGGCTATGTCGCGCTGGTGGTCTCGGCCAAGGCCGGCCAGCCCCTCGTCCTCGAGGTGCGCGACACCGGCATCGGGATGACCGAAGAACAGATCGGGCGGCTGTTCAACAGTTTCGAGCAGGCCGAAAGCGGCACCACGCGGCGTTTCGGCGGCACCGGGCTTGGCATGGCGATCGTGCGGCGGCTGGTCGATCTGATGGGCGGCGAGATCGCGGTGAAAAGCGCGCCGGGGGTCGGCACCGAGATCCGCGTCACCCTGCCGCTGGCCGAGGCGCGCGAGCCCCCGCCCGCCCCCGCCGCAGTGCCCGACCCTGCCTTGGGCAGCGGGACGATCACGGGGGCGCGCCTGCTGGTGGCCGACGATTCCGCCACGAACCGCCGCGTCATCGACGAGATGCTGAAGGACAGCGGCGCGCTGATCGACTTTGCGATCAACGGCGCCGAGGCGGTGGACCTCTGGCAGCGCCGCGCAGCCGAGGGCAGGCCCTACGACCTTCTGGTCCTCGACATCGCCATGCCGGTGATGGACGGCAAGGAGGCGCTGGCGGCGATCCGGGCCAGCGACGAGGGCGCCACCGTGCCCGCCATTGCCGTGACCGCGAATGCGATGGCGCATCAGGTGGCCGAATACATCATGGCGGGCTTCGATGCGCATGTGCCCAAACCCTTCCGGCGGGCCGAGCTGATCCATGCGATCCAGACGCTGCGCGCGCCGCGCTAGCACCTGCGCCGGCGCGCGCCGGACCGTGGCAGAGCGGTCGCAGCTTTGCGACATCTTCCCGACGGTGCCTCAGCGCGGATGATTTCGGCCGTGACCGTTTTAGGATGAGGGGGGATGCGGGCGACGTAATGGCGGAGGCGCGGATGCGGGCGGGGCAGGGGGCAGCGGCGACGGATGGCGCAGAACGCAAGGCGATCCTGCTGGCCGAGGACGATGCGGTGAACCGCGCCATCGTCCGGCATCTGCTCTCCGAACTGCCGGCCATCGACGTGGTCGAGGCCGGCGACGGCCGCGAGGCGCTGGAACGCGCGCTGGAACGCCGCTTCGATCTGTTGATCGTCGATCAGAACATGCCGCACATCCCCGGCGATCGCCTGATCCGCCACCTGCGGGCCAGCCGCAACCCGAACGGCCAGACACCGATCATCCGCTTCAGCGCCCACAACAGCGGCGCCGTCGCGGCCTCGGACCGCGAGCTGTTCCTGCCCAAACCGATCCGCGGCGAGGAGTTTCTTGCCGCGGTTCAAACCTGTCTTGGCCTCGGAGGGCCGCCGCCCTCGGCGCCGGGCGGCCCGAGCGCTTGCCCCACTGCCCGCCCGTGAGCCGCTGATCCGGGACCGGCGGCGAAGGGCGCAGGCGTGGAGACAGGGCCGGACGACCCGCGCCGGTCGCGCGCGCGCGGCCGGCTTGCCGGGACATGGCGGGCGTGCCGCTGTCTACCCCGTCGCGCCGGTCTGGCTGCGCGCTCGACAACCGGGTGCGCCCATCGGCAACGCGCGCAGGTCCTTGCGGCGAAGGGCCCGGGGCTTTGCGTCGGCGCCGTCGGTGGCTGGCGTGGGCTGCCGTGCTGCGCGATCTGCGGTGCTGGCGCAGAGCGGGTCGCAGCGCCCGCCCCGATGCCGGAGTGCCGGCAGCCCCGGTCACGGATCGCGGGCCAGGCACGGGTCGCGTCTGCCCGTTCGGACCCGTCGCGTGGGTTCGGGCCCCGGCAGGCCGGTGTCGATGTTGGCGTCCGCCCAGGGCGGATCGAGGCGGAAGCCCCCATCGCCCCTGCCGTCGCCGGGCTGGTGGCCCAAGCCTTCCGACCGGTCGGCTGCCTGGCCCGCCTTCGTTGCGGGCCCGAGGGCCGACCGAAAGTTGGCGACGAGATCGCAAGGCGTGTGTCCCGCCGGAGCACTGCATCCTGTGCTGGGCGACCGGCCTGCCCGTGAGCTGCTGCCGGTTCCGTGGACGATCAGTTAAGCCTGCATGGCCTGTTTCTCGAAGTCCAACTGGCTGAGATAGCCCAATGTCGAATGGCGGCGCTTCGGGTTGTAGAAGCGCTCGATGTAGTCGAACACGTCGGCGCGGGCCTCGTCGCGGGACCGATAGACGCGGCCTTGGATGCGTTCGATCTTCAGTGATGAGAAGAAGCTCTCCATGGCGGCGTTGTCCCAGACGTCGCCGAGCTTGCTCATCGAGCAGGTGATCCCGTGGGCCTTGAGCAAGGCCTGGAACTGGACGCTGGTGTACTGGCTGCCCTGATCCGAGTGATGCAGCAGCATCTCGACCCGGCCACGCCGCCACAGCGCCATGATCAGCGCGTCGGTGACCAGCTGCGCGGTCATCGTGGCGCTCATCGACCAGCCGACCACGCGCCGCGAGAACAGGTCGATGACGGCCGCGACGTAGAGCCAGCCTTCGGCCGTCCAGATGTAGGTGAAGTCCGCGATCCACTTCTGGTTCGGCGCCGCTGCTTCGAACGCGCGATCGAGCACGTTCTCCGCGATTGCCGCCTCGCGCGCGGCACGGTCCTTGGGCAGGCCACGCCGCCTCGGCCGGGCGCGCAGGGCGTTCTCGCGCATGAGGCGCTCGACCTTGTGCAGGCCGCAGGCGAGGCCTTCCGCCAACACGTCGCGCCAGACGCGGCGGGCGCCATAGCTGCGGTCGCTGGCCTTGAAGCTGCGGTCGATCGCAGGCGTGAGCGTCGCGTCTGTCAGCGCCCGCGCTGACGGCACCCTCGTCAACCAGGCGTGGAAGCCCGACCGCGACACCTCCAGCGCCGAGCACATCCACTCCAGCGGCCAGACGTGACGGTGCTTCGCGATGAAGGCGAACCTCATGTCGCATCCCTCGCGAAGAACGCCGCGGCCTTTTTTAGCATGTCACGCTCCGCCTTCAGACGGGCGACCTCCTTGCGAAGCCGCGTGATCTCCAGTTGCTCAGGCTTCATATGCCCATTGCCCGGAAACGCCTGAGCAGGATCCCCGTCCAGCTCCCTCATCCAGCGCCGCAGCACGCTCTCCGCCAGCTCCAAGTCCCGGCAGGCCTGAGCCACCGCCACGCCCCGATCCCGGACCAGCCTCACCGCCTCGAGCTTGAACTCGCGGCTGAACTTCCGACGTCCCATCACCCTCTCCGATCCCGCTGAACGACCTTATCTCGGCGTCCACGGAACCGGCAGCAGCTCAACCGCCTCCCTCCCGCGCCCCTGGAAAGACGCCGACGACATCCGCACCGCTGAATGGCTGCAGCTGCGCGGGATCAACGTGGCGCCGGTGGTCGTGAGCCGCGCTGTCGGCGCCGTCGCCCGCGAACACCGCATCCATCCCGTCCGCAACTGGCTCGATACCCTGACATGGGACGGCACGCCCCGGATCGAGACCTGGACGAGCACCTATCTCGGCGCCGAGCCCACGGCGTTCCATCACACCATCGGCGCGCTCTGGCTGATCTCGGCCGTCGCCCGCATCTTCCGCCCCGGCGTGAAGGCCGATCACATGCTGATCCTCGAAGGCCCGCAAGGCGCGCGCAAATCGACCGCCATCAAGGTTCTGGCGGGCGAGGACTGGTTCACCGACGAACTGCCCGAGCTTGGTTCCAAGGATGCCGCCATCCACATGCAGGGCGTCTGGATCGTCGAGATCGCCGAACTCGACGCCATCGGCCGGGCCGAGGTCTCGCGCATCAAGGCATTCCTCACCCGCACCACCGACCGCTTCCGCCCGCCTTACGGTCGCTACACCGTCG
>CALJZN010000002.1 GCA_937983405.1 uncultured Paracoccaceae bacterium
GCCCGGCCGATCTGACGCTGACCTTCACGCAGGACGGCCTGCGCGTGATCCGCAACGGCACCGCCGCGGGCGACGGGCCGCTTGCACGAGACGACGCCGCGCTCCTGCGCATGATCCCAGAATGGACCCATGCCGCACCGCTATGAGACCGATGCCGCAGCGATCTACCGCCAAAGCTTTGCCATCATCCGCGCGGAAGCGGATCTGGCGCGCTTCACCCCTGAGGAAGAGGTTGTCGCCGTGCGCATGATCCATGCTGCGGGCATGGTGGAGCTTGCGCGGGCCATCCGCTTCACCCCCGGCATGGCAGAGGCGGCGCGGGCGGCGCTGGCGGCCGGCGCGCCGATCCTTTGCGACGCCCGGATGGTGAGCGAGGGCATCACCCGCGCGCGCCTGGCCGCCGGCAATGCGGTAATCTGCACCCTACATTCCCCCGAGGTGCCCCCGCTGGCCGCCCGCCTCGGCACGACCCGATCCGCCGCCGCGCTCGAACTCTGGCGGTCGCGACTTGCCGGCGCAGTGGTGGCGATCGGCAACGCGCCGACGGCGCTGTTTCACCTTCTGAACATGCTCGAGGATCCAGCCTGCCCGCGCCCGGCGGCCATCATCGGCTGTCCGGTGGGCTTTGTCGGGGCGGCCGAGAGCAAGGCGGCGCTGATCACGGCCGCGCCTGCGCCGGCGCTGGTGGTCGAGGGGCGGCTGGGCGGGTCGGCAGTGACGGTCGCGGCTGTCAACGCGCTGGCGGGGCCGCGCGAATGACGGCGGGGCGGATCATCTGCGCGGGCCTCGGGCCGGGCGAACCCGAGCTCATGTCGGTGCGCGCCGACCGGGCGATCCGCGCCGCGCGGCAGATCGCCTATTTCCGCAAGGCGGGCCGGCCCGGCCAGGCGCGGCGGATCGTCGAGGGAATGCTGGCACCCGACGTCGCCGAATACCCCATGGAATATCCCGTTACCACCGAACTGCCCTTCGGCAGCGCGGACTACAGCGCCCAGCTTACGGCCTTCTACGACCACTGGGCGGAGCGTCTGCTGGCCCTCGCGGCAGGCGGCGATGTGGTGGTGCTGTGCGAGGGCGACCCGTTCTTCTACGGCTCCTTCATGCATCTTCACATCCGCTTGCAGGGCCGCGTGCCCATCGAGGTGATCGCGGGCATCCCGGGCATGGTCGGCTGCTGGGGAGCCGTGGGCCGGCCGATGACCTGGGGCGACGATGTCCTGACCGTGCTCATGGGCACGATGGATGAGGATGCGCTTGTCACCCACATGGCGCGGGCCGATGCGCTTGTGGTGATGAAGACCGGGCGGAATCTACCCAAGGTGCGCCGCGCGCTCGCCCGGGCCGGGCGGCTCGGGGCCGCCTGGCTGGTCGAGCGCGGCACGATGCCCGGCGAGCGCATCGCCCCGCTCGCCGTGGTGAACGATGCAGACTGCCCCTATTTCGCGCTTGTCCTCGTGCATGGGCACGGCCGGCGGCCGGAGGCGGCGGAATGATCGGGCGGCTGACCATCGCGGGCCTCGGCCCGGGTGCCGCCGCGCAGGTAACGCCAGAGGTCTCGGCCGCCCTGGCCGCCGCCAGCGACATCTTCGGCTACGGCCCCTACATCACGCGGGTGCCGGCCCGGCCCGGCCTGACCCTGCATGCCTCGGACAACCGCGAGGAACTGGCCCGCGCGCGCGCGGCGCTGGCGCTGGCGGCCGAGGGTCGGGAGATCGCCATCGTATCGTCCGGCGATCCGGGGGTGTTCGCCATGGCCGCGGCAGTCTTCGAGGCGCTTGAGGACCGGCCCGACTGGCAGGCGCTCGATATCCGGGTGCTGCCGGGCATAACCGCGATGCTCGCCGCCGCCGCCCGCGCCGGCGCACCGCTCGCGCATGATTTCTGCGCGATCAATCTTTCGGACAACCTCAAGCCCTTTGCCCTGATCGCCCGGCGCATCCGCGCCGCGCTCGCGGGCGATTTCGTCATGGCCTTCTACAACCCGCGGTCCCTGAGCCGCCCCGAGGGCTTTGCCCGCGCGCTTGCGATCCTGCGCGAGGGCGCCGAGCCAGGGCGGCCGGTGATCTTCGCCCGTGCCGTCGGCACTCCGGACGAACGGGTGGAGACCGTGCCCCTTGCCGAGGCGCGCGCGGACATGGCCGACATGCGCACCCTGGTCATCGTCGGGTCGAGCACGACGCGGCGGGTCGGGCGGTTCGTCTACACGCCGAGGGCGGTGCGATGACAAAGCCAGTTCATCGCCTCGGCGACCGATCCGGCCCGGGTGACCGTCGGGGGCAGCGCAACGGCGGGCCGGTCGATCAGGATCACCGGCAGGCCGAGCGCCCGCGCGGCGTCGAGCTTGGCGCGCGCGCCGTCGCCGCCGGCGTCCTTGGCCACGACATGGGTGATGCGATGGCTGCGCATCAGCCCAAGGTCGGCGGCCACATCGAAGGGCCCGCGTGCGACGATCACGGTGCAGGCGGGCAGCGGCGGCGTCGGCGGCGGATCGACAAGGCGCAGCAGATACCGGTGCTGCGGCCGTGCGGCGAAGGCGACCAACCCCTGCCGGCCGATGGCAAGGAACACGCGCGACGGCGGCTCGGGAAGGGCGGCGGCGGCGGCCGCAAGGTCGGGCACGCGCTGCCAGCGGTCGCCTGGCTGCATCTGCCAGCCCGGCCGGTCGAACCGCAGCAGGGGAACCCCGGTCTCGGCGCAGGCGGCGATGGCGTGCTGCCGCATCTGCGCGGCAAAGGGATGGGTTGCGTCGATCACATGGCTGATCGCTTGGGCGCGCAGAAACGCGGCCAGCCCCGCCGTGCCCCCGAATCCGCCGATGCGCGTGGGACGCGGCTGCGCCGTCGGCGCGGCCGTGCGCCCGGCGAGCGAATAGGTCGCATCGATGCCCGCCGCGGCCAGCGCCTGGGCCAGCTGCGCCCCCTCGGTCGTGCCGCCGAGAAGAAGGACGCGGGGCATGGCTGAGGTCGTGGCGGAGGTCATCGCGGCGCCCTGGCTCACGGTGATCGGCATCGGCGAGGATGGCCTTGCCGGCCTGCCCGAGGCAAGCCGCGCGTGGCTCAGGGCGGCCGAAGTCGTCTTCG
>CALJZN010000003.1 GCA_937983405.1 uncultured Paracoccaceae bacterium
CCGCGGCGCCGTGCCGGGCGGCGGCCGGACCGCCTCGGCCCGGCGGCCCGGCAGGCCGCGCCCGGGCCGGGGGGCGCCCGGCCGGCGTCCGCCGCGGGGGGGCGGGCGCATCTCAGGCATGGGCCGCCACCACGCGCGGGCCGGCGCGCAGGTTGCGCGCCAGCAGGTCAAGCGCGGCCATCCGCACCGCGACGCCCATTTCCACCTGGTCCTGGATCACCGAGCGGTTGATGTCGTCGGCCAGCGTGCCGTCGATCTCGACCCCGCGGTTCATCGGCCCGGGGTGCATGACGATGGCATCAGGTGCCGCCAGCGCGAGCTTCTCGGCATCGAGGCCGTAGCGGTGGTAGTATTCGCGCTCGGACGGGATGAAGGCGCCGTCCATGCGCTCGCGCTGAAGCCGCAGCATCATCACCACGTCGGCGCCCCTCAGCCCCTCGGCCATGTCGGTGGTCACCTCGCAGCCCCAGTCGCGCGCCCCCGCGGGGAGCAGCGTCGGCGGCCCCACCAGCCGCACCCGGCTTTCCATCTTGCTCAGAAGCAGGATGTTCGACCGCGCGACGCGGGAATGGGCGATGTCGCCGCAGATCGCCACGGTCAGCCGGTGCAGCCGCCCCTTGGCGCGGCGGATCGTCAGCGCATCGAGCAGCGCCTGGGTGGGATGCTCGTGCCGGCCGTCGCCGGCGTTGACCACCGCGCAATCGACCTTGGACGCCAGCAGGTGCACCGCCCCGGAGGCGGGGTGCCGCACCACCAGCAGGTCAGGGCGCATCGCGTTCAGCGTCAGCGCGGTGTCGATCAGCGTCTCGCCCTTCCGCACCGACGACTGCGCCACCGCCATCGCCATCACGTCGGCCCCGAGCCGCTTGCCCGCAAGCTCGAACGAGGCCTGGGTGCGGGTCGAGGGCTCGAAGAACATGGAGATCAGCGTCAGGCCCGCCAGCGCGTCGGTGCGTTTCACCGGGCGGCGGTTCAGCGCGACATAGTCCTCGGCAAGATCGAGGATTGCCCGGATGTCGCCGGGGGCCAGCTGCTCGATCCCGAGAAGATGCCTGGCCCGGAAGGTCATGGCCGCGCCCTTCTGCCGCCCCTCATCCCGCGGTTATAGAAAGCGGCCCGCCGCGCCACAAGGCGCTTGCGCGGCCCGCGGGCGGCCGGCGCCTGCGGCCCGCGGTGCCTTGGGTCAGGCGGGTCCGCCGCCAGCGGCGCCGCCGCCGCCGCGGCCGCTGGCCCGGGGCGGGCCGGGCTCGGGCGGGCCGGGTTCGGGCGGGCCGGGCTCGGGCGGCCAGGGCCGGACGGCCTCGGCCGCGGCCCAGGCGCGGACCCAGGCCGGCAGCGGCGGGCTCTCGGCCGGACGGCCCATCGCCGCGATCAGACGCGCCGGCGGCACGATCCCGCTGCGGCCGGGGCCCACCACCGCCGACCGGACGAGGGCGTGGTTGGCGCAGTCCCCGCCGCGCCACATGCCCTGATCGAGATAGAGGAACCGGTCGTCCCAGCCCAGCAGGCGCGCGCGCATCTCGAAGCGCTGGAAGGCGACCATCCGGCGGCGGTAGCGCACCGCGGCGCCCGCCACCGTCATCCCCCAGCCGCGCGCCCGCAGCGCCGCGGTGATCCCGGTGCGCAGCGCCAGCGGGAGGCGCACGAGGTCGTGCAGCGTCAGGGTGCGGCCGTTGTTGAGCTCGGCCCAGGGGTCGAGATCCCAGGGCAGCAGGAGATGGCGCGAGACATGGGTGCCGAGCAGCGGCAGCGACCCCATGCGGCGGGCGGCGGCAAGGGCAAGGGCCAGGCGCAGGAAGGGATACATCGGGCCTCCGGCGGGCGCGGGCAGCACGGCGCCCCGGCGCCTGCCGCAGAGGGGGCGGGGCGCGCCGGGGCCAAGGCGCGCGGCCCGCGGTCAGCCCCCGGGGGGCGCGCCCGGTGCGGCCGCCGCGGCCTCGGCCGCCAGCGTCGCGGCCAGCCCCTCGCGGTAGGTCGGGAAGGCCAGCGCGACCCCCAGCTCGCGGCGCAGCCGGTCGTTCCGCACCCGCTTCGATTCGGCGTAGAAGCTGCGCGCCATGGGCGAGAGGCGGGCGGTCTCGAACGGCTCGGCCGGGGGCGGGGGCAGGCCCAGCAGGGCGGCGGCGTGGGTCAGCACGTCCTCGGGCGGCGCAGGCTCGTCGTCGCAGAGGTTGTAGACGGCGCCGGCCCGCGGCGCGGCCATCGCGGCGGCCAGCGCGGCGGCGATGTCGTCCACATGGATGCGCGAAAAGACCTGCCCGGGCTTGAGGATGCGCCGCGCCGTGCCGTCGCGGATCCGGGCGAAGGGGCTGCGCCCGGGGCCGTAGATGCCCGCGAGGCGGAAGATCGTCAGCGGAAAGCCCGCCTCGGCCGCCACCGCCTGCCAGGCGCGCTCGGCCGCCAGCCGGGCGGCGCCGCGGGCGGTGGCAGGGGCGGGGGGGGTGGTTTCGTCCACCCACCCCCCGGCATGGTCGCCGTAGACCCCGGTGGTCGAGAGATAGCCGGCCCAGGCCAGATGCCCGGCGGCGGCGAGCGCCGGCCGCTCGGCCGCCAGCACCGGGTCGCCGCCCTCGCCGGGCGGGATCGAGACCAGCAGATGCGTGGCCTGCGCGACGGCGGGCGCCAGCGGCTGCCCGGGCCAGACAAGGGGCTCGACCCCCTCGGCCGCCAGGGCCGCGGCCCCCTCGGCGCTGCGGGTGGTGCCGCGGATGCGCCAGCCCTGCGGCAGCAGCCGCCGGGCAAGCGCGCGGGCCGAATAGCCGTGGCCGAGGGAAAGCAGCGTGCCGGTCATGGCGGGAAGGATGGCGGCGGCGGGGCGCCCGCGCAAGGGGCCGCGCGCCGCGCCCCCGTCCTGCCTGCGCCGCGGGCCGAGGCTCCCGCCCGCCCACCCCGCCCGGCCCGCGGCGCAGGCAGGGGGCGCCCTCTCGCCCGGCCCGGGCGCTACATCAGATCGGGCAGGTCGCAGTGGCGGCTGCGCGCCACCGGGCAGCACAGCGCCCTGGCCCTGGGGCCGTAGGGCCCGCCGAAGCAGGCCACCCCGCGCTCGGGGGCAAGGGGGTGGGGGCTGAAGCGCACCGCCGCAGGCCCGGCGGAGGCGGTCGAGAGGCGGTTCAGCGCCTCGAGGGTGGCCGCCGCACGCTCGGGCGGCAGCGCGCGGGGGGCGATGTGGACGCCCGCGAGCGGCAGCGCCTCGAGCGCGACAAGCCGGGTGCGCCCCTGCGCGCGGTGGAAATAGGCGAACCCCATCAGCCCGACGTCGAGGCCCGGCGGCGCACCGTCCTTGCTGGCGCCGCCCACGAAGAGAAGGTTGCCGAGCGAATGGAACACCGCCGCATCGCGGGCCGGGTCGGCCTCGACCGCGCGCACGACATGGGGGTGGTGCCCGAGGACAAGGTTCACCCCCGCCGCCTCGACCGCGCGCAGGAAGCGCGCGCGCAGGCCGGGGTCGAGGGCGATCTGGTTCTCGGTGCCGGCATGCAGCGACAGGATGCGCAGCTCGGCGGGGGCGTCGCGCAGGCCGGCCAGCGCGCCCTCGACATGGGCGGGCAGGGACAGATAGCCGATGCCGGGCCGGTCCGCAGCGGGCGGGAAGAGCGCCGCGCCGAAGGTGAGCGCGGCCATCGCCACCCGCAGGCCGCGCACCTCGGCAAGCCGCGGCCGGAAGGCCTCGGCCCCGCGGCCGATGCCCGCGTGCAGGATCGGGCGGCGCGCGGCCTCGCCCTCGAAGAAGGCCAGCGTGTCGGCGATGCCCTGCGCGCCATGGTCGTGGGCGTGGTTGTTGGCCAGCGCGAAGGCATTCGCACCGAGGTCGATCAGGTGGCGGAACTGCGCGGGGTGGCTGCGGAAGACGAAGGCCTTGTCGGGCGCGGTCGGGCCGTCGCGGGCCGAGACCACGGTTTCCACGTTGACGAAGTTGAGGTCGGCGCGCGCCCATTCGCGCGCCAGAAGCCGGGTCGTCTCGGCCAGCGGCAGGCTCGCGCCCTTGACCACGCGGTCGGGCAGCGGCGCCTCGCGCGAGCGGGCGAAGTTGACGTCGCCGCCGAAGCTGACGACGATCTCGGCCCCCGCCGCGGCCGCGACGGGCGGCAGGATGGCGACCGCAAGGGCAAGCAGCGCGGCGCGGATCACCGGTCGTCCCGGAAGAAGACGAACAGCGCGGCGTAGCCGGGCTTGGTCAGCACCCGGCCGGCCTGCAGCAGCAGGCTGCCGTCGCGGACATAGCCCGACCGCGGAGCGGCATCCTGCCGCGGGGCCGAGCGGAAATAGCGCGGCACCTCGCCCCACAGCGGCGAGGCCGGCCCGCGGCTGCGCGGCCCGGGGTGGAACAGCGCCCAGAGCGCATCGGCATTGGCCTGGCTCATGCGGATGCAGCCGTGGCTCTCGGGGCGGCCGAGAAGGGGGTAGTTGGCGCGCGGCGTGCCGTGCATCGCCACGCCCGAGGCCCGGCCCGAAGGGTAGTGCAGGTCGATGTAGAGGGCGTTGTACATCCCCGGGCTGCCCCAGCCCGGCCGGTGGCGGAAAGGCCGCTCATCGACGTTGAAGATGCCCAGCGGGGTCGGCCCCGACCGCGGGTCGCCCGGATAGCGCCGGCCGGTCGACACCGGCCATGACCATGCCGGCGGCCTGCCGCTCCAGTGCCCTTCGTCGTGCAGCGCCAGCGTCCAGGCCGCCCCGGGCCCGGCGCGGCCCAGCACCCACAGCCGCTGGGCGGTTGCGCCCGCGGGCGCGGTGTTGACGTAGACGGCCAGCCGATAGGCGGGGTGGATGGCGTCGGGGGCGAGATAGGCCATCCCGGGCGGCAGCGCGCCGGGGCGGGCGAGCTGCGACAGATAGGCGGGTGCGGGCGGCCGCGCGGGCGGGGCGCTGGCGCAGGCGGGCAGGGCAAGCGCGGCCGCGCCGGCGGCTAGGCCGCCCAGCAGGCTGCGGCGGGTGGTGCGGCCGGTCATCCGAGCCCCGTCCAGTGGTGGAGCGCCGCGCGCAGGGCACCGAACAGGTCGGGAAGGCCGAGCGCGGCCTTCGCCGCCTCGGCCGCGACGACGGCGGCAAGCAGAAGGTCGTCAACCGCCCCAAGGTCGGGCATCGCGAAGGCCCAGTCAAGGAACCGCTCGCCCGAAAACGCCCAGGCGAGGACCAGCGCGGCCCAGAGGGTGAAAAGGAAGGCGGTTCGGGGACGGCTCATCGCGCGCTGTGCCCGTGCCGGGGCGCGGCAGCCCCCTCGGCCCCCGCGGCGGCGCTCCCGCCCGCCCACCCCGCTTCGCCGCGGGGGCCGAGGGGGCTGCCGCGTTCAGAGCGCCGGGACCGGGAAGGGCGGCAGCAGCGCGGGCGGGCCGGGGCAGGCGCGCGGCCGCGGGAAGCCACAGCCGCCGCGAGGGGCGGGGCCGCGGCGGTTCGGGTCGGCCGGGTGCGGTGGTGGTCGCGGCCGGGACGGCAACCGGCAACAGGCGACGCCGCCAGCGCCTCCCCCGGCGCGGCGGGGTGGGCGGGCGGGAGCCGCGCCGGGGGAGGCGCGGGGGGTCGGGCGCGCGGGGCATACAGGGGCGGTGAGGCGCGGGTCGTGCCGGTGACGCGGCCGCGGGCCGACCGCCGCGGCCTGCGCGGCCGCGCCGCTTCCCGGGCACCGGTGTCGCCACGGCCGTCTGCGCCTGGGTGGGGGTTCGGCATCCGCGGGCTCTCAGAACTGGAAGTAGATGAAGGGCGCTACGCCCTCCTGCGCCGCGGCAAAGGCGGTGAGGGTGCCCGCGGCGAGGATCGCGGCCTGGGCGGGGGCGGGGGCGGCCGCAATCCCGGCCAGCAGCGGCCGGCGCCAGGCCGGCGGCAGCCAGTTCATCGCCAGCCCCGCCGCGATCAGCACGAGCATCGGCGCCGTCACCGCCACCGGGGCCAGCCCCTCGGCCCGACCGAGGGCGGCCAACAGCGCGAGCGTCGTCTCCACGGTTCCGGCGCGGAACGGGATCCAGAGCGCGGTGACGAACAGGAACACCGCCGGGCCGGCCAGCACCGCGGGCAGGGCAAGGCGGGGCTGCCCCAGCCGCTCGGCCAGAAGGCCCGCGCCGTGCAGCGCCCCCCAGGCGACGAAGGCCCAGGCCGCGCCGTGCCACAACCCCGCCAGCGTCATCGTCGCCATCAGCACTGCGCCCTGCCGCAGCCGCCCGCCGCGGTTGCCGCCGAGCGGGATATAGAGGTAGTCGCGGATCCAGGACGACAGCGAGATGTGCCAGCGCCGCCAGAAGTCCGACAGGCTGGCGGCGCGGTAGGGCTGGTTGAAGTTGCGCGCAAAGCGGTAGCCCAAGAGCAGCGCCACGCCGATGGCGATGTCGGAATAGCCCGAGAAGTCGCAGTAGATCTGCACCGCATAGCCCAGCGTCGCCGCCGCCGCGGCGACAACATCCTGCGCCTGGGGGAAGCCGAACACCGGGTCCACCAGCCCGACGGCCAGGTAGTTGGCGATCACCATCTTCTTCGCCAGCCCCGACAGGATCAGCAGCACCGCCTCGGCCCGCATCCCGGCATCGACCGGCTGCGGCCGGTCGATCTGCGGCAGGAAATCGGCCGCGCGGACGATCGGCCCGGCGACAAGCTGGGGGAAGAACGAGATGTAGAGCGCCACGTCCGCCGGCCCGCGGCGCGGGGCGACATGCCCGCGCGCGACATCCATCACATAGCTGATCGCCTGAAAGACGTAGAACGAGATGCCCACGGGCAGCACCACGCGCAGCCAGCCGAGCTCGCGGGCCAGCGCGCCGTCGCCCAGGAGCTGCTGGAGCGACAGCAGGAAGAAGTTGAAATACTTGAACACCCCCAGCGTGCCGAGCAGCAGCGCGACGGCCGCGACCCTGGCCGCGCGGCCGTGGCGGGGGTGGCGGGCGGCCAGCCCCGCGCCCCAGGCCAGCGCGGTCACGAACGCCATCAGGGCCAGAAAGCGCACGTCCCAGGCGGCATAGAAGGCGTAGGAGGCCGCGATCAGCATCGCCTTGCGCGCCCCCGGCCGGCCGCCCAGCGCGGCATCGAGCGACAGCACCACAAGAAGGAACAGGACGAACTGGAGGGTCGGGAAGACCATGCCTATTGCAGCGCCCGGGCGCCGGCCGGCACCGCCAGGCCCGCCACGGCCGCCGGCGCCGGGCCGGGGCGCAAGGCGGGGATGCGGGCGAGCATGGCGTCGATCAGCCGGTCGGCCACCAGCGTGTAGCCCGCAGCGTTGAAGTGCGAGCCGTCGGCGGTGCGGATCGTCACCGCGCGCCCGTCGATCTCGATCGCGCGCAGGAAGGCGCCGTTCTCGCCCGCCGTGAAGTCGGCAAGCGGGAAATAGGCGGCGCCCGCCGTCGCGGCCTCGTCGGCGAAGATCGGGTTGATGCGCGCAAGGTGGCGGTTGAGGTTCGCATTCCCGTCGGGCGCCGGGCCGATCCACCACAGCATCGCCCCGGCCTCGGCGGCCGTGGCGAGGATCGCGCGGATCTGCGCGCGATAGGCCGCCTCCCACGCCGGGGTGCCGAACACCGCGCGGGCCTCGGCGCGGATCACCGTCTGCATGTCGTTGGCCCCGAAATGCGCCACCACGATGTCGGGCGCCAGCGCCGCGGCGGCCACCGCGAACTCGGCCGGCCAGTCGTAGAAGTCCGACCGGGCAAGTCCGGTGGAGACCCGGGCGCGGTTCGTCACCCGCGCGGCAAGGCCGCGGGCGGTGACCTGCCGGTCGAGGAACTGGCCGAAGCCCTGGCCCAGACTGTCGCCGATCACCAGGATGCGCGCCGGATCGGCCGCGCCGAAGGCGCGCCGCGGCGCGGCCGGCAGCCGCGGACCGGCGGGCGCGCGGGCGGGCGCGGAAAGCATCGCGCCCAGATCCTGCGCCCGCGCCCCGGGGTCGGCGCCGGCGCAGCCCGCCAGCAGCGCGACCAGGGACAGGGCCGCGAGGCGCATGCTATTGCAGCACCACGCCCGGGGCGCCGGCGGGCCGGCGCGGCGCAAGGGCGCGCGCAAGCTCGTCGCGGATCGCGGCCGCAACGAGGTCATAGCCGAGGTCGGTGAAGTGCACCTGATCGGCCGCGCGCAGCTGGCGCGGGACACCGTCGACTTCGGCGTTCATCGTGAAGCCCTCGGCCCCGAACATGGTCAGCCGGTGGACATCGACGAACGTCGCCCCGCCCGCCGCGGCGCCTTCGGCCTGCAGCGCGCTGATCGTGCGGTAGTCCGGCTCGAGCCGCGCCGGGCCCACCACGGGCAGGCCGAACCAGAACACCCGCGCGGCCCCCGCCGCCGCCAGCCCCTCGGCCAGCGCCCGGGCGCGGTCGCGGTACAGCTCGGTCCAGCCCGCGGTCCCGAACACCTCGCGCCGCGTGCCGCGGCGGATCGAGGTGATGTCGTTGGCGCCGACCTGCACGATCACGAGGTCGCGCGTCGCGGCGGGGTCGGCGGGGGGCGCATAGCGTGCCAGCCAGTCCTCGGGCGCGGTGCGCGCAAGCCCGTCGGAGACGGTGGTCAGCCGCAGGACCTCGACGGTGGCGCAGCGCAGGAAGGCGCGCACCATCGCCCCCCACAGCCCGTCCGCCAGCGAATCGCCCATCACGACCAGCCGCACGGGCGTTGCGGGGCAGGGCAGGCTGTCCAGCCGCCCCCATGCCGGGGCCGGGACCGCCAGCGCGACCAGCGCAGCCGCCAGCGCGGCGCGCACGAGCGCGCCGACGGCAAGGGCGGCGGCGGTGGCGCGGCGTCGCATCGCCGGCCTATCCGGCCTGCGTCCGGCTGTCGGCATAGCGCTGCACCGCCGCGACCGTGCCCGGGCCGGGCAGCCCGTCGATGCGGCCGGAATAGACGCCGGCCTCGCGCAGCCGGTCCTGGATGAGGCGGATGACGTCGCGGTTGCGCTCGCCCAGCTGGCTGGTCAGCCGGTCGCGGGCGGTGGCATCGCCGCGCTCCAGCGCCGCCCAGTAGAGCGCCGCCGCACGCTCGGGCCGGGGGGCGGTGCCGCGGCCGTCCTCGTAGATCTCGGCCAAGAAGGAATTGGCGTGGACATAGCCCTGCTCCACGGCAAGGGAGAGCCAGCGCGCGGCCTCGGCGTCCGAGGCGTCGGCGGCAACGCCGGTGAGGTGGAAGTAGCCGGCGAAGAACTGCCCGACCGGATTGCCCTCGGCGGCCAGATCGAGGGCGATCGCGACCGCATCGGCGGCATCGCGGCCCGGGGCAAGGTCGCTCGAGTAGAGCACGATGAGGATCTCCCGCGACAGCCAGTCGCCGCGTGCCGCGCCCTCGCGCGCCAGACGCTCGGCGCGGGCAGGGTCGGGGGCGGCCCCTTCGGCCGGGGCGAAGTCGAGATAGGCGGCAAGGCCGAAGGCGGCGGGCAGATCGGCGGCAAGCCCGGCCTCGTAGGCGGCGCGCGCCGCGTCGATCCGGCCAGCGGCCTGGGCGATGCGCCCGGTCAGGACGACGAGCTCGGGATCGCCCGGAAACTCGGCCAGCGCGGCGGCGCAGGCGCGCGTTGCGGCGTCGCGGTCGATCGATTCGAGCCGGCGCGGCCCCCCCTGCTGCGGCAGGCCGGCCGCAGCCAGGCAGGGCGCGGCCAGCGCGGCACGCCGGGCGGCGCGCGCCAGCGCCGCCTCGGCCTCGGCCCGGCCGTCGCAGACCCGGCAGCCCGCCAGCCAGGCGTTCAGGCGGGCCGGATCGCCCGCGGCCACCGCCGCGGCCAGCGCGGCCCGCTCGGCGCGGGTGGCGGCGTCGGCCTCGACCTCGGCCACGAGGCGCTCGGCCCGGTCGCGGTTCTCGCAGCGGGTGCAGCCGGCCAGCCAGGCGCGCAGGGCGGCCAGGTCGCGCGCCTCCGACGCCAGGGCGAGGGCCCGCCGCTCGTCCGCCAGCGCCTCGGCCGCCGCACGCATCTCGGCCAGCCGCGCCTCGGCCTCGGCGCGGAAGGCGCAGAGGGTGCAGTTGGCCAGGTAGATCTCGATGCGCTCGGGGCCGGGGTCGGCACCGATCTCGCGCCAGATCTGGGTCTCGAGCGCGAGCGCCATCTCGCGCTCGCGCATCGCGCGCAGCCGCTCCACCAGCAGCGCCTCGTTCGGGCAGTAGAGGCAGCCGTCGAGGAAGCCGCGCACGCGCTCCGGGTCGTCCGAGCGCAGCAGGAACAGCGCCTCGAAGGTCTCGAGGTAGAGGCGCGACTCCAGCTCGGGGAAGAGCGGGGCGGCGCCGTGGGTGGCAAGCACCCGGTCGGGGTCGGCCTCGGCCCTGACGATCAGGCTGTAGCGGGCCGCGCAGCGCTCGCCCCGGCGGGCGGCGCGGGTCAGCGCGGCGGTCAGCCAGCCCTCGACCTCGGCCACCGTCGAGCGGCCGTCCCCGTTGCCGAAGGGCACGCGGTCGGCCACGCCCGCGACGACGGCGAAGTGCAGCGCCCTGTCCGGCGCCGCGGTGCAGTCCGCCGCCGGGCTGTCGCCCCCGACCATCAGCACGGTCATCGCAAAGCCGGCCGCGCCGATGACCTGCTGCACCTCGCGCGCCATCATCGGGAAGGCATCGGCGGGGTCGGAGAGGCGCAGGAAGGCGATCTGGCGCGACCTCGGGGCCAGCGCATCGACCAGGGCGCCGAGGCGGGCGGCGAAATCCTCCAGCGTGTGGGTGGCGCCCCCCAGCGCGATGCCGCCGCCCGGCGCGATGCCGAGGTCGGCGATCAGGTGGAAATCGCCGACCCGTCCGCCCAGCGCGTCGGGGGCGGCAACGACGCTCGAGACCGGATTGGACCGCAACAGCGCCGCCGTCACCTCGGCCCGCGCCGCCGCGGCCTCGGGCAGGGCGGGCATGGCAAGCATGGGCGGCCCGCCGGAGGCCGGCCCGGGCGCATCCCGCGCCGCGTCGGTCCCGAGGAAGAGCAGTTGCGCCCCCGTCTCGGCCGCCACGACGGGCAAGGCCGCCATCGCGCCGGGGCAGAAGGCAAGAAGGGCGGCACATATCGCCCGCAGGGACAGGGTGAACGGCACGCCGGAGCCTTCCTTTCTGGTCGCCCGCAGGGGGTGCGCGGGGGCCGTGAGCCGGCCGAACATGGCTTGTGCCGCCAGCACCAGCAAAAAAGCGCCGGTCGGTCAAGCGCGGCCGGGCCGGGCCGGGCCCGCTGCGGCGCTCTGTTGCCGGGCTGCCCGGCGGCTGACCCGGAAGGTGACCTTGACAAGCGCTGCGCAGGCGCGCCTTGATCGCCGGAAAGTGTTCCCTCACCGCGGGAGGCCCGGGTGCTGCTGGTCAGGACGGTCGTCAGGGAAAGCGCGATCCACGGTCTCGGCGTGTTCGCCGACCAGGACATCCCGCGCGGCACGGTGATCTGGACGTTCGATCCGCTGATCGACCGCGTGCTGCGGCTGGACGATCTTGACCGTCTGCCCGAGCATGTTCGGCTCTTCGTCGAGGTCTATTCCGAGTATTTCGCCGATCTCGGGCTTCTGGTGCTGTCGGGCGACAACGACCGCTTCACCAACCACTCGGCCGATCCCAACACCGTGGTCGTGCTGCCGAACGGCCCCGAGGCCACTGTGATCGCCGTCCGCGACATCGCGGCGGGCGAGGAGATCACCTGCGACTACACCGTGGTGCGGACCCTCGGCTTCGAGGCGGTGGCCGGCGCGGCCGAGGCCGCGGGCGCCGTGCCGGCGAAAGGATAGGGCGGTGGCGGACGCCGGCGCGGCGAGGGGGGCGTCCGGGCATCCCCCGGCAGGGCTCCCGCCCGCCCACCCCGCCCCGCCGGGGGATGCCCGGACCGCCGCCCGGAAGCGGGCTGAAGCCGCGCCCGGTTCGCGCCCCGGCGGCGCCGGCGCCGACCGCCGGAGTGGCCGGCGCCCGCGGCGCCCGTCTTGCCCGGCGCCCGACTTGCCCGGCGCCCGACTTGCCCGGCGCCCGTCTTGCCCGGCACCCGTCTTGCCCGGCGGCGCCGGTCAGACCCGGCGGCCCCAGAGGTCGTAGTCGTCGGCCGCCTCGACCTCCACCGTCACGATGTCGCCGGGCGCGAGCCCCTCGGCGCCTGCGTCGATGAAGAGCTGCCCGTCGATCTCGGGCGCGTCGCCCGTGGTGCGGCAGGTCGCGCCATGGGCATCGACCGCGTCCACGATCACCGGCAGCCGGCGGCCCACCCGCGCCGCCAGCCGCGCCGCCGAGATCGCCTGCGCCTTTGCCATGAAGCGGTGCCAGCGGTCTTCCTTGACCTCCTCGGGCACATGGCCGGGCAGGGCGTTGGCGCGCGCGCCCTGGACGTTTTCGTAGCGGAAGCAGCCCACCCGGTCGAGCTGCGCGGCCTCGAGCCAGTCGAGCAGGGTCTGGAACTCGGCCTCGGTCTCGCCCGGGAAGCCCACGATGAAGGTCGAGCGCAGCACGAGGTCGGGGCAGTCGCGCCGCCAGCGCGCGATCTCGTCCAGCGTGCGGGCGGCGGCGGCAGGGCGGGCCATGCGGCGCAGCGTGTCGGGATGGGCGTGCTGGAACGGCACGTCGAGATAGGGCAGCACCAGGCCCTCGGCCATCAGCGGGATCAGCTCGCGCACATGCGGATAGGGATAGACGTAGTGCAGCCGCACCCAGGCCCCCAGCCGCCCGAGGTCGCGGGCGAGATCGACGATATGGGCGCGGTGGCCGCGGTCCTCGGCATGGCGCAGGTCCACGCCGTAGGCCGAGGTGTCCTGGCTGATGACAAGCAGCTCCCTGACGCCGGCGGCGACCAGCCGCTCGGCCTCGCGCAGCACGGCATGCGCCGGGCGGCTCGTCAGCCGGCCGCGCAGGGCGGGGATGATGCAGAACCGGCAGGCGTGGTTGCAGCCCTCGGAGATCTTGAGATAGCTGTAGTGCCGCGGGGTCAGGCTGACGGCCTGCGCCGGGATCAGGTCGAGGAACGGGTCGGGCCGCGGCGGCACGGCGGCATGCACGGCGTCCAGCACAGCCTCGTACTGGTGCGGGCCGGTTACCGCCAGCACGCGCGGGTGGGCCCCGGTGATGAAGTCGGGCTCGGCGCCGAGGCAGCCGGTCACGATCACCCGACCGTTCTCGCGCAGCGCCTCGCCGATCGCCTCGAGGCTTTCGGCCCGGGCCGAATCGAGGAAGCCGCAGGTGTTCACGATCACCGCGTCGGCGCCCGCATAGTCGGGCGAGATCGCGTAGCCCTCGGCGCGCAGGCGGGTCAGGATGCGCTCGCTGTCCACCAGCGCCTTGGGGCAGCCGAGCGAGACCATGCCGATGGTGGGCCGGCCGGCGGCGCCGGTCGCCGCCCTCGTGTCGGGCATGGCGGCGGCGGCGCGGTCGGGGCGGAGGAGGGGGGGGGTCGGCGTCATTCCTGCGGTATAGCGGCCGGCGCGGGGGGCGGAAAGCCCCCGTGCCGAGGTCGGTGGCCGGCCTGCACCCGATCGGCGGCGCCGTCAGCGCTGCCCGAACCAGATGCGCGCCATGATCCCGTCG
Source organism: uncultured Paracoccaceae bacterium (assembly GCA_937983405.1). GTDB lineage: Bacteria > Pseudomonadota > Alphaproteobacteria > Rhodobacterales > Rhodobacteraceae > JAHDXW01. The sequence continues at coordinate 13,405 of CALJZN010000003.1, forward strand.
CGGCGCACGACCTGATGCCAGAGCGCGGCCGCGACATGCAGCGCGATGAGCGCCATCAGCACGGCGGCCAGGGCGCCATGGGCGGCGCGGGCGGGAAAGGCCGCGAAGTCGGGCGGCATGGGGCCGTCGCCGAAGACCGCGTCGCCGAGGCCCGAGGTGACGGCAAGGGTGATCCCCGACAGCGCCATGGCGATCGCCGCGCCGTAGAGGGCCCAGTGGGTCAGCCGCGCCGCCAGCCCCAGCGCCCCGCCGCCGGCCGGCGGCGGATGGGCGGTGCGCCAGCGGACGACCAGACGCACCAGCATCAGGACAAGGACGGTCGCGCCGATGGTCATGTGGGCCCGGAACGAGATGAGCTTGCCGGGGTCGCTGTTGGCGGCGGGGGCAAGCACCAGCGTGCCGGCGGCGAGGGCCACGAGGATGAGCACGGCGACGATCCAGTGCAGGGCCACAAGGGCGGGGTGGTAGCGCCGGGGCATGGCGGGCCTCGCTTCGGCAGGGGGCCGCCATGCGATGCCACCGCCGGGCGAGTCGCGCAAGGCTCTCGCAGCGCGCACCGCCGCATGTGGGCGCCCGGGCGGCGCTGCGCGCGGGGCGCCGGCGCGGCTCGCAGGCAGGGCGATGGCGGCTTGGGCGGTCGGTCGCGGCCCCGGCGCAGGCAACGGCCGGGGTGCGCCCGATCCGGCGTTCGACCGGTCCGGCGGCGCGCGGCCCTTGACGCGGCTTGCGCCGCTGCGCTAATGGCCCCGACGGGGCGGAGTAGCTCAGCTGGTTAGAGCAGCGGAATCATAATCCGCGTGTCGGGGGTTCAAATCCCTCCTCCGCTACCACCGCGCCCCGGGCTGCCCCGACGTCCTGCGGGAAGACGGCAGGGCCCCCCCGGTCGGCGCCTGGCCTCATGCCATGTCCATCGCGCCCTGCTGGCCTGCGCGGTGCGGTGACCATCGGGGTCGCGCGGCGCCCCGGGCGGACCCCGGCAGAGAGGGCTGCGGCGGTGCTCCGGGGGCGTCGGCGACACGGGCTGCCGGGTCGCGCCGGGCAAACAGCCGGGCGCCGCGGGCCGCACGGCGCGCGGTCGGGCGGATGGCCGGCGGATGGACCCGTCATTTCCGTCGCCAGACCGCCGCTGGCGCGGGGCGCGGCAGCCGGCCGGCCGAACGATACGCCGCACGCAGGCGCGCGTGGGGCCGAGGCCGGCCATCGCGGCGATCTGGTGAAGCCCCTCACCGCTGCCGCGGCATGGCGCAAGGCGAACGCTGCACCGCTGCGGCGTCCGGAGTTCTTGGCGATCGGAAGGCGGGCCGGGACCAGAACGGCGAACCGGCCGGGGCGGGCGATCGGGGTGGCCTCCTCCCCCTCTCTGAGGGGGCGGCGGCATCGTGGCCCGGTGCGGCCGGGCGCTGCTGATCCCGCGGGGGGTGTCGGTCGGTGCCCAAGGGGTGTGCCGGCGGCATCCCCGCCCGGACGGGCCGCAGCCGCCGGGGCTGCCGCCGGGGCGTGCGTTCGGCCAGGCGCACTTTCGGATGTCGACGAGCGTGACAGCCCGGCGAACGTCGGGGCGGCCGCGGTCCCCGACCGGACTGCAGGCCCCGTGAAGCGCGGCTTGGCCCCGAGGAGATCCGGAAGGTCTTCGGGGGCGAAGGGATGCGCGTGATCCGGGCGGCCGGGACGGCACGACCGGATGCGGCGCCGCGGTCGCCGCCCTCGGGGGCGGCGCGACGGCCGCGGGCGCGCGGGTTCAAGCGCCGGCGCGGCGGGGCGCGGACGGGCGGCGGCTGCGGGTGGGCTCGATCGGCCGGCACGGCGCGCCGCCCGCGCGGCCCCTTCCGCGGGCCGCGCGGGGCACGCCCGCGGCATGCTGCCGCACAGGGTGCCGGAAGGGAAGCCCGTCCCGCCGCCTACCCGGACGCCGGTGGCCCCTCGGCCGGGGCGAAACCGGTCATCGGATGCGCCGCCACCGCGCGGAGAAGGGCGACGAAGCGGCCGGCCATGTGGGCGGCCGTGGCCCGCCCCTTTGCCGCCGTCGCCGCGGCGGCGTTCCCCGCCACGCCGGCGGGGTTGAGGTCGGACGCGATCCAGCCGTAGCCCGGCACGCCCGTGGGCGGGATGGCCGCGCCCTCGGCCGAGGAGCGGAAGTCGCGCGCGGCGGCCATGTCCACCGTCTCGGGGCGGAAGGCAAGCATCAGCGAGGTCTCCACATCGCCCCCGTGGATGCCGAGACGCAGCTCTTCGGGCGGATAGAGCCCTTCGGGGTAGCCCCCCGCGCCCCATTGCCAGCGCACCGCCAGCATCCCCGCCCGCACCCGCAGCTCGCGCGAGACGATCGAGACGAGGTCGGCGTTGCCGCCGTGGCTGTTGACGATGACGATCTTGCGCAGGCCCGCGCGCGCCACCGACAACCCGATCTCGACCCAGGCGCGCAGCGCCGTCTCGGCAGACAGCGTGAGCGTGCCCGCGGCCCAGAGATGTTCGTTCGACTTGCCCACCGCCTGCAGCGGCAGGATGCGGATGTCGAGATCGCCGGGGCAGAGGCTGCGCACCGTGTCCAGCATCCCCGCCATGATCATCGCATCGGTGCCCAGCGGCAGATGCGGCCCGTGCTGCTCGATCGCCGCGACGGGCAGGATGGCGAGGGTGCGCATCGGGTCGGCGGCGGCCAGTTCGGCGGCGCGGAAGTCGGCCCAGTCGAGGCGGCGGGTCACGGCGTAACCCCGGCCAGGGACAGCCGCACGCCGCCGCGGCCGGCCGGGCCGATCAGGCGGCGCATGGCGCGATCGACGCGGGCGAGGTGCCGGGCGCGGCTTGCCGGGGTGGAGCTGTCCATCAGGTAGTGCGCGGCGAAGGCCGTGCGGCGGCGCGGGGCGCAGAGGATGCCGACGCCGCGCATCAGCGTGCGCTTGCCCGGCGCGCCCACCAGCCAGGTCAGCCAGCGCGAGGCGCCGCAGGACGTGAACACCCCCAGCCGGGTGATGTGCTGCAGCCCCGGGCGGATCGTGCGGTTGGCGCCGTCGGGCATCAGGAAGGCGACATCGGGCAAAAGCACACGGTCGAGCCAGCCCTTGAGCATCGCCGGCAGCCCGTACCACCAGGTCGGATAGACGAAGATCAGCGTGTCGCACCAGCCGACGGCGGCCGCATCCTCGGCCACCGGGGCGCGGTTGGCGGGCGTGTCGAGGTATCGCTCCCACTCCTGCCGGCTGAGGACGGGGGAAAAGCCGCGGGCGTAGAGGTCGATCAGCCGCACCTCGGCGCCGGCGGCGCGCAGATGGCCCAGCACCCGGTCGCACACCGCCGCGGTGAAGCTTTCGGGCGAGGGGTGGCAGTAGACGACCAGCGCGCGCATGCTCAGAACCGCTCCATCTCGGCCCGTACGCGCGCCAGGAAGGCCCCGCGCGCGGACCCGCTCGCGCGGTTCATGTCGTAGAGCGCGAGGTAGCGCAAGCGCCGGGCCTGCGTGACATAGGCCAGCGTGCGGCAGACCTGCCGGCGCGGCGGGTCGCCCGCAAGGAAGGCGCGCAGCCGCGTGCCGCCGTAGGTCGTGACCGCGGCGAGCCTGCGGATATGGGTCAGGTTCGGGCGCACCTTGCCGTCCACCAGCCGGAACGACAGGCCGGGCAGGAACACCCGGTCGAAATAGCCCTTCAGGATGGCGGGAAAGCCGAAGTTCCAGGTGGGAAAGCACAGCACCAGCGCCTCGGCCGCGAGCAGCCGGTCCACATGGGCCTGGACGGGCAGGCGGTTGGTGGCGGTGTCGTGGTAGCCCCGCCGCTCCTCGGCCGACAGCACCGGGTCGAACCGCTCGGCATAGAGGTCGCAGTCGTCCACCTCCCAGCCGCGGGCCGCGAGCGTCTCGACCACGGTGCGGTGCAGGGCGGCGCCGAAGCTTTCGGGCAGCGGATGGGCGAAAAGGACAAGCGCGCGCATCACCTCTGCCCCGGGATCCTGCGCCTGCGGCGCGGGGCAAAGCCTGACCGGACCTTGCCGGACCGCGGACCATGCCGGACCGCGGCAGGCGCCCCGCCCCGCCCGATCCGGCAGCGGGCCGGGGAAGGTGCGGGCGAAGCTGCGGGCGATCCCGGTGGCGGGCCGACCGAAGCCCGCGGCGCCCCGCGGGCGGCAGCGCGGGCGGCATCGCCTCGGCCCCGGGCGGTGCCAGCCGGCGCGGTCGGGCCGGGATCCTGCGCCTGCGGTCGCGCGCCCGCGGTCACTCGGCAGCCCGCATCTTGGGGTAGGCATACATCCGGTCGTAGCGCCAGTCGGGATCGTCCCAGGCGATCATCTTGCCGGGGTTGAGCAGCCCCTTCGGATCGGCCTCGCGCTTGAAGGCGAGTTGCCGGGCGTCCACCGTCTGGCGCCCCCCCTCCTCGAGCGTGTAGCGGTGGGGGTTGAAGATCATGCAGCCGAGATCCTCGTGGATGCGCACGATCTCGTCCAGCCGCGCCTCGGTGGTGAATTTCACGATGGGCAGGCCCGCGAACATCACCCGCCCGCCCTCGCGCATCGCCTCGAGGTGCTGGAGCACCTCGGCGCCGAAGGTCCGCCGCACCGCCTCGATCTTTTCCAGCAGGTCGTCGCCGGCATAGCGGACCTGGAGGTAGGTGACCGTGGGGTCCACCTTGAGCGCCCGCAGGGTGGTGTGGTTCCAGCCGTATTCGAACACCGGCCCCGGCTCGCGCGGCCAGTCGGGCCGGTCGGACCGCCAGATCACCCGGGCGCCGGGGCGGCGGGCGGTGAAGGTGGCGAAGGCGTCCATCGCATGGGGCGCGACCATCAGGCCCACCAGATGCTCGCCGTCGGCGATGTGGGGGCGGACGCGGGCGAAGTAGTCCTGCGCGATCGGCGCCTCGAAGACCGAGACGAGTTTCAGAAGGATGCCGTCCTCGGACGCGATGTCGAAGGCATACCGCGCCGCCTCGGGGAAGCCGGGGAGCGCCACGAACAGCTCGACCCAGTCGTAGGCGGGCGCGAGCGGCAGCTCCAGCTCGGTGATGATGCCGTTGGTGCCGTAGGCGTGGCTGACGCGGGCAAGCTCCTCGCCGCGGAAATCGAGCAGGCGCGGCGTGGCCTCCATCGTCGCCACCCGCAGGCGGATGATGTTGCCCAGATCGCGCAGGGCGCCCCAGCGGACCGAGCCGACCCCGCCCGAGCCCCCGGCGATGAAGCCGCCGACGGTGGCAGTGGCCCAGGTGGACGAGAACATGCGGATCTCCTGCCCCGACTGCGCGCGGCAGGCCTCGTCGAGGTCCTTCAGCAGGCAGCCCGGTTCGACGACGACGCGGCCGGGGCGGATTTCCTTCACCCGGTCGAGGTTCTTGAGGTGCAGGATGCAGCCGCCCGCCAGCGGCATCGCCTGGCCGTAGTTGCCGGTGCCGGCGCCGCGGGTCGTCACCGGCACGTCGTGGGCGTAACAGACCCGCAGCACCTCGACCACCTCGGCCTCGCACCGCGGAGCGACCACGAAATCCCCGGCAAGGTGGTCCATCCGCGCCTTCAGGACAGGCGAGTACCAGAAGAAATCGCGGCTTTTCGCCCGGATCGAGACGGGGTTGTCGTCGATCTCCAGATGCGCCAGCGCGGCGCGGGCGGCGGCGACGTTGGGGGGCAGCGTCATGCGGTCACCATGAGGGGGTCAAGCTCGGCATAGTCGGGAAGGCTGCGGTCGATGGCGCGGCCGGCGCGGAGCACCACGCGGTCGGCCTGCGGACGGGCAAACAGCTCGGTCCAGCTGCGCGCCTTGCAGATCACCAGGTCGGCGGGGGCACCGGGGGCCAGCGAGGGGGGGGCGAAGCCGCAGGCGGCGGCGGGGCGGTGGAGGACCGACAGCGCCCAGTCGTCGCGCGAATGGTCGAGATGGGCGATGCGCGTCGCCTCGCGCAGCACCTCGATCATGTCGAGATCGCCGTAGGCATAGAACGGATCGCGGGTGTTGTCGGAGGCGAAGGAGACGGGAATGCCCCGCGCGGCCATCTCGTGCACCAGCGTCACGCCGCGCCAGCGCGGGGTGCGCCCGGCCCCGCCGCGGTCCTGCAGGTAGAGGTTGCACATCGGCAGCGAGACGATGTGCAGCCCCGCCTTCGCCACCAGATCGAGCGTGGCCAGCGCCTCGGCCTCGGGCTGCACGGCCAGCGAGCAGCAATGGCCCACCACCACCGGCGCGTCGAAGCCGGTTTCCAGCACCGTCTCGGCGATGACCCGCAGCGTGGCGACCGAAGGATCGCCGGTCTCGTCGGCGTGGAAGTCGGCCGCAAGCCCGCGTTCGGCGGCAAGGCGGAAGAAGGCGCGCAGCCGGTCGCGCAGGTCGGGCATCGGGTAGGTGACCGCGCCGAGCACTCCGCCCGAGGCCGCCACGATGTCGGCCGTGTCGCGGAAGGGTCCGTCGGCCTCGACCCCGTCGATCGCCACGAGGCAGGCGGCCTGAAGCTCGATCCGCCCGCGCCACTCGGTGCGCAGCTCGCGGAACACGGCAAAGCTGATGCCGTCCTGCGGCGGGCGGGCGTCGAGATGGGTGCGGATCGCCCGCGTCCCGTGGGCGTAGGCGCAGCGCAGGGCGAAGTCCATGCGCGCGCGTACGTCCTCGGCCCGCCAGCGCGCCGCGCGGTCGCCCTCGACCGTGGCCAGCGCGCCGGCAAAGCTGCCGTCGGGGTTGGGCGCGCGGGGCCAGATGTGCCCCTTGTCGAGATGGGTGTGCATGTCGATGAAGGCGGGCAGCACCATCGCCCCGCGCAGGTCCAGCTCGGCCGTCCCGGGGGGGGCTGCCCCGTCCTCGGCCAGGCGCCCGCCCGCAAGCGTGAGGGCGGTGCGCGCAAGGTCCCCCGGCTGCCCCAAAAGGCAGGCCGGCACGGTCGCGTTGACCAGCCGCAGGCGCGGCGCGTCGGGCAGGGTGAGGAAATCCATCACGTCTCCCGCTTCAGCGCGCTTTCGTGCCACTTGTGCAGGAGAAGCCAGGACAGCGCCGAGATGAGAAGGTAAATCGCGATTCCCGTCAGCACGATCAGGATCAGCGCCGAAAACATCCGCGGGATCTGCATCCGGTAGCTCGACTCGAGGATGCGGAACGCAAGCCCCGCCGCCTGCCCGCCCGAGCCCATGGTGAACTCGGCCACCACCGCCCCGATCAGCGCCAGCCCCCCGGCGATGCGCAGGCCGCCCAGGAAATAGGGCAGCGCCGCGGGCAACTGAAGATAGCGCAGCCGCTGCCAGCGGCTGGCGCGGTAGATCGCCATCAGGTCGCGCAGGTTGTGGTCGGACGATTTCAGGCCGATGGCGGTGTTCGACAGGATCGGGAAGAAGGCCACGATCCAGGCGATGAACAGCACCCGCGCGATGTGGCTGTCGATGTAGATGAAGATCAACGGCGCGATGGCGATGATCGGGGTGACTTGCAGCACCACCATGTAGGGAAACAGCGACAGCTCGATCCAGCGCGACTGGGTGAACAGGATCGCCAGCCCCGCCCCGCCCAGGACGGCCAGCGCCAGCGCCATCAGGGTTACCCGCAGCGTCGTCCACCAGCTGCCCGACAGGGTGCCGAAGTCGCGCGCCAGCGTCTCGGCCACCAGGACCGGGCCGGGCAGGCGGTAATGCGGAACCTCCCACGCCACGACATACCATTGCCACAGGCCGATCAGCGCCAGAAACACCGCGAACGGCAGCAGCCAGCGGGCGATCCGCTCGCGCCGTTCCGCGGCCAGCCGCGCGACCTCTTCGGCATCGACGACCGGGGCGGCGGCGGCCGCGGACGCGAGGCGGGCGGGGTCGGCGAGGGTCATGCGGGCGCTCCCGTCGGTTCAGCCGTCATGGGCGGTGCCCTCCATGGCCTGCGCCAGCGCCTCGGACGCGGCGCGGCAGTGGTCAACATAGTCGGTCGAGGTGCGGAACGCCTCGCTGCGCGGGTAGGGTTCGCTCACGCCCAGCTCGCGGATCACCCGGCCGGGCCGGGCGGCCATGATGACGATGCGGTCCGACAGGAACACGCTTTCGAAGACCGAATGGGTGACGAAGATCACCGTGCAGCCCAGCTTGGCCCGCATCTCCAGCAGGTCGTTGTTGAGCTTGAAGCGCGTGATCTCGTCCAGCGCGGCGAAGGGTTCGTCCATCAGGATCAGGCGCGGGCGCGTCACCAGCGCCCGGGCGATCGAGACGCGCATCTTCATGCCGCCCGACAGCTCGCGCGGATAGGCGTGCCGGAACCGCAGCAGGCCCACGGTCGTCAGCGCCTCTTCGATCTGCGGCAGCGCCGCGCGCCGCGACACGCCCCGCAGGCGCAGCGGCAGCCAGACGTTCTCGGACACCGTGGCCCAGGGCATCAGCGTGGGTTCCTGGAACACCACGCCCAGCGTCTCGCGTGCCTGCGCGTCCTCCCAGCGCACCCGGCCGCGCGTGGGCTGGATCAGCCCCGCGATCAGCCGCAGCGCGGTGGACTTGCCGCAGCCCGAGGGGCCCAGCAACGACACGAAGTCGCCCGGCCGGACCTCGAGCGTCATGTCGCGCAGCGCCACCACGTCGCGGCCGAACAGCTTGTCCACATGCTCGAGCGCCAGCAGCAGCGGCCGCGCAGCCCCCGCGGCCGGGGCGGCCGCGGGGGCGGAGAGGCGGGCGGCCATCACTTGCCGAGCAGCGCCTGCGAGACCGGCAGCGACACGCCCTTGTTGGTGAAGGCAAGCGTGAAGCCCTTGGTATAGTCGACATCGGCTGCCACCACACCCACGGCCGCCATCTTGTCGAAGAACGCCTTCATCCGCGCCTCGGTCATGGCGCCGATGCCCAGCGTCGCGGCATCGCCCGAATCGACGATGCCGTAGGACTTCAGCGCCGCGATCGAATAGGCGAGCTGGTCGTCCGTCATCTCGGGGTTGTCCGCCTTGATCTTCGCCAGGGCCGCGGCGTTGTCGCCGTAAAGGAAGTTCGCCCAGCCGATGGCCGAGCCCTCGACGAAGCATTTCACCACCTCGGGCCTGCGGTCGATGGTGGGCTGCATCGTCACGATCATGGTGGAATAGGCGGGATAGCCTTGGTCGGCCAGCAGCCAGACATCGGGCTTGAAGCCCGCCTGCTGCTCGATGGCGAAGGGCTCGGAGGTGACGTAGCCCTGCTGCGCCGAGTCGGGGTTGGCGATGAAGGCGGCGGGGTTGAACGTGTAGGGCACGCGCCGCGCGGGGTCGAAGCCGTATTCGCTCTGCAGCCACAGGAAATAGGTGACGAACCCCTCGTCGCCGATGATGTAGGTGGGCAGCGCCGCGACATCGGCGAAGGTGGCGGCCCGGCCCGGATGGGTCATCAGGACTTGCGGATCCTTCTGGAAGTCGGCGGCGACGGCGACCATCGGGATGCCCTCCTGCACCGCCGAGAGCACGCCCAGAGGGCCGCCCATGTAGAAGTCGATGCGCCCGGCGAGCAGCTGCGCGCGGTTGTTCACCTGCGGACCGCCCGGAAGAATCGTCACGTCGATCCCGCAGGCGGCATAGGTGCCGTCGACCACGGCCTGATAGTAGCCGCCATGTTCGGCCTGGGCGACCCAGTTGGTGCCGAAGGTCACGGACGTCTGGGACAGGGCGGGGCCCGCGGCCGTGCAGGCAGCGGCGAGGGCGGCGAGGGTCGCGGGGGCCGAGGGTCTGGACAGCATGGATCTCTCCCGTGCAAAGATTGCGATTCCCGGCGGAACCCTAGCAGTCCGCCGCGACGGGGCACGGCAATCGGCAGGCTGCCGTGCGTCGCCGCGCGACATTGCCCGAAACAGTGGCAAGGCCGCAAGCGTTGCCCCAGATATTGGCCGCCGGCTGGCGGGAGGCAAGCCCCGGGATCGGCGAAGCCGGTCGGCTCGCCGCGGCGCCGGGGCAGACTGCGGCAGGAGGGCGTGGGGACATGATGCGGATGCTGATGCCCGGGGCGCTGCCCCCGCCCTTTGCGCGCTATGCCCACGGGGTCGAGGTGCCGGCCGGGTGGCGGCTGGTGGCGACCTCGGGGCAGTTGCCGCTGGCCGCCGACGGGTCCGTGCCCGAGGGCGCCGAAGCGCAGGCGCGGCTGTGCCTGGCGCATTGCGCGGCGATCCTCGCCGAGGCCGGGATGGGGCCGGCCGATGTCGTGCGCATCAACGCCTTCGTCACCGACCGGGCGCATATGGCGGGCTACATGGCGGCCCGCGACGCCTGGCTTGCGGGCGTGGCGCGGCTGCCGGCCTCGACGCTGGTGATCGTCGCGGGGTTCACCCGGCCCGAGTTCCTGGTCGAGGTGGAGGTGACCGCGGCGGCGATCTGAGGCGGCGATCTGACCCGCCCCGCGCCCGGACCGGAGCCCGGCCGGCGCGGGCGCGCTCGGCAGCAGGCACGCCGCCGCGACGCCCGCCGCCCCCCACCGCACGTCCCGGCACCGGGCCGGGCCTGCCGGCCGCGCCCGGCGGCCGGGTTGTGCCGAAACCGCCGGGGGTGCGGCCGCGCCGGCTTGACCAGAGGGCCGGATCGGCGGCACCAAGGGGCGGTCAGGAAAAGGACGTTGCCTCATGTCGACTCCCCCCGCCTCACCCGGCACGCGCTCGCACCTCGGCGCGGCCTCGAAAGTGGTCGGCGACCTCGAGTTTCCGGGCCTCGTCGAGATGCTCGGCACGGTCGAGGGGCGGGTGACCGCGGCAGCGATCCTGCTGGAGGCGGAGGGCGATGCCTCGGGCACCCTCATCGCCGGGAGCGTCGCGATCAAGGGCCGCTTCGACGGCGAGATCGCGGCCGGGCAGGTGCGCCTGTTCGCCGGCGCCCGGGTGACCGGGCAGATCGCCTACGACACGCTCGGCATCGACGAGGGCGCCGAGGTCAACGCGGTCTGCACCCGCCGCCCGTCGTCCTGAAGCCGGGGCGCGCGCGCCCCCTCAGCCCCCGCCCCGGCCGCTGCCGCCGCCTCCGATACCGCCTTTGCCGCCGCGCCCGATACCGCCGGGGCGCGTCAGGCGCCAGCGGGTCGTCTGGGCATAGGCGCCGCCCGCCGCCAGCGCCACCGACGGAAAGTCGGGCCGGTTCGGCGCGTCGGGCCAGCCCTGCGGTTCCAGCGCCAGCCCGCCGAAGCGCGCCGTCTCGCGCCCCGAAAGGTCGCGGAACGGCGCCGAGGTCAGCCCCGACCCGTCGTAGACCTGCAGGCCCGGCTCGGTCGTCTCCAGCGTCAGGGCAAGGCCCGACCGGCCGGTCAGGCGCGCGGCCAGGACCGGGGCGGGGCGGCGCGCCGGCGCAAGGCAGAAGCAGTGGTCGAGGTCCGGCGGCAGGGCCAGCACGCGGCCCGCGCGGAAGTCAAGGCGCGTGCCGGTCACCGGGGCGGGCGGCCCGGCGGGCAGGCGCCGGTCGTCCACGGGCAGGTAGTGGTGGGCCGCCACCTCCAGCATCTGCCCCGCGATGGTCGGCGCGGGGTCGAGCGTCCAGTAGCTGTGATTGGCCAGGTTGATCCAGGTCGGCGCATCGGTCGTGGCCGTCAGCGCGAGGGTCATCGCGGCCCCAGGACCCAGCGCGAAGCGCGCGACCAGATGGCGGTTGCCGGGAAAGCCGCCCAGCCCGTCGGGCAGGTCGAGCGCCAGCGTGACCGCATCGGCCGTCGCCGCCACGATCCGCCAGACCCGGGCATGGGTGCCGCCGGTGCCGCCGTGCAGCGTGCTGGTGCCGTCGTTGGCCTCGAAGGCATGGGTTCTGCCGGCAAGGCTGGCGCTGGCGCCCGCGATCCGGTTGGCGACGGGGCCGACGACCGGCCCCGCATAGGCCATCGGCCCCTCGTAGGCCGCCAGGCTGTCGCTGCCCAGCGTCAGCGGCCAGCCAACCCCGTCGAGCCGCAGGTCCTGCAGCCGGGCGCCGTAGGTCAGCACCGCGGCGCGCAGCGCCCCCCGGGCCAGTGCGATGCGGTGGACGGTGCGGCCGTCGGCGGTCTGCCCGAAGGGCGCGATCTGGGCGGACAAGGCGGCCTCCGTCGGCTGCGGCCGGGCGCATCCTGCGGCGCGCCGCGGCGCAAGGCAAGGGCGGGGGCGACGGGCCGGCCGTGCGCGCTAGCCGGACGGGCAACCGCGCAGGTCCACCGCCTCGTCCGCCGCGATCAGCGTCAACCGCATCCCGCTGCGGTCCAGCGCGAAGGGGCGCCCCTCCTCGGGCACCAGATCGGCCACCACCTGCAGCCCGCCCGGCGCCGGCGCGACCCGCGCCTCGGACACCCAGACGCCGGCGGCATCGGTCTCGACCGCCGCGGCGCGGAAGCGCGCGGGGCGCGGCAACTCCACCTCGGCCGTCAGCCGCAGCCCGTCGGCGATGGGCTCCAGCCGGCAGCGCAGGCGGGTGACGCCGGCCTCGCCCGGCGCAAGCGGCCGGTCGGCAAGGGCCGCGGCAATGGCCGGGTCGGCAGCGCCGGGTGCGACCAGCCGCGAGTCCAGCCGCAGCGTCACCGGCATGCAGACATCCTCGCAGACGCCGAGCTGGACCAGCGCGCGCAGCTCCACCGTGCCGCTGCCGTCGGCCGGGCGCACCTCGATCGGCAGCACCAGCCGGTCGCGGTAGCCGATGGTGCGGTCGCGCCCCTGTTCGATCACCTCGGGCCGCGGCCAGTGCAGCCGCAGCTCGCCAAGGTTGCCCGACCCCGACCAGTCGAAATCGGGCGGGATGCCGGCCTCGCCCGGGGCGCGCCAGTAGGTCTTCCACCCCGGTGCAAGGGTCAGGGCAAGCGCCGCCATGTGGGTGCCCCGCGCGGTGCGCCAGCCGGGCAGAAGGCGCGCGGCCACCACCTCCGACGCCGCCGGCCCGCCCTGCGCCGCAGCGGGGGCGGCAAGCGGCGCGGCCAGCCCGAGGGCCGCGGCGGCGATCAGCGCGGCCGGATGCAGGCGACGGCGGCAGGGAACGGGCGAGAGGGCGACCATGCGCGCGACACTAGGCGCTGCGCGCGGCCGATGAAATCACATTCCGGCGAAACGCTCGGCGGCGGGCGCCCGCGGGGCATTGCGCCGCGCGCGCCGCCGGCCGACCATGGACCGGGCAGAGGGGCGGCGACTCGGATGGACCTGACTGGAAAGCTTCTGATCGCCATGCCGGGCATGGGCGATCCGCAATTCGAGCGCAGCGTGATCTTCATGTGCGCACACTCGTCCCAGGGCGCGATGGGGCTGATCGTGAACAAGCCGGCCCCGGACATCAGCTTTCGCGGGCTGCTTGACCAGCTCGGCATCGCGGCCGGGCCGGGGGCTGCGGACATCCGGGTGCGCTTCGGCGGCCCGGTCGAGCACGGGCGCGGCTTCGTGCTGCACTCGGGCGACTACCGCGGCAACAGTTCCACCCTTCTGGTGGACGACCGCTTCGGGATGACCGCCACGCTCGACATCCTCGAGGACATCGCCCGCGGCCGGGGGCCCTCGGCCTCGATGCTCGCGCTCGGCTATTCCGGCTGGGGGCCCGGGCAGCTCGAGGGCGAGATCCTGCGCAACGGCTGGCTGACGGGCGAGGCCGCGCCCGACCTCGTGTTCTCGGACCGCGACGCGAGCAAGTGGGAACAGGCGCTGCGCGCGATCGGGGTCGATCCGGTCAGCCTGTCGGCCGCCGCCGGCCGGGCCTGAGCGCGCGCGCGGTGCCGGATCGGCCTAGCCGTCCGGGCCGTCCTGCCGCCGCACCGCGCCGAACGCGATCGCGGCGCCGAAGATCGCCGCCGCCACCGCCACGATCGAGGGGCCGGCCGGCGTGTCCTGCCCGAGCGACAGCGCCAGCCCGCCCAGCACTGCCAGCCCCCCCAGCGCGACGGCCGCCACCGCCATCGCCTCGGGCGAGCGGGCGAAGGCCCGCGCCGCCGCCGCCGGCACGATCAGCATGGCGGCGATCAGAAGGGCTCCGACGACCTTGATCGCCGCGGCCACCACCAGCGCCAGCGCCAGCGTCAGCACCAGCCGCTCGCGCCCGGGGTCGATGCCGGCGGCATGGGCGAGATCCTCGGACAGCGTCGCGGTCAGCAGGGCCGACCACCGCCAGGCCAGAAGCGCCACCACCGCCAGCGCGCCCGCCCAGATGCGCCAGAGGTCGGCCCAGGACACCGCGAGGATGTCGCCGAAGAGATAGGCGGCAAGGTCCACCCGCACGCCCTGCACGAACGAGATCGCCACCAGCCCGAAGGCCAGCGCGGAGTGGGCCAGCACCCCCAGCGTGGTGTCCATCGCCCAGCCGCGCCCGGCGAGCGCCGAGACGGTGGCGGCCATCGCCAGCGCCACCAGAAGCGTGCCGGCCTGGACCGAGAGCGAGAAGGCCAGCGCCAGCGCCACCCCGAGGATCGCCGCATGGGCGGTGGCGTCGCCGAAATAGGCCATCCGGCGCCAGACGACGAAGCAGCCGAGCGGCCCCGCCGCCAGCGCCACCGCCGCCCCGGCGAGCCCCGCGCGCAGCAGGAAATCGTCAACCATGGCCGCGGCCCGCCGGTTCCGGCCGGGCCGGGCCAGGCTGCGGGGCGGCGCCGGCCGGGCCCGGCGCGCCGTTGCGGGGGCGGCCGGGGGCGTCGCGGGAAGCGTCGCGGGATGCGTCGCCGAAGGCGTCGCGGGGGGCGTCCGCGCCGGGATGGTCCGGCATCGCCGCCGCGCCCGGGCCCACCGCGTCGTGGACGTGGTCGTGAACGTGGTCGTGGGCATGGCGGTAGAGCGCCAGCGCCCCGCCGGTGCCGGGCCCGAACAGCGCGCGATATTCCGGCGCTGCGGCCACCGCGGTGGGCGTCCCCTGGCAGCAGACATGCCCGTTGAGGCAGATCACCCGGTCGGAAGCCGCCATCACCACATGCAGGTCGTGGCTGACCATCAGCACGGCACAGCCCAGCTCGCGCCGCACCGCCTCGATCAGCCGGTAGAACTCGGCCTTGCCCGCCTGGTCGAGGCTTGCGGTGGGCTCGTCGAGCATCAGCAGCTCGGGCTCGGCCAGCAGGGCGCGGGCCAGCAGCGCACGCTGGAACTGCCCGCCCGAGAGCGCCGCCATCTGCCGCCGCTCGAACCGCTGAAGCCCGCAGCGGGCCAGCGCCGCCGCGATCGCGGCCGCCGGCTGGCGGCGGGGCAGCGACAGGAAGCGGCCGACCGTCAGCGGCAGCCCGGGGTCGATCGTCAGCCGCTGCGGCACATAGCCGATCCGCAGGCCCGGCCGGCGCACCACCCGCCCCGCCGACGGCGGAAGGATGCCCAGCAGCGCCCGCAGCAGCGTGGACTTGCCCGAGCCGTTGGGGCCGATCACCGTCACGATCTCGCCCGGCGCGATGCGCAGGTCCACCCCGGCCAGCGCCGTGCGCGCGCCGTAGCGCAGCGTCAGCCCCTCGGCTGCGACCAGGCTCATGCCGCGGCCGCACGGCAGGCCGGGCACAGGCCCACCGCCTCGAGGCTTGCCCGCTCGACGCTGAAGCCCGTCGCCGCGGCGGCCGCGTCAAGGGCGCTGCGCAGCGCGGCCCCCGGCAACTCGGCCAGCGCGTTGCAGGACCGGCAGATCAGGAACAGCGCCTGATGCGCCTCGCCGGGGTGCATGCAGGCGGCGAAGGCGTTCAGCCGGCGGATGCGGTGGACAAGGCCCAGCGCCGCGAGGAACTCGAGCGCGCGATAGGCCACCGGCGGGGCGCCGCCGAAGCCGTCGGCCTTCAGCCGCTCGAGCACCTCGTAGGCGCCGAGCGCGCGATGCGCCTCGAGCAGGATCTCGAGCGTGCGGCGGCGCACCGGGGTCAGCCGCAGGCCGCGCGTCGCGCACAGCGCTTCGGCCCGGGCCAGCACCGTGCCCGCGCATTGCCGGTGGTCGTGGGCGGCGAAGGCGGCGGGCACGGGCGCGTCGGCCATCGGCGATCCTCGCTCGGATGTGACAGTGCATGTTATGGTATAACGCCAGAAAGAAACGTTATACGATACCCCTAATCATCCCTGCCACCCCCTGCAAGCCCGGAGGCCCGATGTTCCCCCGCCGCCGTCCCGCCCTGCCGACCCTCGCCGCCGCCCTCGCCGCGGCCCTTGCGATGCCCGCCGCCGCCGAGGTGCCGCGGGTGATGACCGATGTTCCGGCCGTTCACAGCCTTGTCGCGCAGGTGATGGGCGACCTCGGGACGCCGGCGATCCTGCTTGACCGCGGCGGCGACCCCCACAGCTTCCAGCTGCGCCCGAGCCAGGCGCGGGCGCTGGCCGCGGCCGATCTGGTGGTCTGGATCGGGCCCGAACTGACGCCCTGGCTGGTGCGGGCGATGGCGGGGGTCGGGCTTCAGGGCGAGGTGCTGGGCCTTCTGGCCGCCGAAGGCACGCGGCTGCGCGACTACGACGCCGACGCCCATGCCGGACACGACCACGGCTCCGGCGGGCACGACCACGCCCACGACCACGCCCACGACCACGCCCATGAGGGGACCGACCCCCATGCCTGGCTCGACCCCGGCAATGCCCGCGTCTGGGTCGGGGCCATCGCGGCGGCGCTCGCCCGGCTCGACCCGGCGAACGCCGCCGTCTATGCCGCCAACGCCGCCGTCGCCCGGGCCGAGCTCGAGGCGCTCGAGGCGGCGCTGCACGCACGGCTTGCGCCCGCGGCCGGCGTGCCGATCGTCGTCTTTCATGACGCCTACGGCTATTTCGCCGCGCGCTTCGGGCTCAACGTCGCGGGCTCGATCGCGCTGGGCGATGCCGCGGCGCCCGGCGCGGCGCGGCTGGCCCGGACGCGCGCGGCGCTGGCCGAGGCCGGGGCGGTCTGCGTGTTCCCCGAGGTGCAGCACGACCGCCGCCTCGCCGAGGTGCTGGTCGAGGGCACGTCCGCCCGCCTTGGCGCGGCGCTGGACCCCTCGGGCTCGTCGCTCGACTACGGACCGGGCCTTTACCGCGCGCTGCTGACGGGGCTGGCCGACGCGATCGCCGACTGCGTCGCCGCCGGGGGCTAGCGCGGGCGGCAGCGTCCGGGTTCGGCGCGCCGCTGTGCCCCGCCCCCTGCGCCCCGCCCCCTGCGCCCCGCTCCCTGCGCCCGCTCCCTGCGCCCGGCCTCAGACCGCCGGCCGACGCGCCCGCCGCAGCCCGCGGGCCAGCGCGACAAGCAGCAGCGCGCCCAGCGTGAGCGCGGCGGCGCCCGCGAGGAACAGGCCCATCCCGGTGCCCAGCCCGCCCCGGCCCGCCAGCGCGGGCAGGGCGGCCGCGACGCGCGCGGCCACCGGTTCGGGCAGCGCCCCCGTCACCAGCGCATGGCCCAGCGTGGCCGCGAACCAGGCCGCCAGCGCCAGCGCAACCGCCACCGTCACTGCGCGCAGGCCCGACGCGCCGCGCGCCCGGCCGAAGGCGCGCCGCACCGAGCGCAGCGCGCGGGCGATGTCGAACTGCGCCGCCATCAGCGCCGGGACGAGCAGCAGCACCAGCACCATCCCGAACCCCAGCCCGTAGACCAGCGAGATCACCGTGGGCTTGAGGAACAGCGCCTGGCTCGAGCTTTCGTAGAGCAGCGGCGCAAGGCCCAGGACCGTGGTCAGCGTGGTCAGCAGCACCGGGCGCAGACGGTCGGTCGCACCGTCGATGATGGCCCGGACCAGCCCGCGACGCTTGGCGTAGTCGTCCACTGTGGTCACAAGAACGATCGAGTCGTTGATGATGATGCCGACCATGCCGATGATCCCGATGACCGAGAACATCGACAGCGCCACGCCCCAGACCTGATGGCCCCAGACCGCGCCCACCAGGCCGAAGGGGATCACGGCCATCACCACCAGCGGCCGCGTCCAGCTGGCGAACACCCAGGCCAGCACGAGGTAGATGCCAAGCAGGCACAGCACCAGCCCGCGCGTGGCGTCCGAGACGAAGTCGCGTTCCTGCTGGGCAAGGCCCGCGGTGCGGGTGGCGACGCCGAAGTCGGCCTCGATCTGCGGCAGGATCGTGGTGCGGAGGTAGTCGCTGATCTCGGCCGCGCGCGCCGGATCGTCGCCCGCGATGTCGCCCGAGACGGTGACCAGCCGCACCCCGTTCTCGCGCCGGATGGTCGAGAAGCCCTGCCGCGTCTGCACCGTGACGATGTCGGCCAGCGGCAGATACTGCCCCGAGGGCGCGCGCAGCAGCGTCCGGTCGAGGAAATCGGCCGTCAGCTCCGACGCCGGCAGCTCCACCCGCACCGTGGCGGTGCGCGGGCCGTCGGGGAAGCGCGCGGCCTCGATCCCGTTCAGCCGGTCGCGCAGCACCCGGCCCAGGCCGTCGACGGTGAAGCCCAGCGCCTGCCCCTGCGGGGTCAGGGCGAGGATCAGCTCTTCCTTGTCGTAGGCCAGGTTGTCCTGCAGCCCCGTGACCTCGGGGAAGGGGGCGAGAGCGGTCTTGAGCGCCTCGGCCGCGGCCTTGAGCGTGGCGCTGTCGGCGCCCGAGATCTGCACCGACAGCGCGTCGCCCCCGGGCCCCTGGCGCCAGCCGCGGAAGCTGATCTCCTCGAGCATGGGATGCCGGCGCACCGCGTCCTGCAATTCGGCGACGAACTGGAAGCTGGAATAGGGCCGGCGGTCGGGGTCGATCAGCTCGATCGAGATCGCGCCCAGCTGGTGCGGCTCCTTGGTTTCGGCCGAGGGCAGGGCGCGTCCGGCGTTGCCGCCGATCTCGGCCAGCACGAAGGCCAGCGGGTTGACCCCGTGCTCGGCCTGAAGCCGCGCGGCGACCTCCTCGGTCGCGCGCTGCAGCTCGCGCAGCATCGCCAGCGTGTCCTCGCGCGAGGCGCCCGGCAGCATGGCGAAGTTGCCGGTGACCGACCCCTGTTCGGGCGCGTCGAAGAACCGCCAGGGCACATCGCCCCGCACCAGCACGGCCAGCTGGCTGGCCAGCGCAAGGATGACGCCCGCAAGCACCGGATAGCGCGCCCGGACCACGCCCGCCATCAGGGGGCGGAAGATGCGCGCCTTGAACCAGTCGAGCCCGCGGTTCACCGCCCGGCTCGGGGCGTCGTACCACGCCTCGCGCGCCGACTGCGCCAGCGCGTGGCGCATGTGCGCGGGCAGGATCAGGAAGCACTCGATCAGCGAGACGACCAGCACGGCGATCACGGTCAGCGGGATGTCGCGGATCAGGTCGCCGAAGCGCCCGCCGATCGCCACGAGGCCGAAGAAGGCGATCACGGTGGTCAGCGTGGACGAGATCACCGGCGCCGCCATCCGCGTGGCCGCGTTCTCGGCCGCCTCGGCCGGCCCCTCGCCCAGATGCCTGCGGCGGTGGTCGGCATGCTCGCCCACCACGATGGCGTCGTCCACCACGATCCCCAGCGTCAGGATCAGCGCGAACAGCGACATCATGTTCAGCGTCAGCCCCATCGCATACATCGTCGCGACGGCCCCCAGCATCGCCACCGGGATGCCGGCCGCCACCCAGACGGCGGTGCGCGCGTTCAGGAACAGAAACAGCAGCAGCAGGACAAGGCCGAGGCCCGCGAGCCCGTTGTCGATGAGCAGCGACAGCCGGTCGGTGATCATCTCGGCGCGGGTGCGGATGAGCTCGATCTTGACGCCCTCGGGCAGCGCCAGCTGCACCTCCGCGGCCACCTGCTGCACCGTGCGCTGCAGCCCGATGGCATCGCCCTGGTCGGTGCGGTCCACCCGCACCGCCAGCGCCGGGCGGTCGCCGACGAAATAGGCGCGCTCGCGGTCGATGCCCTCGATCGTCACGCTCGCCACGTCGGCCACCGTCAGCGCCGCGCCGTCGGGGCCCGTGCGCAGCACGATGCCGCCGATCGCCTCGGCCGAGCGGCGCTCGACCCCCGTGCGCACCCGCGCCGCACCGCCCGAGACATCGCCCGCCGGCGCCGCCGTCACCTCGGCCGCGATCGCGCCGGCGATCTGGGCCATGGTGATGTCGTGGCGCAGCAGCGACGACGACGGCACCTCGACCCGGATCGCGGGCGCGGCATAGCCCTGGATCGTCGTCCGCGTGACCCCGGCCTGGAACAGCCGCAGCACGAACTCGTCGGTGAATCGGCCGAGCTGATCGACCGAGACCGGGCCCGAGATGACCACATCCGTCACCCGGTCGCGCCAGGCGCCGCGGGTCACCACCGGGCTGTCGGCGCTTTCGGGCAGGGTGCGGATCGCGTCCACCGCTGCCTGCACATCCTCGGCGGCGCGGTTCATGTCCTGCCCCGGGGCGAAGCTGAGCGTGACCACGGCCCGCCCCTCGGTCGCCCGGGCGGTCGAGCCCTCGACCCCCTCGACCGCCAGCAGCGCGGGCTCGAGCACCTGGACGATGGCGCTGTCGATGTCCTCGGCCCCCGCCCCCGACCAGGCGACGCTGACCGTCACCTCCTGGACGACGACATCGGGAAAGAACTGCGCCCGCATGTTGGGGATGACGGCCGCGCCGAGAGCCAGAAGCAGCACCAGCAGCAGGTTCGCCGCGGTGCCGTGGCGGGTGAAGTAGGACAGCAGCGGGTTGGGGCGAAGGGCGGGCGCGGGCATGGCGTCAGGTTCCCATCTGCGCTTCGAGCCGCTCGACGACCTGCGCCGGCACCTGCGCCTCGGACAGCTGCGCCAGGATGCGCTGGCGCACCGCCGGCGGCAGGCGCGTGTTGCCCTCGACGAAGGCGACGAGCCGCGCACGCCGCTCCGGATCAAGCTCGATCAGCGTCGCCGCCTCGGGCGTCGCGGCCGCCGGGCGGACGCCGCCGGCCGCGGCGGCCTGCGTGGCCTCGGCCGCCGGGGCGGGGCGGATCGGCCGGACGCGGATCCCCGCGCCCAGCATCGGCGCGCGCTCGGCCACCACGTCGCGCCCCATGACCTCGGGCGCGCGCACGATCACCGCATCCCCCTGCCGGCGAAGCACCTCGACCGGCGCAAGCTCGAGCCGGTCGCCGGCCCCGACCACCAGCACCGTGTCGAAGCTGTCCACCGCCGTCGCGGGCAGCAGCGCCACATCCTCCAGCGCCGGCTCGGCCACGCGCACCTCGACGAAATCGCCGGGCCGGAAGCCGCGTGGCGCCTCGATCCGGGCATAGACGAGGCGGCCGGTCTGCCCCTCGCCCACCGTTCCGGAGACCCGGCTGAGGGCGCCGCGGGTCGCGATCTCGAGGCCCAGCACGTCGAGCGCGATCTCGACCGGCGCCGGGATCAGCGCCCCGTCGGGGTCCAGCAGCCGGGCATACTGCGTGGTCGAGAGGCGGAAGGACACCTCGAGCGCCAAGGGGTCGATGATCCGCGCCACCCGCTCGTTGGCCGTCACCAGCCCCCCGCGCACCAGCGTCACGTCGCTGAGCGTGCCGGCGAACTCGGCATGCACGGCCGTCTCGGCCAGCCGCCGCTCGGCCTCGGCCAGCGTGATGCGCTGCCGCGCGACGGCGGCCTCGGCCTGGTCGCGCCGGGTCTCGGCCTGGGCCAGCGCCTGGCGGCGCGACAGCACCGCCTGCTCGGCCGCCGACAGCGCCAGCGCCGCCGTCTCGACCGCCGCCTCCGAGCCGACGCCGCGCTGGGTGAGGCTGCTCTGGCGGTCCAGCGCCTGCCGCCGCAGCGCCGCCTGCGCCTCGGCGGCGGCAAGCTCGTCCCGGGCAAGCTCGAGAAGCCGGCCGGCATCGCGCAGATCGGCCTCGGCCCGGGCAAGATCGGCCCGCGCGATGTCGCGCGCGGCGGTGGCATCGGTGGGGTCGATGCGGAACAGAAGCTGCCCCTCGGCCACCGCCGCCCCGTCCTCGACGCCCGGCGCCAGCTCGACCACGCGGCCGGCGGCGGGGGCGCGCAGGTCCAGCGTGCGGCGGCTGCGGACCTCGCCGAAGGTGGTCAGCACGGGGGTGATCGTGCCGGGCTGCGGCGTGACGACATTGACCGCGAACACCCGCTCGCGCGCCACCGGCGGGCGCTGCGGTGCCGCCATCCGCGACTGCACCGCGCTCCACACCATCTGCCCGGCGAGCCCCAGCAGCGCGACGGTGACCGACAGCAGGAAAAGACCGAGAAGGCTGCGCCGCAGGAACTGCATCGTCCGATCCTTTCAGCGGGGCGTGCGCACGTCCCGCAACCGCGCCCTGGCCTCCGCCACCCCGGCGGGCAACCGAACCCGTCGCGCTCGATACGCCTGCAACGGCCGATCCGATCATTTCCGTCGCCGGTGTTCCTCAAGCCGCGGCATGATCTCGACGAAGTTGCAGGGGCGGTGGCGATAGTCGAGCTGGAGGCGCAGGATCTCGTCCCAGGCGTCGCGGCAGGCGCCGGGGCTGCCGGGCAGGGCGAACAGGTAGGTGCCGCGCGCCACCCCGCCGCAGGCCCGGCTCTGCACCGCAGAGGTGCCGATCTTCTGCATCGAGACCCAGGTGAACAGGGTCGCGAAGGCCTCGATCTCCTTCTCGTAGACGTCGCGGTGGGCCTCCACCGTCACGTCGCGGCCCGTCAGCCCCGTGCCCCCGGTCGTGAGCACCACGTCGATCCCGGGGTCGTCGCACCAGGCGCGCAGCTGCGCGGCGATCTCGGCGCGCTCGTCGCGCAGGATCGCCCGCGCGGCCAGGTGGTGGCCCGCCGCGGTCAGCCGCTCGACCAGGGTATCGCCCGACCGGTCGTCCGCGGGCGTGCGGGTGTCCGACACGGTCAGCACCGCGATGCGGACGGGGATGAAGGGCAGGCTTTCGTCGATGCGGCTCATGCGGGGGGTCCTTGGTTGCCGGGTCGGGGGCTGCGCAGGGCCGCCTGCAGGGTCAGAAGGTCGGCCCACGCCTCGCGCTTGGCCACGGGCGTGCGCAGCAGATAGGCCGGGTGCGTCATGGGCAGCACCGGCCGGCCCAGCGCCGCCGTCCAGCGGCCGCGCAGCCGGGTGATGCCGGCCTGACCCAGCAGCGCCAGCGCCGGCGCGTTGCCCATAACCACCACCACCTCGGGATCGGCCAGAGCGATGTGGCGCTCGAGGAACGGGCGCGCCAGGGCGGTCTCGGCCGCGGTGGGGGTGCGGTTGCCGGGCGGCCGCCAAGGCAGGACATTGGCGATGTAGAGCCCGCGCGCGGGGTCGGGCGCGTCGCGCGAAAGGCCGATGGCGGCGAACATCAGGTCCAGCAGCCGGCCCGCCCGGCCGACGAAAGGGCGGCCCTCGAGGTCCTCCTCGCGCCCCGGCGCCTCGCCCAGGATCATCACCCGGGCGCCGGGCGTCCCGTCGGCAAAGACGAAGTTGCGCGCGCCGCGGCGGATCTCGAAGCCCTCGAAGCCGCGCAGCGCGGCCGCCAGCCCGGCAAGGTCGGCGGCCGCGGCGGCCAGGGCCCGCGCCGTCCCGAGCAGGGCGGCAAGGTCGGGCCCCTCGGCGGTCGATGGCGTCGCGGCAGGAAGCGTCGGCGCGGCGTGGTCGGCCGCAGGCGCCTGCCGCAAGCCGGGCGGCGGCCGCGCCGGACCGGGGTTTGCCGGCACCCGGGCCAGGGCATAGCGGTCCACCGGCGCATCCGTGATCGCCTCGGTCGCCCCCATCGCCAGCTGCCAGTCGAGCAGCGCGGCCAGAAGCTCCGTCGTGCGGTCGGGGGCCATGGGCGATTCCCTGGGGCGTCTCGCGGATGTCGAGAGAACCACCGCCGGCCGCCCGACGCAACGGACTGCCACGCCCGCCCGCTGCGCCCCCCGGGGCCGTCGCCGCCGCGGGTTGACGGGTGCGGCCGGGGCAAGGCCCAGCCGGGCGATGGCGGACCGGAGCGGGTGCGTTGTGCTGCGGCGCCGCGATCTGACCGGGCCGGCGCCGCCGGCCGATCCGGACGGCCGCCACGGCCTTGTCGCGGCCGAGCTTCCGGGGGGCGCCGGCCGCCGGCCGATGCCGCCGCCCACCCCACCGCCCGGACCCCACCGCCCGAATTGTCCCGTGCGAGGCCGACGCAGGATCCCGTGGCGGACCCGGCCGGCGGAGATGCCCGCCCCACGGACATCCGCGGGCCAGGCGACGCCCCCGGCCGCACCGGCCGGTGGGGTTGCCCGCGGAGGGCCGGCGACCCGCGCGTCGGCGTCAGTTCGTCAGGATGTAGTAGCTGTTGCGCAGCCGGCCGACGTTCATCACCGTGACATAGAAATAGCCGTTCCAGCGCGGCGTCCACGAGCAGTAGACCTTGTCCGAGAACGACTGGTCGATGCAGATCGTGTTGCCGTTCTCGTCGGTGATGATCACGTCGAGGTCGCTGTCGCCGTCGCCCAGCACCGCCACCTCGGCCAGCAGCCCGCCATAGAACGGCACCGTCCAGACATCGGTGAAGCCCGCACGCAGGCGGCTCAGCGTGCGCGAGGGGCCGCCGATGCGGCCGCGGGCGCCCTCGGCCTCGAAGTCGGCGATCAGGCCGAGGATCGCTTCGTTGTCGCCGGCCAGCGCCTTGGCCATCGCCACCATGCCCTCCACGTCCACGGGGCCGTCGCCCGCGCCTTCGGCGTCGGACGGCTCCATGCCTTCGGTCGGCATGGTCTCGACCGTGCGCTCGGCATCGGTCACCTCGACCGAGGCCATCAGCCGCGCCGCGGTCAGCACGGCAAGGGCATCGCCGCTCGCCACGCCATGGGCATAGACGCTCTGCGCCAGCGCCAGGTTCGCCACGGCGCCGTCGGCGGCGCTGGCAGCCATGTCGCGGTTCGTGCCGGTCCGGTCCTGCGCCATGGCCAGGGGCGAGAACGCCACGAGCGCGGAGGTGAGGGCGGTCGTGGCGACCGCGAGGGCCAGGGTCTCAACTCGGGTCATCGGGGTTCCTTTTCAAACGCGCGCCGCGCGGCGGGGCCAGATGCGAAAGTGAGCTGAGGATGCCACCGCAGGCCCCGTCTGGAAAGGTGCTCAATCTCTCCCGAGGATGACAAATGCTGTCAGACGGGGGGGGCGCCCGGCGTGGTCGTGCGGCGCGGGCGCCTCGCGGGCCATCGGCGGGCGCCACCGTGCCCCCGGCCGCGAGGGGCAGGGCCAGACCCGCGAGGATCGGGCAATCGGGCCGGGCATCGCCGGCGCAGGCCTCGACCAGGGCGGCAAGGGTGCCGCGCAGCCCCTCCAGTTCGGCGATCTTGGCCTCGATCCGCCCGAGGTGCCCGAGCGCCAGCCGCTTGACGTCGGCCGAGGCGCGGCCCTTGTCCTCCCACAGCGCGAGGAGCGCGCGGCAGTCGTCGATCGAGAAGCCGAGCGACCGGGCACGGGCGAGGAAGGCCAGCTTCATCACGTCACTGTCGCGGAAGGCGCGGTAGCCGTTGGGCTGGCGCAGCGGCCGGATCAGCCCGATCGCCTCGTAGTAGCGGATGGTCTTGGCCGGCAGGCCGGCGCGGCGGGCGACCTCGGCGATGGTCATGCCTGCCCCCCGCGGCCGAAGCGGCGCAGCCGCAGCGCGTTGCCCACCACCAGCACCGACGAGGCCGCCATCGCCGCCGCGGCCAGCATCGGCGACAGCAGCAGCCCCGCGGCAGGATAGAGCAGGCCGGCCGCCACCGGGATCAGCGCGACGTTGTAGGCGAAGGCCCAGACCAGGTTCTGCCGGATGTTGCGCATCACCGCCCGCGACAGGTCCACCGCCTGCACCACCCCCCGCGGATCGCCCGAGACGAGCACCACATCCGCGCTTTCGATCGCCACATCGGTGCCGGTGCCGATGGCAAGGCCCACGTCCGCCGCGGCCAGCGCCGGGGCGTCGTTGATGCCGTCGCCGACGAAGGCCACCGGGCCTTCGGCCTTCAGCCGCTCGACCGCGGCCAGCTTGGCGGCGGGCAGGACCTCGGCCGCGATCCGGTCGATGCCGAGCTGCGCGGCGATGGCGCGGGCGGTGGGGGCGCCGTCGCCCGTGATCATCGCCGTGGTCAGGCCGCGGGCGTGCAGCGCCGCGACCGCCTCGGCGGCCCCGGGCTTCAGCGGGTCGGACACCGCGAGAAGCGCGGCCAACCGCCCGTCCACGGCCGCGAACAGGACGGTCTTGCCCGCGGCGGCCAGGCCCTCGGCCTGCGCGGCCAGCGGCGCCGTGTCGGCCCCTTCGCGCGCCATCAGCCGCGCCGTGCCCAGCGCCACCCGCGCGCCCGCGACGGTTGCCGTCACGCCCTCGCCGGGCAGGGCGCGGAAGCCCGCGGCGGCGGGCAGCGGCCGGCCGCCGGCGGCGGCGGCGATGGCGCGGGCCAGCGGATGCTCGCTGGCCGCCTCGACGGCGGCGGCAAGGGTCAGCACGGCCTCGGCCCCGACCCCCTCGGCCGCGATCAGGTCGGTCAGCGCGGGGCGCCCCTCGGTCAGCGTGCCGGTCTTGTCGAAGGCCACGACCCTTGCGCCCTCGAGCCGCTGCAGCGCCTCGCCGCGGCGGACGAGCAGGCCAAGCTGCGCCGCCCGGCCGAGCCCCACCATGATCGAGACCGGCGTCGCCAGCCCCATCGCGCAGGGGCAGGCGATGATGAGCACCGAGACCCCGGCGACCAGCGCATGCGCCAGCGACGGGCCGAAGGCGAGCCAGGCGGCGACCGTTGCCGCCGCCACCGCCAGAACCGCCGGCACGAAGCGTGCGGTGATCCGGTCGACCAGCGCCTGCACCGGCAGCTTGGCGCCCTGCGCCGCCTCGACCAGCGCCACGATGCGGGCCAGCGTGGTGTCGGCCCCGGTGCGGACAAGCCGCACCGTCAGCGCGCCCGCCCCGTTCACCGTGCCGCCGGTCACGGCCGCGCCGGGGGCCTTGGGCCGCGGCAGCGCCTCGCCCGTCAGCATGGCTTCGTCCACGTGGCTCTCGCCGTCCTCCACCACCCCGTCGGCAGGCAGCCGCTCGCCCGGGCGCACCAGCACGCGATCGCCGGGGCGCAGGGCGGCCGCGGGCACCTCCTCGGGCCCCGCGGGCGTCAGGCGGCGGGCGGTGGCGGGGGCCAGCGCCACCAGCGCCCGGATCGCCGCGCCCGCCTGCCCCTTGGCCCGCGCCTCCAGCCAGCGGCCCACGAGGACCAGCGCCACGATCACCGCCGCGGCCTCGAAATAGACCGCCCGCGAGGCCTCGGGGAGCAGCGCGGGCGCGACGGTCGCCACCAGCGAATAGAGGAACGCGGCCCCGCTGCCCAGCGCCACCAGCGCGTTCATGTCCGGCCGCCCGCGCCAGAGCCCCGGCAGCCCGCGCAGGAAGAAACTGCGGCCGGGCCCGGCCAGGATCAGCGCCGCAAGAACGCCCTGGACAGCCCAGACCGCGCCCGCACCGAAGGTGACGTGCTGCCAGTGATGGAACGCGGGGATCAGGTGCCCCCCCATCTCGAGCACCACCAGCGGCAGGGCCAGCGCCCCGGCCAGGGCGGCGCGCCGGCCCGCGGCGCGGGTCTCGGCCGCCAGCGCCGCGCCCGCGTCGCCGGCCGGAACCGGCCGCGCGGCATAGCCGGCGCGGGCCACGGCATCGGTCAGCGTGCCTTCGTCCACGGCGCCTGCGACATGCGTGACATGCGCGGTGCCGGCGGCGAGGTTCACGCAGGCCGACACAACCCCGGGCAGCCCGGCCAGCGCCGCCTCGATCCGGGCGACGCAGGAGGCGCAGTGCATCCCCTCGACCGCCAGCACCGCGACTGCCTGCGCCGGAGGATAGCCTGCCTGGGCGAGCGCCCGGGTCAGCGCCGGCAGGTCGGCGGGGGCGGCATAGTCCACCCGCAGGGTGCGCGCGGCGAGGTTCGCCGCGGCGCGTTCGACGCCCGGTATCCGGGCGACCGCGCGCTCGACCCGGCCGACGCAGGCGCCGCAGGACATGTCGCGGATCTCGAAGGTTGCGGTGCTCACGGGAACGGGCCTCCGGCGCGCCGGGCGCTGCTGCACGGACATAGGGCTTCCCGTCACGGGAAGGTCAAGGGGCCGGAGCGCGCCCGCGATGCCCGGCCGCCACGGGGGGTGGCGGCGGGGGCGGGCCGGCCGCCCGCGACGGGCGCGGCCGACCGGCGACACCGGCGGACCGCCCGCCCTATCCCCCCCGCGCCAGCAGCGACAGCGCGACCGCCAGCACCGCCGATCCGGCCAGAAGCTCCAGCGCCGGGGCCAGGGCGCGGGCGCGGCCCCAGCGGGCGGCGGACAGCAGCGCGCCGTCGCGCGCCAGCACCGACAGCGCCGCCACGCCCACCGTGACGGTGGCAACACCAAGGCCCATGGCGTAGGCCCCGGCGATGCCCGCGGCCTCGAGGCCCATGCGCCAGGTCAGGATCAGCAGGAACAGCGCCCCGGTGCAGGGGCGGATCGCGACCGCGACGACCAGCGCGGCGGCGTCGCGCCAGCCGGCCAGGCGCGCGATCTCGTCCGCGGTGGGGCCGTGGCGATGGCCGCAGTCGGCGCAGGCGGCGGCGCGGCGGTGGCCGGCACCGGTGTCCGCCGGGCGATGCCCCGGCGCGTCCCCGTGCCCCGCCGCCCGGGGCGGGGCCGGCGCGGGCAGGCACCGGACCAGCCCGCGCAGCCCGCGCAGCGCCAGCCAGCCCCCGATCAGGGCGATCGCCGCCGTGCTTGCGGTCTGCAGCGCGCCCTCGGCCAGGCCCGTCATCCGCTCGCGCGAGAGCGCCAGAAGGCCCACGCCGGCATGGACCAGCGCCACCGCCGCGGTCGCCTGCGCAAGGCTTGCGGCCAGGGCGACGCCCGCCAGCCGCGGCAGGCTGACCCGGCTGCCGGCGCCGTAGCCGCCGATCAGCAGCTTGCCGTGGCCCGGCCCGGCAGCATGGGCGACCCCGTAGGCGAAACACAGGCCCAGCAGCAGCGCAAGGGCGCCGGGCTCTCCGGCCCGCAGGCGGCGCAGGGCCCCGGCCATCGCCGTCTGCGCCTGCTGCTGCGCCCGCGCGGCCTCGGCGGCCAGCCCGTCCAGCCCGCCGGCCGCCCAGGCCAGGGCCAGCGCCAGCGCGGCGCCGAGGGCAAGGGTCAGGACGGCGGCGCGCATGCGACGCGGATCTCCTCGGCAAAGGCGGCGCCGACCGCCGGAAAGTCCTGCTCCAGCGCCTCGGGTCCGGCTGCGGCCAGAAGCTCGGCCAGCGCCGCCTGAAGCCTGCGGGCGGCGGCGCCGTGGTCGGGGACAAGGATGCGCGCCGAGCAGTCTGCCCGCCCCGTGAACCGCGGCGCCGAGGCGATGCGGTAGGCGGTGTAGTAGGTCGGGTCGTAGACGCGCAGCACGATCTCGGCCGCCCCCGGCGCCAGCCGCGGCTCGAACGCGCGCAGATGCGTGGTGACGATGCGGCCCTCGACATAATCCGCCGTCCAGTCGAGCGGGCCCGAGAGCGCCAGCGCCCGCCCTTCGGCCTCGGCGTAGAGATCGCCTGCGAACCCGTCGATCCAGTCCATGTCGAAGCCCGCGAGGGCGGCGCGCTCGTCCTCGGTCAGCTGGCCGTCATAGTCGCGGTCGAGCCCGAGTTCCTCGATCACCAGAAGCGAGAACAGCTCGTCATAGGCCCAGAGCACCCGCAGCGCGGCCAGGGCGCCGCTGTCGTCGAACATCAGCTCCACGCCCGCGTCGATGAAGATGTGCGGGTGCGCGGCTGCCGGGGCGGCGGGCAGCGCAAGGGTCGCGACAAGGGCAGAGGCGAGGCGCACGGACATCGGGGCAGGCGAGCTTTCGGGTTCGGGTTCGGGTTCGAGCGCGGGCCGGAGCCGGCAGGCGGGCGATGCGGTGCCACCCCGCGAAGGGGTCTGCCCGGCCAGCGCGGTGGCGATGCCGGCGGCGGGACGCTAGCGCCTTGGGTTGCGGCGGGCCAGAGGCCGCGCACCGCGGCAGCGGAGACCCGCCGCAGATGTGATCGTCCGTGCCGGTCGGCCCGGCGGCCGCGACGGCCCCGAGGGCCGGCACAGGGGCAGGGCCCGCGCCGGGACGGGTTGCCGCAGGCCCCGGCTGCCGCCGCAGCCCGGCAGATCGCCCGCCGCCGCCGTCTGCGGCGGCGAGAGGGGGGGCGCCCGCGCGCCGCTGCGGCGCACGGCGGCGCTGGACCTTCCGCCCCCGTTGCGCTTGAACCGCGCGGCCGGGGCGCGGCTGCGGCCGCGGCGCCGGCCGGACCAGAAGGAGACCCGCCATGACCGACCGCGGCGCCCCCGGGCCCAGGCCCTATCAGGAGGGGCGAACCCTGACCGTGGTGCCGCGCCTCGACGGCATCGACCTGTCGGGCACCGTCAGGCTGCATGCCAACGAATGCGTCCTCGGCCCCGCGCCCGGCGTGGCCGAGGCGGCGGCCGCCGCGGCAGCGACGGCGCATCGCTACGCCGACGTGACCTGCGCCGCCCTGCGCCGGGCCATCGCCGAGCGCCACGGCCTCGACCCCGGGCGGATCGTCTGCGGCAACGGCTCGGAAGAGCTGCTCGACCTCGTCGGGCGGGCCTATGCCCGGCCGGGCGACGAGATCCTCTTTCCGGCCCATTCCTTCATCCAGTTCGCCATCGTCGCCTGGCGCATGGGCGCCGCGGCGGTCGAGGCGCCGCTGGGGCCGGGCTTTGCGGTGAATGTGGACGCGCTGCTCGACCGGGTCGGGCCGCGGACGCGGGTGCTGTTCCTGGCCAACCCCAACAACCCCACCGGGGTCGAGGTGCCGGCCCGCGACGTCCGCCGGCTGGCCGATGCCCTGCCCGCGCATGTGCTTCTGGTGCTCGACGGCGCCTATGCCGAGTTCGCCGCGCCCGAGACGGGTCAGCAGGCGCTGGCGCTCGCGGCCGAGCGGCCGAACGTGCTGGTGACGCGCACCTTCTCGAAGGCCTACGGCATGGCCGCGATGCGCCTGGGCTGGGCCTTCGGCCCGGCGCCCGTGATTCGCGCGCTCGACAATCTGCGCGGCATTGGCAACGTCGGCGGCCCGGCGCAGGCCGCGGGCATCGCGGCGATGGCCGCGCAGGGGCATGTCGCCCGCGTCGCCGCCCATGCCTCCGCGGAGCGCGCCTGGCTCTCCGCCCGTCTCGCGGCCGCGGGGTTCGCGGTGATCCCCTCGGCCGCCAACTTCGTCCTGGCCCGGCTGCCCGAGGGCTGCGCCCTGTCGGGCGACGCGGCGGTGCGCCGGCTGGCCGCTGCGGGCTATCTCGTTCGCGCCAATGCGGACTACGACCTGCCCGACTGGCTGCGCATCACGGTCGGCCATCGGGCCGACATGGAGCGTCTGGCCGACCGGCTGGCCGCGATCGCGGGCGGCGGGCCGGATGGTGACCCCGGCGCGACTTGAACGCGCGACCCTCAGATTAGGAATCTGATGCTCTATCCTGCTGAGCTACGGGGCCCCCCTGCGGCCGGCGGGCCGCCCGCCGGGCAGGGCAGGGGCTACACCAGATGCCGCCCCGTTTCAACGCGCTTGCGTCCCGCGCGCCGGCAGACCCGTTGGACAAGTTCCCCCGGGGGCGCTAACACCAAGGGGGCGCAGCCCGGAGGCCCCTCCGCCCTTGACCCGCGACCCGCAGGACCCGCCCCGCTCGCTGACGCTGCGCGATGTCTCCGAGGCCTCGGGCGTCAGCGAGATGACAGTCAGCCGGGTGCTGCGCGGCCGCGGCGAGGTTGCGGCCCAGACCCGGGCGCGGGTGGTCGAGGCGGCGCGCCGCCTGGGCTATGTGCCCAATCGCATCGCGGGGGGCCTCGCCTCGAAGCGGGTCAACCTCGTCGCCGTGGTCGTCCCGTCGCTCGGCAACCTCGTCTTTCCCGACGTGCTGACGGCGGTGGGCGCGGGGCTCGAGGCGGCGGGGCTGCACCCCGTGGTCGGGGTCACCGGCTACGACCCCGCGCGCGAGGAGCGGGTGCTTTACGAAATGCTCGCCTGGCGCCCCTCGGGCGTGATCCTTGCGGGGCTCGAGCACAGCGAGGCCGCGCGCGCCATGCTGCGCGCCGCCGGCGTGCCGGTGGTCGAGATCATGGACGTGGACGGCGAGGCGGTCGATTCGGTCGTCGGCATCTCGCACCGCGGCGCGGGGCGGAGGATGGCCGAGGCGATCCTGGCCGCCGACTACCGCCGGATCGCCTTTCTCGGCACGACGATGCCCCACGACCACCGCGCGCGCAAGCGGATGGAGGGGTTCGAGGCGGCGCTGGCCGAGGCCGGCGTGCGCCTGGCCGAGCGCGAGTTCTACTCCGGCGGCTCGTCGCTGGCCAAGGGCCGCGAGATGACGCGCGCCGTGCTCGCACGCCGGCCGGACCTCGATTTCCTTTACTATTCGAACGACGTGATCGGGGCGGGCGGGCTTCTTGACGTGCTCGGCCGGGGCCTCGACGTGCCCGGGCGGCTGGGCCTTGCGGGCTTCAACGGCCTCGAGCTGATCGAGGGGCTGCCGCGGCGGCTGGCCAGCATGGACGCCTGCCGCCACGCCATCGGGCATGAGGCCGCGGCCATCGTCGCGGGCGGGCTTGCGGGCCGGCGTGTCGAGCTCGCGCCCGTTCTCGACCCCGGCGACACCATCCGCCGGGCCGCGGGCGCTCAGGCGGCCTCGGCCTCGTAGGCGCGCGCCTCGGCCAGCCATTCGGCGGCATAATCGACATGCTGCCAGGCCTCGAACCAGGGGCCGCCGCGGGTCATGTGGACGGCGCGGGGATAACCGGTCGCGGGTTTCTCGTTCCAGCCCTCGAGCCAGTTCCAGTCGGCCGGCAGCGCCCCGATCTCCTCGTCCTTCGCCCATTGCATCCGGTGCAGATAGGCGCCGGTCTCGCGGTTGACGGTCTCGACCGTCAGCTGCCGGGTCGAGGGATGGCCGCAGTTGAACAGCATGAAGGACGACCAGTTCTTGCGCGGATAGACCGTCTGGGGCACGCCGTCCATCTTCGTGGTCTCCTTCGGCGCGTAGTCGTGCTGGACGCAGGCCACCGCCCATTCGGGGCGCTGGAAGTCGCGCAGGTCGGCGATGTCGCCGAAGAAGAGGAAATCGCAGTCCACGAACAGCGCCCAGCCCTCGAACCCCGCCAGATGCGGCACGAGGAAGCGCGAATAGGTGAACTCGGTCGAGGCCAGCGGATCGACCGGGCGGGTGTAGAGGCCCTGCGCGACCAGCTCGGGCAGCCGGATCGGGATCGCCTCGACCGGGATCGAGGCATGCCGCAACAGCGACCGGCGCGCGACCTGATAGGCGATGTCCTCGCGCGAATCCCAGCCGATGTAGACGCGAAACGGGCTCATGGCGCCCCCCCCTTCTGCTTGCCGGTCCGGCCTGCCTTCTAGGCGGGGGCCGGCGGGGGGGCAAGCCCCGGCGGCGGCGCGGTCTATCCGATGCGGCAAAGCGCGCGGACGGCGGCGGCGGCGCGGTCGAGCGCGGCCTGCGCCTCGGCCGCCAGGGCTGCGGCGGCGGCGGTGCGGGGGGCGCGGAAGTCCGCGTCCTGCGCCGCGACCACCGCGGCGGCCAGCGCCGCGGCATCGGCCACCTCGACCGCGCCGCCGACGGCGCGCAGCGCGTCGTAGCTCTCGGCGAAGTTGCCGGTATGCGGCCCGTGCAGCACGAGGCTGCCCAGCGCCACCGCCTCCCAGGGGTTCTTGCCGGTGGGCGTCGCGCCCTCGACGGGCAGCGAGTTGCCCATGAACGTCACCGGGCAGAGGCGGAACCACAGCCCCATCTCGCCGATCGTGTCGGCGATGTAGACCTGCGTCTCGGGCCCGATCGTTTCGCCCCGGCTGCGGCGGGCGACATGGGCGAAGCGGGCGCGCGCCTCGGCCTCGGTCGCGTCGGCCAGGCCCGGCTGGCGCGGGGCGATGATGAAAAGAAGCCCGGGGCAGCGGTCGCGGGCGCGCGCGTGGGCCTCGAAGAGCTGCGCCTCCTCGCGCCGCGCGGTCGAGCCCGCCAGCCAGCGCGGCCGGTCGCCGAGCCGCGCGGCCAGCGCCGCGCGCTCCTCGGGGCGGTCGGGCAGCGGGTCGGAGGCGGTCTTGAGCACCCCCATCACCTCGAGCCGGTCGGGCGGGGCACCCATGGCGACGAAGCGCGCGCGGCTGTCCTCGTTCTGCATCAGGATGCGCTCGAACAGGCCGTAAAGGCCGCGGTAAAGCGCCGGCAGCCGCTTGCGCCGCCGGAAGCCGCGGGCCGTGACGCGGGCGTTGACCAGCAGCATCGGAATCCCGCGGCGGTGCGTCTCGGTCAGGGTCAGCGGCCAGAGGTCGCGCTCGGCCACCACCGCGGCGTCGGGGCGCCAGTGGCCGAGAAAGGCGCCGACCGGCCCGGGCGCATCGGCCGGGGCGAACTGGTGGATGACGCGCGGCGGCAGGCCGGCCCGGGCCAGCGCCTCGGCCGAGCTTCGGGTGATGGTGGTGAGCAGGAAATGGGCGTCGGGCATCTCGCGCCCGAGCCGCCGCAGGAGCGTGAGCAGCGCGAGGCTTTCGCCCACGCTGACGGCATGGAACCACACCAGCCGGCCCGGCGGCCGGGCCAGCGCGGGGCGGCCGAGCTTCTCGCCCACCCGCGCCGGATCCTCCTTGCCCGCCCGGGTGCGGCGGGCGAGGACGAGCCGCCACAGCGGCCCGGACGCGCGCGCGAGGGCGAGATAGGCCGCCAGGAGCGGCGCGGCGGGCGGCCGCCCGCGACGCGGGGACGATGCCCTGCCGTCTTTCCCGGTCATTGCCTTCCGTCCTTCGAGCCGGAGCGGAGCCTAGGACCCGGAGCGGAGCCTAGGAGCCGGCCCGGAGCCTAGACGAGGTTGCGGCCGAACGGAATCCCCGGCGCCCGCGCTGCGGGCGTGGCTCAGGGCCGCAGCGCGGTCACGGCCGAGGCCGGCACCTCGCTGCCGCCCTCCAGCACCAGCCGCACCTCGCCGCCCGCCAGCCGCGCCTCGGCGACGCGGGCGTAGGTCTCGACCGGGAGGGCGGCCAGGGGAACGCCGCCCGAGAAGGCGACGAGTTCGAAGCCGTAGAGCCCTTCGGGCAGGGGCAGCCCGTCGCTGCCGCGGCCGTTCCAGAGGTAGGGTTCGGCCCGCGGCGGAATCTCGCGGCGGTCGACCTCGGTGCCGAAGGCGTTGCGCACCACCAGCACCGTCCGGTCGGCAAGCGGCGGCGGCGCGGGGTGCAGCTCGACCGGCGCGCCCGAAAACAGCGCCGGCGCGGCGCTGCGGGCCTGCATGCCGACCCAGCCGGCCATCTGCGCCAGCCCTGTGACGGCCATCTGCCGGCCCAGCCCCTCGAGCAGCGCGTTGCCGCGGATCTGCTGCTCGACCCCGGCGAAGGTGGCAAGCTGCACGGCGAAGTCGCTGGCCTGCATGGGGTTGAGCGGGTCCTGGTTGCGCAGCTGTGTGGTCAGCATGCGCAGGAAGGTCTCGAAGTCCGCGCCGATCGCGCCGCGGCCCGGGGCGGGGGCCGCGGCGGGGGCGGGGGCCGCGGCGGGGGCGGGGGCCGCGGCAGGGGCGGGGGCCGCGGCGGGGGCAGCCCATCGGCCGGCGCGGCTGGCGGGCGCGGACGGGGCGGGGCCGGTCAGATCGGACATCGGGGAAACTCCGGGTCAGAGGCGCAGGTCGAGCCGCCCGTCCGGCGGCGGGAAGGCGGCGTAGCCCGTCTCGGGCGCGGGCGCGCGCCCGGCGCAGGGCGGGGGGGCGTCGATGCGGGGCGGGTCGGGCGGCCGGCCGGGGTGTTGACCGAAGCTCATCGCGACCGAGCCGTAGCCGAGGCCGCGAAGCTCGGCCGCCAGGTCCTCGGCATGCCGGCGCAGGAGGTCGAGGGTCTCGCCGCGCTCGGCGGTGATGGCCAGCGTGACGCCGCCATCCCCGGCGGGGTCGAGCGACAGCCGGACCGCGCCGAGCTCGGGCGGCGAAAGGGCGATCTCGACCCGGCCCCCGGCCGCCCGGGAGACGCTGGCGGCCAGCTCGTGCAGCGGCGGCGCCCCGGCCGTCCAGACCAGCGGCGCGGGCCCGCGCGGGGCGGAGGCGGCCGGAGGCGGCGGCGGCGCGGCCTCGCCCGGCCGGGCCTCGGCCAACGCCATGTCGGCCGGCCATCGGCCATCGGCCGTCGGGGGTTCGCGCCGGGCTGCGGCGATGGCCGATGCACCCATCGGCGCATCGGGCGCATCGGGCGGCCCGGCGGCTGCCGTGGCGTCCGGGGCGGGCGATGCCGCGCCGGGCAGGGCAGACGAAGCCGGCGGCGTCGCCGCCGGGGCCGGTGCGGGGTGCCCCGGCCCGGGCTCGGACGGCCGCGCCCGCCCCGTCGGCACGGCCTGGGGCTGCCACGCCGCCCCGTCGGAGCCGGCGGAGGGCGGCGGCGCGTCCGGCCGGCTGTCGTCCCCGGGCGCCCTGCCCGCGGCTGGATCCTGCGGCACCGCGGGTTGCGCGACGGCGGCACGTCCGGGCTGGGGCGGCCGCGCCGGCCCTGCGGCGACCGGCGGGGTCCGGGGCGCCGCGGGGGCGGTCTTGGCGGGTGCGCCGATCCGCTGCCGTGTCGGGGGGGCCGCCCGATCCGCCGCGGCCTCCGGCGCTGGCCGCGGGTCGTCCGGCGCGGAGGCGCCCCGCGTCGCGGCCGTCGCCGCCTGCGGGGCGGACCGTGCCGGCGCCGCGGCCTCGGTCGCCGCGGCGTCCGCTGCGCGAGGGGCCTCTCCCGCGGGCGCAACGCGCGTCCCGGCGCGGGTCGGCGCCTGCACCGCGGCGGCGCCGCTGGCCGGCGTCGGTCTGCCTTCGCCGGGCGCGCTGCCGGCCGCGGTGGGCGGTGCGCCGGCGCGGCCTGTCCCGCCCGGCGGGTCCGCCGGGGCTGCGCCGGCGGCGCCGGCCGATGCGACACCGGCCGCCGCGGGGCCCGGCCGGGACCGGCCGTTGCCGGCCGTCCCGCCGGAAGGGGTGGGTGCCCCCCCCGGTGGTGCCGTGGGAGGACCGGCTCGGGCCCCCTCGTGCCGGCCGGGCGGCGCGCCGGCGGGCGGCACGCCGGCCGCGTCGCCGGCGCCGGCCGAGGGGGGCGGCCGGTCCGCCGCGGCCATCCCGGACCACCCGGCCAGGGCGGGCCGTCCCGCGATCGCCGCCGGCTTTCCGCGGAACGGCAGACGTTCGGCGGCCGGAACCCCGGACGCCGTGGCTTGCGCAGCCGCGACGGGCGCAGGCGGCAGGGGCGGCATGCGGACAGGCCGGGCGAAGGGCGCGGCGGCGGCCCGGGCCGGTCCGTCGCGGTCGGCGACAGGCAGCGAGGCCGCGCTGCGGGGCGGGATGGCCGCGGACGGCAACGCCGCGCTGCCCTGCGCAGGGCCCCTTGCGGGTGGCGCGTCGGGTGCCGCGCGCGGTGGCAGGGCCCGGGGCGGGGCCGCAGAGCCGGACCCCTCTGCTCCGTTCCCGGTCGATGGGGGCGCCGCAACCGGGTGGGCCGGGAAGGCCGCGGCCGCGCTGGCCGCGATCGTTCCGGCCGGGCCGGGGCGGGGCGCAATGCCGGCACCGGGCCGGCGCGCCGCCGCCGGCGTGCCGGCCGGTTCCGCCGCGACGGCAGGCATGCCGGAGGGCGGCAGCGGCGGGGCGGGCCCCTCGGGCGTGGCCGGATCGGCGCGGTAGGGGGGGCGCCGTCGGGCTGCAGGCGCTGGGGCTGCAGGCGCCGCGCGGTCGGGCGCCGCGCGGTCGGGCGCCGCGCGGTCGGGCGCCGCGGGCCCGGCCGCTTCGCCGGCCGTGCCCTCGCCGTCGCTGCAGACGGGTGCCGGGTGCAGGTCGGCCTGCGCCGGGTCGGCCTCGGACCGGGGTCCGGGGGGGTCGGGATGCCGGCTTCGGTCCCCGGTCGGGTCGCCGGGCGGGCCGTTGTCGCCGGGTTCCGGCGGGTTGCCTTCGGGACCGGGCGCGGCAGGACCGGCGCCGGCCGGCTCATCCGGGTGGGCTGGCCCGGGTGTGGCGCCGGCCGCCTGTTCGCCGGCGCCCTCGGTGCCACCCGCCGGCTGCGGGAACGCGGCCGCCGAAGCTGCCGCGGACGGTTGCCAGCCGCCCCGAGCCTGCGCCGCGCAACGGCCCGTCGCCGCGGTTCCGTCCGGGCGCGACGGCTCCGGCGCGGCAGGGTCCGCCCGGCCCGCCGCCGGCGGCCGCGGAGCGCGCGCCTCGAGAAGCGCGTCGAAGGCAGGGCCGCCGCCCGGGACGGCCCCGCACGCAGCGGTCGGCGCGGCGGGGGCGCACTCGGCGATGCGGGCTTCGGGCCGGGAGAGGGGGGCGATCATGCGCGGGCGCCATCCGGTCACTGGTCGCCCGCACTATCCGGGTCGGCGGTTACTGCACCTTTACCAGGCGGCCGCATCCTGCGCCGGTCCGTCCAAGCTGCGAGGAACCCCATGTCGATTGCGTCCGTCGCCCGGCCCGGCCTGTCCCCGACCCTGCCGCCGCCCGACCCGCGCGAGGCGCGGCTTCGCGCCGCCGCGCAGCAGCTCGAGGGCGCCTTCCTGGCCGAGATGCTGAAGGCCGCCGGTCTGGGCAAGCCGCGCGAGGGTCTGGGCGGGGGCGGCGCGGGCGAGGCGCAGTTCGCCTCGTTCCTGGCCGAGCTGCAGGCCCGACAGGTCGCGGCCAGGGGAGGCCTCGGTCTGGCCGAATCGCTTTTCCACGCCCTTTTGGGGCGGGGAGGGGCCGATGGCTGACCGCGACAGCCCCGCCGA
Source organism: uncultured Paracoccaceae bacterium (assembly GCA_937983405.1). Lineage (GTDB taxonomy): Bacteria > Pseudomonadota > Alphaproteobacteria > Rhodobacterales > Rhodobacteraceae > JAHDXW01. Next base: position 51,704 of record CALJZN010000003.1, read on the forward strand.
CGCGCTCGGCCGCCTGTTCGACCTCGAGGCGCAGGCGCTCCGGTGCGGCGATCTCTCGGGCCTCGAGGCCGGTGCCGAGGCCAAGATCGCCCTGGCAACCCGGCTGGCCGCCGCGACCGCCCCCGACCCGGCCGTGCTGCGCCGCCTGCACGCCGCGGCGGCGCGCAACGCCTGCCTGATCGCGGCCGCTGCCGAGGGCGTGCGCGCAGCGCGCGATCGCCTCGCCGCGCTGGCCCGGGCGGCCGGCGGCACCGACACCTACGACGGCGGCGGCCAGCGGCAGCGCCTGGCGAACCCCGCCGCCGCCCGGTTCGAGCGTCGCGCCTGACGGCGGGGCGCGCCGGGGCCGACCCGCGCAACGCTTCCAAGCTGCATCAAATCCGCCGCAACACGCCGCAGCTCTTAGGATTGTGTTAGAGGTTCGCGGCCATGCTTTCCCTGCATCCCGGAGCGGATGGCGCGGTGTCCGGGCGGCCCCGGCGGGGGGCGCCCGGACCCGGCACTGGCCAGAACGCCTTCCCTTCAACGGGGCCCGTGCGGCCCTTCGTCATACCCGGCGCAAAGCGCCGCTTCGCATAGGAAAGTCATGTCCAGCATCCTGACCAACACCAGCGCGATGGTCGCGCTTCAGACGCTGAAGGGCGTCAACGGCAGCCTTGCCCGGACCCAGGCCGAGATCTCGACCGGCAAGTCGGTCGCCAACGCCAAGGACAACGCGGCGGTCTGGGCGATCTCGAAGGTCATGGAGTCCGATGTCAAGGGCTTCAAGGGCATCTCCGACAGCCTGTCGCTGGGCGAATCCACCGTTGCCGTGGCCCGCAAGGCGTCCGAGCGGGTCACCGAGCTTCTGACCGAGATCAAGGGCAAGATCGTCGCCGCGCAGGAGGAGAACGTCGACCGCAACAAGATCCAGACCGACATCGCCGCCCTGCGCGACCAGATCGCCTCGGTGGTCGGCGCGGCGCAGTTCAACGGGCTCAACCTCGTCAACGGCACCCAGACCACGGTGAACGTGCTCGCCTCGCTCGACCGCGACACGGCCGGCAACGTCACGACCTCGTCGATCGCCGTGACGGCGCAGGACCTGTCGATCGGCGCCTATGCCGCCAACGACGTGTTCAACGCCGGGAGCGGCAACGCCGTGGTCTCGACGGCCGCGGACACCTTCGTGATGTCGCTCGACAACGGCGGCGGCACGGACGAGATCACCTTCCAGAACGGCGCCAACGCCTGGGCCGCGGGCGACCGCATCTCGCTTACCGTCGCCGGCAAGACCGTCACCTACACGGTCACCGCGAGCGACGTGGACAGCGGCAACAACTCGGTGCCCGACCTGATCGCGGTGGGTCTCAAGAACAAGATCGACGCGCTGGGCATCGCCGACCTGACGGTGGACTACGACAGCGCCAGCCCGGGGGTCCTGACCTTCACCAACGGCGGCGCGGTGGACCTGACGGTGACCGGGCAGTTCACCAACGCCGGCGCGGGCGGACTCGGCGTGCTCGACAGCATCGACGTCTCCACCCAGGCCGGCGCGGTTGCCGCGCTCGACAACATCGAGGGGCTGATCCAGACCGCGATCGACGCCTCGGCCGCCTTCGGCTCGGTCGAGGGGCGCATCGCCATCCAGGCGGGCTTTGTCAGCGACCTGACCGACGCGCTGCGCACCGGCATCGGCTCGCTGGTGGACGCCAACATGGAGGAGGCGGCCGCCCGGCTGCAGGCGCTGCAGGTGCAGCAACAGCTTGCGACCCAGGCGCTGGCGATCGCCAACCAGGGACCGCAGAACATCCTCGCGCTGTTCCGCTGAACCGAGACGGCGGGGGCGCAGGCGCCCCCGCACGCTCTCTCCCGCGATTCCCTGCGCCCATGGAGCCACCGTGATCCCAGCCTCCCCCGCGCATGCGGCTTACGCAAGCCCCGCCACCCCGACCCGCACTCCCCGCGGGATGGAATACGAGGCCTTCGCCCGCATCACCCGCCGCCTCAAGGCCGCCCGCGATGCCGGCGACGGGGGCTTTGTCGCCCTCGCCGGTGCCCTGCACGACAACCGCGCCCTCTGGACGGTGCTTGCCGGCGATGTCGCAAGCCCCGACAACCTGCTGCCGCCGCGGCTGCGGGCGCAGATCTTCTCGCTCGCGGCGTTCACCGCCCAGCACAGCCGCAAGGTTCTGGCCGGCCGGGCCGCCCCGGACGTGCTGATCGAGATCAACACCGCCGTGATGCGCGGCCTGCGCCAGGAGACCGCAGCGCCTGCCGGGGGGCGGGCATGAGCGGGCTGATCCTCAAGCTCGCGCCGCGCGAGCGCGTGCTCATCAATGGCGCGGTGATCGAGAACGGCGACCGCCGCTCGCGCCTCGCCGTCGTCACCCCCAATGCCCACATCCTGCGCCTGCGCGACGCGATCCACCCGGGCGAGGTCAACACCCCCGTGCGCCGCGTCTGCTACATCGCGCAGCTCGTGCTGTCGGGCGATGCCGATCCGGCCCAGGCCCGCCTGCAGCTGCTGCGCGGGATCGAGCAGCTGAGCCAGGCCCTGACCGACCCCGACAGCCGCGCCCAGCTTGCTGCCGCGACCGAGGCGGTGATCGCGGGCGAGCACTACCAGGCGCTCAAGGCGCTGCGCGCGCTCCTGCCCCGCGAGGCGCGGCTTCTTGCCGCCGCGATCCCGGCATGAGCGTCGCGCCCGTCCTTCCGGCCGGCGGCTATCTCGGCTGGCGCTTTCTCGGGCGCACGCTCGCGGTGCAGAGGACGGCGTTCGCCGCGGCCCCCGGCCGGCAGCGCGACGAGGCCTACTTCCGCGCCAAGATCGGAACAATCGACACTGCAGAAGAGCTTGTGTCCGACCGCCGCCTGCTGGCGGTCGCCCTCGGCGCCTTCGGGCTCGACGCCGACATCAACGCCCGCGCCTTCCTCCGCAAGGTGCTGGAGAGCCGCACGCTCGACCCGACATCGCTGGCCGGACGCCTCGCCGACAAACGCTATGGCGAGATGGCTGCCGCCTTCGGCTTCGGCGACTACGCCGTGCCGCGCTCGAAGCTCAGCGACTTCCCCGACCGGATCCTAGGCGCCTGGCGCGAACGCCAGTTCGAGGTGGCGGTGGGCGAACAGGACCGGGCGATGCGGCTTGCCCTCGGCGGCCGGCGCGAGCTCGCCGCGCTTGCGGCGCGGGACGTCACCGACAAGACCAAGTGGTTCACGATCATGGGCAATCCGCCGCTTCGCGAGGTTTTCGAGACGGCCTTCGGCCTGCCCCGGGGCTTTGCCGCGCTTGACCTCGACCAGCAGCTTGCCAGCCTCCGGTCCCATGCCCGCCGCGCCTTCGGCGACGACCGCGTGGCGCAGTTCGCCGACCCCGCGCGGATGGAAAGCCTGATGCGTCGCTTCCTCATCCGGGCCGAGATCGCCCAGAGCGGCCTCTCGGCCGCGCCGGCGCAGGCAGCGCTGACGCTCCTTGAGGCAGCGCCGCGCGTGCCGCGCTGGCGCTGAACGCGCCGCCGCCCCGCCGCAGTCGGCCGCCGGCGCGCCGCGGCTAGCCGAGGCAGGCCGCCAGCCGCCGGAAGCTGGCCGCGACCCCGCCCGGCGCATCCTCGGCCAGGAAGGCATCCAGCCGCGGCCAGACCCGGATCGCGGCATCGACCGCCGGGTCCGACCCCGCGACATAGAGCCCGGCGCGAATCATCAGCTCGGCCCGGTCGTAGGCGCCCATCAGCCGCCGCGCCTCGGCGATCAGCGCGTTCTCCGCCGGGGTTGCCGCCGCGGGCAGGCTGCGCGAGACCGACCGCAGCAGGTCGATCGCCGGGAAGCGCCCGCGCTCGGCGATCGCGCGGTCGAGCACCACATGCCCGTCGAGCACGCCGCGCAGGATGTCGGCCACGGGCTCGTCCATGTCCGATCCCGGCACCAGCACGCTGAACACCGCGGTGATGTCGCCCGCCCCCTCGGGGCCCGGGCCCGCCCGCTCGGCGAGGCTGCCGATCAGATGCGCCGTCGAGGGGGGATAGCCGCCGAGGCTCGGCGCCTCGCCGGCCGCCAGCGCCACCTCGCGGTGCGCCTCGGCGAAGCGGGTCACCGAATCGGCCAAAAGCAGCACATGCGCCCCCTCGTCGCGGAAATGCTCGGCCACCGTCATCGCCGCCCAGGCCGCCCGGCGGCGGGCCAGCGGCGGGGCATCCGAGGTGGCGGCGACGATCACGGCGCGGGCAAGGCCCTCGGGGCCCAGCACGCCCTCGACGAACTCGCGCAGCTCCCGCCCGCGCTCGCCGATCAGCGCGATGACCACGAGATCGGCGGCAAGCCCGCGCGCGAGCTTGCCCAGCAGCATCGACTTGCCCACGCCCGACCCGGCGAACAGGCCGATGCGCTGGCCGCGCACGATGGGCAGGAGCGTGTCGAACACCGCAAGCCCGGTGTCGAGCCGCCCGCCCAGCCGGCGCCGCTGCGCCGCCGGCGGGGCCGCGGCGCGCAGCGGCCGCGCCTGTCGGCCCCGCGGCAGGGGGCGGCCGTCGAGCGGCGTGCCCGAGGGATCGACGATGCGCCCGATCCAGCCGCGATCGGGGGCAAGCACGGCCGGCCCCAGATGCTCGACCGCATCGCCGATCGCCAGCCCCTCGGCCGGCCCCTCGGGCAGAACCGTCGCCCCCGCGGCCGACAGCGCCAGCACCTCGCCGTCGCGGGTGCAGCCGTCGCGTCCCTCGATCCGCACGCCGTCGCCCAGCGCCACGTCGCCCGGCAGCCCCGCCACCCGCAGGCTGCCGCGCCCGGCCTCGTCGAGGCGGCCGAAGCGGCGCACAGCGCGCACCGCCGCCACCGCCAGCTCGAGCCGTTCGAACACCGGTTCCGGCATCGCACCCTCCATTTGCCCGTCCTGCACCCTTTTTAAACGAATCACCCTTAAGCCCGCGTGCATGCCAGTCGAGGGAGAAACCCCGATGCACGCGACACTCGAGGTGTTCAGGACCGCCCAGGCGCTGGCCGCCCACGCCGCGGCTCGCCACGGCGCGATCGCCCGGAACATCGCCCATGCCGACACGCCCGGCTATCGCCCGCGCGACGTCGCCCCGTTCGACCCCGGTGCCGCCCTGCGCTCCGCCCCGCCCGACACCGCGGGCCTGCCCCGGCACCTTGCCCGCGCCGTCGCCGACCGCGCCGCCGCCGTGGCCGGGCGGGCGGCCCGCGCCGCCGCCGCCGCCGCCCCGCCGCCGCCGCGCGTCCCCGAACCGCGGCTCGTCGCCGCCCCGGGCACCACCGCCCCCAACGGCAATGCCGTCTCGCTCGAGGCCGAGATGATGAAGGCGGCCGAGGCGCGGGGCCGCCACGACCTCGCGCTCGCGATCTACCAGAGCGCCGCCGGGCTGATCCGCGCGACGGTCGCACGCTAGGGGGCGGGGATGAGCGCGCTTCTCTCCACCCTGGCGCTCAGCGCCTCGGCGATGCAGGCCCAGGCCATGCGGCTGCGCCTTGTCTCCGAGAACATCGCCAACAGCGACACCCCGGGCTACCGCCGCAAGACCGTGGCCTTCGAGGCCGGGCCGGCCGGCGCCGGCGACGGCCCCGCGGGTGTGCGCCTGTCGCCCGTGCGGCTCGACCGGTCCGAGCTCGTGCGCATCCACGACCCGGGCCATCCGCTCGCCGACGCCAGCGGCAGCTACCGGGGCTCGAACGTGAACCTGATGATCGAGGTCGCCGACGCCCGCGAGGCCCAGCGAAGCTACGAGGCCAATCTTTCGATGTTCGACCAGGCGCGGCAGATGTCCTCCGCGCTGCTCGACCTTCTGAAGCGCTAGGAGGCGCTGCCATGACCGTCCATCCCGTCCGTGCCGCCCAGGCCTACGCCGCCGCCCGCCCCGCGACCGCCCCCGAACCCCGTTCCCCCGCGCCCGAGACCCATCTGGCCCGGCTGGCGTCGAGCTTCGCCCGCACCCTGCAGGAGGGCGAGGCCGCCAGTCTCGACGCGATGGCGGGCACGGCCGACCATCACCGCCTCGTCCATGCGCTGACCCAGTCGGCGCTCGCCGTCGAGACGACGGTCGCGGTGCGCAACAAGGTCGTCGAGGCCTATCAGGAAATCCTGCGGATGCCGGTCTGAACCATGGACGACCTGATCTTCCAGGACACCCTGCGCCAGGCGTTGTGGACGGCGGTGGTGATCGCCGCGCCGCTGCTCAGCGTGGCGCTGGTCGCGGGGCTGGCCATCGGCCTGGTCCAGGCGCTGACCTCGGTGCAGGAGATGACGCTGACCTTCGTGCCCAAGGTTGCAGCGATGATGCTCGTCTTCTGGGTGTCGATGAGCTTCATGACCGCGACCCTCGTCACCTTCTTCCACGACCGCATCCTGCCTCTGGTCGCGTCGGGCTGAGGCGCGCCGATGGACACCCCCGGATATGTCGCGATCACCCGCCAGTCGGGCCTCCTGCGCGAGATGCAGGCGCTGGCGCACAACCTTGCCAACCTCTCGACCACCGGCTTCCGGCGCGAGGGGGTGATCTTCGCCGAGCATGTCCGCCGCCTCGGTGCGGGCGAGCCTGCGGTGGCGATGGCCCATGCCAGCGCAAGGGTGACAAGCCTCGCGCAGGGCCCGCTGGCCGCGACCGGCGCGCCGTTCGACTTTGCCGTCGAGGGGCAGGGCTTCTTCCTGATCGACACGCCGGGCGGCGAGCGGCTGACGCGCGCGGGTCGGTTCACCCCCAACGCCGAGGGCGAGCTGGTCACCCCCGAGGGCCACCGCCTGCTCGACGCCGCGGGCGCGCCGGTCTTCGTGCCCCCCGGCGCACGCGAGGTGCGGCTGGGCAGCGACGGGACGCTGGCGGCCGACGGGCTGCCCGTGGCGCAGATCGGCCTTTACCGCCCGGCCGCGGGCAGCGCGCTTGCGCGCGAGGCAGGCACGCTGCTGGTGCCCGAGGGCGGGGTCGAGCCGGCGGAGGACGGGCGCCTTCTCCAGGGCTTTCTCGAGGAGTCGAACGTCGAGCCGGTGACCGAGCTCGCCCGGATGATCGAGGTGCAGCGCGCCTACGAGCTCGGCCAGAGCTTTCTCGACCGCGAGGACGACCGCATCCGCACCGTGATCCGCACCCTTGGCAGCTAGGAGGCCCCATGCGCGCCCTGCACATCGCCGCGACCGGAATGGCCGCCCAGACCCTGAAGGTCGAGGTGGTCTCGAACAACCTCGCCAACATGAGCACCACGGGCTACAACGCCCGCCGGGCCGAGTTCGCCGACCTGCACTACCAGCAGATGTCGCGCGCCGGCACGATCACCGCCGCCGACGGCACGGTGCTGCCCACGGGCATCCAGATCGGCCTCGGCGTGCGCCCGGCGGCGGTGACGGTGATGCTCGCCCAGGGCGCGCTCAGCCAGACCGGGGGCGATCTCGACGTGGCGATCGAGGGACGCGGCTATCTCGAGGTGACGCTGCCTTCGGGCCAGTCGGGCTACACCCGCGACGGCGGGCTCAAGCGCTCGCCGGACGGGCTGATCGTCACCTCCGACGGCTATCCGGTGGTGCCCGGCATCACCATCCCCAACGACGCCCGCGCGATCTCGATCAACGCCGCGGGCGAGGTCTGGGCCTATTTCGCCGACCGGGTGCAGCCCGAGCAGCTCGGCGCCCTCACGCTTGCGGCCTTCGCCAACGAGAAGGGCCTCGAGGCGATCGGCTCGAACCTCTACCTCGAGACCGCCGCCTCCGGTCCCGCCATTGTCGGCGCCCCGGGCGAGGACGGGCTCGGCACCCTGCGCCAGGGCTATCTCGAGGACAGCTCGGTCGATGCCGTGCGCGAGGTCACCGAACTCATCAAGGCGCAGCGCGGCTACGAGCTCAACGCCAAGGTCATCTCCGCCGCCGACCAGATGCTCGCGGCGACGACGCAGGTGCGCTGATGCGAGCGCCGCTTGCCCCGTCGATCCTTGCCCTGTCGATCCTTGCCCCGTCGATCCTTGCCCCGGCGATCCTTGCCCTGTCGATCCTTGCCCTGTCGCTGGTCGCGCTGCCGCTGCCGGCGACGGCCGAGACGGTGGTGGCCGCGCGCACCATCCGCGCCACCGCCATCCTCGGCCCCGGCGATGTCGCGCTGATCCCGGCCGATGTGCCCGGCGCGCTCTCCGACCCGGCTGCGGCGGTGGGGCTCGAGGCCCGCGTCATCCTGCACGCCGGCCGGCCGATCCGGCCGGGCGATCTCGGCCCGCCCGCGCTGGTCGAGCGCAACGGCCTCGTCACTCTGGTCTATCGCGCCGGGGGCCTCGCCATCACCGCCGAGGGCCGCGCGCTGGCCCGCGGTGGCGCGGGCGATGCGGTCCGCGTGCTCAACCTCGCCTCGCGCAGCACGGTCACGGGCGTCGTCGGCCCCGACGGCCGGGTGCATGTCGCCGGCCCCCTTACCCGTCCTGCGGAGGCGCGCTGATGCTTCGCCTTGCCCTTATCCTTCTGGCCGCGCTCGCCGCCTGCGGCCGGCTTGAGGATGTCGGCCGGGCGCCCGGCTTCGATCCGCTCGACGGCAGCCACGAGCATCACGCGATCTATTCCGCCGCCCTGCCCGAGGTTCAGGACAAGGTCCGCGCCGCCGACGCGGCCTCGCTCTGGAGCACCGGCCAGCGCTCGCTCCTGGGCAACCGCCGGGCGGCGCGGCGGGGCGACATCCTGACCGTGGTGATCGCGATCGACGAGCGGGCCGAGATCTCCAACGCCACCGGCCGCAGCCGCAGCGGCAGCGATACCATGTCGATCCCGCAGTTCCTCGGCCTGCCGCAGCGCGCGGACCGCGGCCTGCCACCGGGGGCGAGCCTGGCCGATGCGGTCGATACCGCCTCGGCCAGCCGCTACCGCGGCGAGGGTTCGGTGCGGCGGACCGAGAAGCTGACCATGCGCATCGCCGCCACGGTGGTGGAGGAGCTGCCCAACGGCGTCCTGCGCATCGAGGGCAGCCAGCAGGTGCGTGTCAACTTCGAGCTGCGCGACCTCGTGGTGTCGGGCTATGTCCGGCCCGAGGACATCTCGCGCCAGAACGAGATCACCTACGACCGAATCGCCGGGGCGCGCATCGCCTATGGCGGGCGGGGGCAGATCACCGACGTCCAGCAGCCGCGCTACGGCCAGCAGATCGCCGACATCCTGCTGCCGTTCTGAGGACTGCCATGCGCATGCTCCTGCCCCTGCTCGTGGTGCTTCTCGCGGCGGCGGCCGGGGCGGGGGCAGGCCTCGTCCTGCGCCCGGCGCCGGAGGCCCCGGCGGCGGCCCCCCCCGCCGACAGCCGGCCGCGGGAGTTCGCGCGCCTGCCCAACCAGTTCGTCGTGCCGCTGCTCGAAGGCGGGCAGGTGCGCTCGCTGGTCATCCTGTCGCTCACGGTCGAGACGGTCGCGGGCGGCACCGATGCGGTCTTCTCGCGCGAACCGAAGCTGCGCGATGCCTTCCTGCAGGTCCTGTTCGACCATGCCAATGCGGGCGGCTTCCGCGGCGCCTTCACCGCCGGCAGCGCGCTGGGCGCCCTGCGCGACGCGCTGCGCGAGGCGGCGGTGCGCATCGCGGGAAATGTGGTCCTCGATGTGCTGATCGTCGACATTGCCCGCCAGGACGCCTGAGCCTGCCGGGATGCCTGAGCCTGCCGGGGTGCCTGAGCCTGCCGGACAGCCTGAGCGCGCCGCCACGCGGCCGCCGGCGGCCCCGACCCGCGGCGGCGGTTGCAGCCCGCGTCGGCACCGCGGGCCGGCCAAGGGGCGGGAAGCGCGGGGGTCGGACATACCCCATGCATCAATCGTGGGCTGCGTCGCGCCCGGCGCTTGCGCCGCCCTGTGTCGCACCCCCCCCTGTGTCGCACCCCCCCTGTGTCGCACCCCCCGGCGTCCCACCCCGCGACGGGCGGGCCTCACGGCACCCAGGCACGCCGGAGGGGCGCTTGGCGCACCCCGCGCCGCGCCGCCACCCTGCCGCGCCGGCATCGGGCGTGGTGGGCGACCCTGGAATCGAACCAGGCATGGGTCTCCCCGGCGGAGTTACAGTCCGCTGCCGCACCTTGCAGCACGTCGCCCGACCGGCCGGGGGATAGCGAAGGGCCCCCCGGGCGTCAACCGGAATCCGTCCCGGCCGGCCCTTGCGCTTGCCCCCCGCGCCGGCCCACTCTGCCGCGCGGAGCCCGCGGGCGAGGGGACGAGGGGCGGGGCGGATGAAGAAGCCGGCCTGGGTGATCGAGAAGGAGCGCGCGCGCCGGGCGGCGGCGGCCGAAACGGTTTGGCTGTTCGGCCTGCATGCGGTGCGCGACGCGCTGATGAACCCCGCGCGCGAGCGGCTGCGGCTGATCGCCACCCCGAACGCCGCCGACAGGCTCGCCGAGGCCATCGCTGCGGCGGGCATCGCGCCCGAGATCGCCGACCCACGCCGCTTTCCCGCCCCGCTCGATCCCGGCTCGGTCCACCAGGGCGCGGCGCTCGAGGTCCGGCCGCTCGACTGGGGCGGCCTGCGCGACCGCTGCGACCCGCGCGCGCCCGGCGGGCCTGCCGTGCTGCTCGACCGGGTGACCGACCCCCACAACGTGGGCGCCATCCTGCGCTCGGCCGAGGTGTTCGGCGCCCGCGCGGTGATCGCGCCCGCGCATCACGCGGCGCCCGAGACCGGGGCGCTGGCCAAGGCCGCGAGCGGCGCGCTGGAGCGCCTGCCCTACCTGCGCGTGCGCAATCTGGCCGATGCCATGCAGGCGTTGCGGGCGATGGGCTGGCACCTGCTCGGCCTCGACGGCGCGGCGCAGGTCACACTGTCCGAGGGGCTGCGGGCGGCCGGCTCCGCCCCGGTGGGCCTGGTCCTCGGGGCCGAGGGGCCGGGCCTGCGCGCGCGCACGCGGGAGACCTGCGATGCCCTCGTGCGCATCCCGGCGGCGGGGGCCTTCGGGTCGCTCAACGTCTCGAACGCCGCCGCCGTCGCGCTTTACGCCACGACCCTTGCGGCGCACGGCGCGTGACAGGGCTTCACGCTTGCGGGAGGGCGCTTTCCCGGCGTGGGCGAATCCGTCATTTCTGCACGGCATGTTGCCGGAGCCCAACCCAGCCCATGACCGCGTTCCCTGCGATCCACCCTGTCCGCCGCAAGACCCTGCGCCTGACGGCCCTTCTGCGGCTGCTTCTGGCCCTTCTGGTCCCGGCCGCGGCGCAGGCCGATCCGCAGGCGCTGACGGCGGCGGCCCTAGCGCCGCCGGTCGCGCGGGTGTTCGCGCCGGCGGGCCTGGCGCTGGGCGGGCATGACGCGGTTGCCTATTTCACCGAAAGCCGTGCCGTTCCCGGCAACCCGGCAATGGCGCTGCGCTGGCGCGGCGCCGTCTGGCGCTTCGCCTCGCCGGCCAATCTTGCCGCGTTCGAATCGAATCCCACCGCCTACGCCCCGCAGTTCGGCGGCTATTGCGCCTATGCGATGAGCCAGGGCATGGCCCTGTCGGGCGACCCGACGGCCTTCGCCGTTCTCGACGGGCGCCTGTATCTGGCGCACAACCCCGAGATCCTGCGGCAACTTGCGTCCGATCCCGCGCGCGTCATCGACATGGCCCGGAGGTTCTGGCCCGAATTGCGGCGGTAGGGCGGCGCGCGGTCGCCGGGCCGCCCCGCCCGGTCGCCCGTCGCCGCGGTCAGGCAAAGGCGATCTGCCCCCATACCCCCGTCAGGAAGTCGTCCGCGGCGGCACCGCCCCGGACCAGGATGCACAGGTCGCCCGCGGCAATCTGCACCGCGCCCGCGTCGGTCAGGCACATGTTCCCGGCGAGGAAATCCTCGGCGGTGAAGCCGTCGAACAGCAGGCCCAGCGCAGCAAGGTCGATCATGTCCTGCGCGGGGTCGAAGTCGGTGATGGTGTTCGGCGCCTTGTCGGCCGCGTCGGCGCCGAACACGAAGATGTCCGCCCCCGCGCCGCCCGTCAGCACGTCGGCGCCCGCCCCGGCGACGAGCACGTCGTCCCCGCTGCCGCCCAGCAGGGTGTCGTTGCCCGCGCCGCCGTCCAGCGTGTCGTTGCCCGCGCCGCCCGCCAGCAGGTCGTGGCCGTCCTCGCCGTGAAGCCGGTCGTCGTCCGAGCCGCCGTCGAGCGTGTCGTTGCCGGCCCCGCCGTGGAGCGTGTCGAGCCCCTTGCCGCCGAAGATCACATCGTCGCCGGCATCGCCAAGGGCGAGGTCGTCCTGCTCGCCGCCGTGAAGCGTATCGTTGCCCGTGCCGCCGAAGAGCGTGTCGTTGCCGGTATCGCCGTAGAGCAGGTCGCTGCCCGCCCCGCCCTCGATCAGGTCGTTGTCCCTGCCGCCATAGGCGGTGTCGTCGCCGGCCTCGCCCGCGATGCGGTCGTCGCCGCTGCCGCCGTAGAGCAGGTCGTTGCCCGCCCCGCCGAGCAGCCGGTCGGCGTCGCTGTCGCCGTGGATCGTGTCCTCGCCCGCGCCGCCGTGGAGCAGGTCGTCGCCCTTGCCGCCGCGGATCAGGTCGTTGCCGATGCCGCCCCAGGCGCGGTCGGTGCCGTCGCCGCCGTGGATCTCGTCGTCGCCCGCATCGCCATAGAGATCGTCGTTGCCGCTGCCGCCAAAGAGCGCATCGTCGCCGTCGCCGCCGTGGAGGTCGTCGCGGCCCCGGCCGCCGTCGAGCACGTCGCGGCCACTGCCGCCAAAGAGACGGTCGTTCCCGTCGCCGCCGATCAGGCTGTCGTCGCCGTCCTCGCCGTGCAGCACGTCGTTGCCCGAGCCGCCGTCGAGCGTGTCGTCGTCATCGCCGCCGAAGAGCCGGTCGCGGCCGCTGTCGCCCATCAGCCGGTCGCGGCCGCGGCCGCCGTGGAGCGTGTCGTTGCCGATGCCGCCGTCGAGGTCGTCGTCGCCGTCCTCGCCGTGAAGGACATCGTTGCCCCCCTTGCCGCGGATGCGGTCGGCGCCCGGCGTGCCGAACAGAACGTCGTTGCCGGGGGTGCCGGTGATCGGGTTCATGGACATGATCATCATGGTGTCCTCATTACCTGGGGTGAAGGGGTCGGGCAGCGGGCCGTCGGCAGGCGCATCCCCTGCCGCGTCGGTCGCCGTGCCGGGTGGGGGCGGTTCCTTGGGCGCGTCCGCCGCAGGCGCGGCCGCGGGGGGCGGCCAGATCGCGCCGCCGTCCATGAGGGCGATGCCCGACATGCCCGGATCGATCGTGATCACGACGTCGTCGAAATCCCTGTCGCCGCCCTTCCAGAGGTCCTCGATCCCCGGGGTGATGCGGCCCTCGGGGTGCTGCGCCAGCACCTTCGTGTGGGCCGCCCCGTCGGGGTTCAGCGCATGGGCGTCGGCGGGCCCGGCCGCGCCGTGATAGACCACGCCGCCCCGGTCCGAGGCGATCGGCGTCAGCGTGCCGTCCATGGCGACATGGGACAGCGTCAGCGGGGTGCCGGCGCCGACGGTTCCGGGCTGGCCCTTGGCGTCCAGCAGGACGAAGGTCGCGCCGCTGTCGTCCGGCAGTTTGCCCGACTTGAACCTGTAGGCGTCCGGCACGAGGAAGACGCCCACCGTGGCGCCCTGGGGCAGAGCGAGGACGACCTTGCTTTCGCCAGGCTTCGGCGCGCCGCCGCCGGTGCGCGAGGCGTGGGCGAAGGCGATGTGGGCGTCCGAGATCGTGCCGTCCTTGCCGATCAAGTAGAGGCCATCGGCAGTGCGAAAGCCGGCGGACCCGTGCTCGAACAGGATCGTGACGTCCGACCGCGCCGCGGCCGGGTCGCCGCTGTCGTGCATGCTGGGGGAAATTGCACTCATGTCATCTGCACCCGGGTTGCCCGCGGCCGGGGATCCGCCGCAGGCACCGTTCCTGACGGGCTTACCAGCCGATGCCGCGGACCGTGTCGGGCTGCTCGGCGCGGTTGCGGAACAGGCGGACCACGTCGATCACCGGCTTGCCGGACTGCACCGCGAGGGTGCGGTAGTCGGCGCTGGCCTGAGTCACGATCACCGCCTCCGCCGCGGCCACCGCCTCCGCCGCCGTCGGGCGCAGCATGCCGCGCAGACAGCCGGCCAGGCGCGCCAGGCCCGGGGCGGCATGCCGCACATAGGCAAGCTGCGCCTCGATCCGGGTCTCCGGGGTGATCGCGGGGTCATGGGCGACAATCTCGACGCCCGCGTCCATCAGCGCGGCAATGACCTCGAGGATCGGGCTTTCGCGCAGATCGTCGGTGCCGGGCTTGAACGCGAGGCCCAGCACGGCGACCCGCCGCGCGCCGGTGGCGCGCAGCATGCGCAGCGCCTCGGCGATCTGCGCCGCGTTCGACCGCTCGAGGCTGTCGATCAGGGGCAGCTCGACGCCCAGGCCGCGGGCGATATGGGCCACCGCGCGCACCTCCTTGGGCAGGCAGGACCCGCCATAGGCGAAGCCGGGGCGCAGGTAGTAGGGCGACAGGTTCAGCTTCGTGTCCGTCACGAAGATGTCCATCACCGCGTGGCTGTCCACCTCGAGCGGTTTGCACAGCCGGCCGACCTCGTTGGCGAAGACGACCTTGGTCGCGTGCCAGACGTTGTCGACATACTTGACCATCTCGGCCACCTCGATCGTGGTCAGGATCGGGTTCGGATCGACGGGCGCGTAGATGCGCGCGAGGATCGCGGCCGAACGGTCGTCGGTCGCGCCGATCACCGTCTTGGGGGGGGCGTTGAAGTCCTCGACCGCCACGCCTTCGCGCAGGAACTCGGGGTTGAAGCACACGCCGAAGTCGAGCCCGGCGACCTTGCCGGATGCCGCCTCGATCTCGGGCACCATGACCTTCATCGTCGTCCCCGGCGGGACCGAGCAGCGCATCACCACGACATGGAAATCCGCCTTGTCGCGCAGCCCGGCGCCGATGCCGCGGGCGGCGGCCCGGATGTAGCGGTCGTCGCAGCCGCCGTCGGCGGCCGTGGGGGTGCCGACCGAGACGAAGGTCACGTCGGTCTCGGCCACCGCCCGCGCCAGGTTCTGCGTGGCCGAGACGAGGCCGGCGCCCACGCCCTCGGCCAGCAGCGCGCCAAGCCCGGCCTCGTGGATCGGGGCGCGGCCGGCGGCGATGGCGGCGACCTTCTCGGCATCGACATCGACCCCCACGACGCGGTGGCCCAGCGCGGCGAGGCAGGCGGTCGAGACCGCCCCGACATAGCCGAGGCCGACGACCGAGACCGACGGCCGGGTCTCGACAAGGCGGAACGGCCGAAGGGCGGCGGGTTGGATATGCTGAACCATGATACTGCTCCGGAAACCTTTTGCTTTTGCCGAAAATCCCCGACAATTCGGGCAGGTCTTGGATGCGCCCGGCGCGGTTTCGGGCATTCCCCGGGCATCTCCGGGGCAGGGCGGCCAAGGCCCGCACCCCGGCCATGGTGCGCCGCCGGGGGGCGGGGCCTACATTTCGTGGAAACAAGCGGCGATGATGGCGAAACCGTGGCGGCGCGGGGCCTGCGGGCATTGTTCACGCTGCGAAAACAGCCCGCGGCCAGGTCGCGGCGCGCACCGACAGGGCAGACTTCCGCGAATCGCCGCCCAGGCGCCGGTGCCGCGACCGGTTCGCCTTGACACCCCGCCGGCACTTGAAACAGAAGGATCGGGGCCGCGCCCGCACCACCCCGCCGCGCCTTCACGACAGGACTGATCCCGCATGTCCCTTGCCCTGCTTGCCGCGCTTCCGTTCGTCGGCGCGCTGCTTCCCGGCCTGATGATCCGCGCCGGGCGCAACGCCTGCGCCTCGGTGACCGGGGCGGTGACGGCCCTGGCGCTGGTGATGCTGCTGGTCGAGGCGCCGGCGGTGCTGCGCGGCGAGATCGTCCAGACCCGGATCGCATGGCTGCCGGCGCTGGGCCTGCACGCCAACTTCCTCCTCGACGGGCTGGGCCTGCTGTTTGCGGGCCTGATCCTGGGGATCGGCCTGCTGATCATCCTCTACGCCCGCTTCTACCTGGCCAAGTCCGACCCGATGGGGCAGTTCTACACCTACCTCATGCTGTTCCAGGGCGCGATGCTGGGCATCGTGCTGTCGGACAACATCCTCCTGCTGCTGATCTTCTGGGAGCTCACGTCGCTGTCGTCGTTCCTGCTGATCGGCTACTGGCGGCATCTGCCGGAAGGCCGGCAGGGGGCGCGCATGGCGCTCGCGGTCACCGGGATGGGCGGGCTGGCGATGATCGCGGGCATGCTGATCCTGGGCGACATCGCCGGCAGCTACGACATCAGCGCGATCCTGACGCAGGGCGAGGCGATCCGGGCTTCGGAGTGGTATCTGCCCGCGCTGGTCCTGATCCTGCTCGGCGCCTTCACCAAGTCGGCGCAGTTCCCCTTTCACTTCTGGCTGCCGCACGCGATGGCCGCGCCCACGCCGGTGTCGGCCTACCTGCATTCGGCGACGATGGTGAAGGCGGGGCTGTTCCTGATGGCGCGGCTGTGGCCGGTGCTGTCGGGCACGCCCGAGTGGACGGCGATCGTGGCCACCGCGGGGCTTGTCACCATGGTCCTGGGCGCACTGATCGCGCTGTTCAAGCACGACCTCAAGGCGCTGCTCGCGTTCTCGACGGTCAGCCACCTGGGCCTCATCACCTTCTGCCTCGGCCTCGGCACGCGCGAGGGGGCGGTCGTCGCCGTGTTCCACATCATCAACCACGCGACCTTCAAGGCGGCGCTGTTCATGACGGCCGGGATCGTGGACCACGAGGCGCAGACCCGCGACATCCGGCGGCTGGGCGGCCTGCGGCAGCTGATGCCCCTGACCTTCGCCATCGCCGCGGTGGCGGCGCTGTCGATGGCGGGCATCCCGCTGCTGAACGGCTTCCTGTCGAAGGAGATGATGCTGGAAGAGGCCGCGCGCGCCGGCAGCCTCACCGCGCTGTTCGCCGGGCTGGGGGCGCTGCTGTCGGTGGCCTATTCGTTGCGCTACATCGCCCACGTCTTCCTCGGGCCGGTGCGGAGCGACTATCCCCACGCGCCCCACGACCCCGGCGCGGGCCTGTGGGCGGCGCCCGCCCTGCTGACGGTGCTGGTGGTGCTGATCGGGGTAATGCCGCAGACGATCGCGGGCGACCTCGTGGCCGTCGGCTCGGGCGCGGTGGTCGGCGGCGGATTGCCCGACTACGCGCTGAAAATCTGGCACGGCGTCACCCCGGCCCTGTGGCTGTCCATCGCCGCGCTGGCCGGGGGCGCGCTGCTGCTGGCGCTGCACGCCAGGGCCCAGGCCGCCTGGGATGCCGCGCCGCGGCCCGAGGCGAAGGCGATCTTCGACGCGCTGGTCGAGGCGGTGGCCAGCCTGTGCCGCGCGGTCACCGAGGCGCTGCACGACGGCGCGCTGACGCGCTATCTGGCGATCTTCACGGTCGCCATCTTGGCGGCGGGGCTGGGCGCCTTCCTGACCGGGCCGCATGCCGCGGGCACGCGCGCCCTGCTGCCGGTGCCGCCGCTGCCGCTGATCGGCTGGGTGCTGCTGGTGGGGGCGACGGCGGCGCTGGTGGCCCGCCACCGCAGCCGCATCCTGGCGCTGGTCCTGATCGGGGTGGTGGGCCTGATGGTCTCGGGCGGCTTCGTCTTTCTCTCGGCCCCCGACCTTGCGCTGACGCAGATCACGGTCGAGGTGGTGACGATCATACTGCTGCTCTTGGCGCTCAACTTCCTGCCCAAGGCCACGCCGCAGGACAGCGGCACGGGGCGGCGGCTGCGCGACGGGGCGATTGCCCTTGCCGCCGGCGGCGCCGTCGCGGCGCTGTGCTATGCGCTGATGACGCGCGACCTCGCGATGCCGGCGATCTCGGACTTCCACCTGGCCCAGTCCAAGCCCGGCGGCGGCGGCACCAACGTCGTCAACGTGATCCTGGTGGACTTCCGCGGCTTCGACACCTTCGGCGAGATCATCGTGCTGGGCGTGGCGGCGCTGTGCATCTTCGCGCTGACCGAGGCGCTGTTTGCGGGCCCTGCCGCGCGGCGGCTGGCCAGCTGGACGCCCGACACCGCCCGCGCCGGCGACCGCCACCCCCTGATGCTGGTGGTCGCGACCCGGGTGATGATGCCGCTGGCCCTGCTGGTGGGCGTCTACATCTTCCTGCGCGGCCATAACGAACCGGGCGGCGGCTTCATCGCCGGGCTGGTGGTGTCGATCGCGCTGGTGATGCAGTACATGGCCTCGGGCTTTGCCTGGGCGCAGGCGCGCCAGCGGGTCGACTTCCACGGTTGGATCGCCGCCGGCGTCATCATCGCCGGGCTGACCGGCGTGGGCGCCTGGTTCGCGGGGCGGCCGTTCCTGACCTCGGACTATGGCTATTTCCGCATCCCGCCGCTGGAGGAGTTCGAGCTTGCCACCGCCATGGCCTTCGACGTCGGCGTGTTCCTGACGGTCGTCGGCTCGGTCATGCTGGCGCTGGCGAGCCTGTCGCGCATCGGCCTCCGCGCGGGCGAGACCGTCAACACCGAACCGATGGGCGTGAACCCCGGCGCCGTGCCGGCCGCACAGCCGGCGGCGGCCGCGGCGGCGGTGCCGGCCGCGGCGGAGGCGCGCTGAGATGGAGGTGCTTGTGGCCAGCGCCGTGGGCGCGATGACGGCGGCGGGGGTCTACCTGATCCTGCGGTTCCGCACCTTTCCGGTCGTGCTCGGCACGGCGATGCTGTCCTATGCGGTGAACGTGTTCCTGTTCGCCTCGGGCCGGCTGGCGATCGACCGGCCGCCGGTGCTGACCCTCGGGCTTGCCAGCTATTCCGACCCGCTGCCGCAGGCGCTGGTGCTGACGGCGATCGTGATCTCGTTCGGGATGACGGCGGTAGTGGTGATGCTGGCGCTCGGCGCCTATCTGTCCGCGGGCACCGACCGGATCGACACGACCGGCGGCGAGGGGGGGGAGCGCCGGTGATGTCGCACTGGATCGCCGTGCCCGTGGTGCTGCCGTCGCTGCTGGCGCCCTTCATCGTGCTGCTGCTGCGCCACGACATCGTCCTGCAACGGGTGTTCTCGGTCGCGGGCACCGCCGCGCTGGTGCTCGTTGCCGCGGCGCTGGCGGTGGCGAGTGCCGCGGGCGCCGTCGAGGTCTACGCGCTCGGCAACTGGCCCGCGCCCTTCGGCATCGTGCTGGTGCTCGACCGGCTGTCGGCGCTGATGGTGCTTCTGACCGCGCTGCTGGGGCTGGCCGTGGTGCTTTACGCCATCGGCTCGGGCTGGGACCGGCGGGGCAGGCACTTCCACGCGCTCTTCCAGTTCCAGCTCATGGGCATCTGCGGCGCCTTCCTGACGGGCGACGTCTTCAACCTGTTCGTGTTCTTCGAGGTGCTGCTGATCGCCTCCTACGGCCTGATGATCCACGGCGGCGGCGCCGACCGGCTGCGGGCAGGCGTGCAGTATGTGGTCTACAACCTCGCCGGCTCGACCCTGTTCCTGTTCGCGCTGGGCACGCTCTACGGCGTGACCGGCACGCTGAACATGGCCGATCTCGCGCTTCGGACGGCCGCGCTGCCGCCGGGCGATGCGGCGCTGGTGCGGGTGGCGGCGGTGCTGCTGCTTGCGGTCTTTGCCGTCAAGGCGGCGCTGGTGCCGCTGCATTTCTGGCTGCCGGGCACCTATGCCGCGGCGCCCGCGCCGGTGGCGGCGCTGTTTGCGATCCTGACGAAGGTCGGCGCCTATGCGATCTTGCGCGTCTACACGCTGGTCTTCGCCCCCGGGGCGGCGGCGACGGGGGCGCTGGCGGGCGAGATCCTTATGCCTGCGGCGCTGGTGACGCTGGCGGTGGGCACGATCGGGGTCATGGGCGCACGCGACCTCGGGCGGCTGGCGGCCCATGCGGGCGTGGCGTCGATGGGCACGCTGCTGCTGGCGATCGCGCTGTTCACCCCGGCGGCGACGGCGGCGGCGCTCTACTACCTCGTCCACTCCACCCTTGCGGGGGCGGCGCTGTTCCTGGTCGTCGATCTGGTGGCCGAGCGGCGGCGCGCGGGCGCGCGGATCGACCCGGCCGCGCCTTTCGCGCAGTCGGGCCTCATCGCGGCGCTGTTCTTCGTGGCCGCCATCGGCGTGGCCGGCATGCCGCCGCTGTCGGGCTTTCTCGGCAAGCTTCTGGTCATGGATGCCGCCCGCCCGTCGGACGCGATGGCGCTGATCTGGGCAACGATCCTTGTGACCTCGCTGGTCGCCGTCGTGGGCTTTGCCCGCGCCGGCAGCACCGTGTTCTGGCGGGCAGAGGGCGAGGCGACCGCCGCCGCGCCGCCCCCGGGCGCGGCCCTGCCGCTGACCGCCACCATCGCGCTGCTGGCCGCCCTCGGCCTGCTTGCGGTGCTGGCCGGGCCGGTGATCGCGTTCCTCGAGGCGACCGCCGCGCAGCTTTATGCCCCGGGCGCCTACATCGACGCGGTGCTCGGCCCGCGGCAGGGGGGCTAGGGCGATGCTGCGCCGCATCCTGCCCCATCCGCTGCTGACGCTGACGCTGACCGTCGGCTGGCTGATGCTGATGAACTCGGTCACCCTGGGCGGCGTTGTCTTCGGGCTGATCCTGGGCCTCCTCCTGCCGGTTCTGACGGCGGCCTACTGGCCCGATCGGCCGCGGCTGCGCAACCCGGCGATGATCGTCGAATACGGCCTCGTCGTGCTGTGGGACATCGTCCTCGCCAACATCGCGGTGGCGCGCGTGATCCTGTTCCGGCGCAACGAGGATTTGCGGTCCACCTGGATCACCGTGCCGCTCGACCTGCGCACGCCCGAGGCGATCACGGTGCTCGCTGGCACCATCACCATGACGCCCGGCACCGTGTCGTCCGACCTGTCGGCCGACGGCCGGGCGCTTCTCGTCCACTGCCTCGATGCGCCCGACCCCGATGCGGTGCGCGCCACGATCAAGGCGCGCTACGAGCGCCGGCTGAAGGAGATCTTCGAATGATCGGCCCCGCGCTCTACTTCGCCTTCGCCAGCTTCGGGCTGGCGCTGCTGCTCAACCTGTGGCGGGCGGTGGTGGGGCCGACCTTGGGCGACCGGGTGCTGGCGCTCGACACGATGGTCATCAACGCCATCGCGCTGCTGATCCTTTACGGGATCCTCGAGGGCACGGCAGTCTACTTCGAGGCGTCGATGCTGTTCGCCATGACCGGCTTCGTCTCGACCGTTGCCTATGCGAAGTTCGTGCTGCGCGGAAGCGTCATCGAGTGAGGGCGCCATGACCGGACTGGCCGAGATCGTCATTGCCCTCATGCTCGTCGTCGCCGGAATCTTCGGGCTCGTGGGCTCGGTCGGGCTGGCGAAGCTTCCCGACCCGATGACGCGCCTGCATGCGCCCACCAAGGCCACCACGCTGGGGGTGGGCGGCGTGCTGATCGCCTCGATGCTCTATTTCCTGGTGTTTGAGGGCACCTTCTCGTTCCACGAGCTGCTGATCACGCTGTTCCTGTTCCTGACGGCGCCGATCACCGGGCATTTCCTCGCCAAGGCCTGGCTGCACCGCCACGGATCCCCCGCCGACCTGCCCCCGACCGGGGGCGCGCGCGGCTGGGCCTCTTACGAACCCGCCGACGACCGGCGCCGCGCGCCCGCGGATGCGCCGCGCCGCCACGAGGACTGACGCGCCGCCGGCGGGCGCCGCGCCTGCCGCCCCTGCCGGCCCGCGCCGCTAGAGGTCGCTTCCCGCCGGGGCGCAGGGGAAGCGGCGGCCGTTGATGCGGACGATCATGCGGATCTCGTGCTGCGCGGCGGCGCCGCCGAAGTGGATCGTCCCGGTCGAGGCCGGGACGCCGGCGGTGGCGAAGAACTCGCCCGAGGTCGTCACCAGCGCCCGGCCGCCCATGGCGCGGCGCAGCACGACTACCTCGTAGGTGCCGCGCACCGGCGCGCCCGAGGCGACGCGACCCTCGATCAGGAAGCCCCCGAGCGCTTCGGTGGCGACATAGCTGCACGAGAAGCCGCCGGCAGAGCGGCTCGAGGCCTCGGCGCCGGCCGATGCGGCGATGGCCAGGGCGGCGGCGCCGATCAGCGCCAGAACGGCCGGCAGGACGCGCCGGCGGGCAAAGGGGCGGCGGGGGGCGATGCGGGTCATGGCGGTGGTCCTTCCGTCTGCGGGTTGGGCGGCGGGCGGCGCCCGGGGCGGGCGCCGCCCGTCGGCTCAGTTCTGCACGATGACGACAACGTTGCCCTGGCCGGCCTGGGCAACGGTGGCGCCGTGGCCCGTGCCGCCCTGGATGATGGCCGCGGCGTTGCGCCGGCCGCGCTGGGCGATCGCGGCGTCGTTGCTTTGGCCGGCCTGGGCGATGCCCGCGATGTTGCCGTTGCCGCGCTGGTCGGTGTCGGCATAGTTGCTGCGGCCCGACTGGATCACCACGGCGCGGTTGCGGTTGCCGTCCTGCGAGGAGATGCCGGTGTTGCCGTGGCCGTCCTGATACATCGTCATCCGGTTGCAGCGGCCGGCCTGGCCGATGCCGGCGGCGTTGGCGGTGCCCCCCTGGGTGACCGCAACGATCGAGCACGAGGCATGGGCCGGGGCGGCGGCGATGCCGAAGCCGAGGGCGAGGGCGAGGGCGGCGGTCTTGAGCGCGGTGACGAAGGTCATGGTGTTGGTCCTTTCGGGTCTGGGTCGGTTCGGGATGCGGGGAAACCGCGGTGCTTGGCCTGCGGTCCGGCGCCGGTGGGGTGGAAGCGTTCGCCCCGTGGCGTCGTCCGATGACCAATCCATGCCGCCGGCGCCGCCGGACAGGCAATATCGCGGCCGGGCTATCCCATGACGGCCGCGACAGGGCGCGCCGCTATCGGATAGCAGGCGCCTTCCCCGCCGCTCAACGCCTTGCAACCCAAAGGAAAGCATCGCTGCCGCGGCGCCGGGCCGCCGCGCGCCGGGCCGGCCGCGCCGGCCGCTGCGCGGGCTCGCTCCCCCGGCCGGGGCAGACGCCTTGGCGCGACGACGGGATCGGCCGGCTTGCCGGCAGCCCCCCGTCGGGTCGGGGTCCTGCCGGCAGGGCGCGCCGTCATCCGATAGCGCCCGGCCCTCCCCCGGCGGGCGGGGTGGGCGGGCGGGAGCCTCGCCGGGGGAGGGCCGGGCGCAGCCCGGCTCTGCGGCGCTGACGGCCGTCCGCCGAAGCGTCGGGCAAGCCCTGGCGCGGCGATTCGACGGGCCCGGCCGCCGGCCCGCCCTGCGCCGCCGGCGCCGCGGCCGGGGCAGGGGGGGCGCGGGGCGCGCGCGGTCCCCCGCCGCCGCCTACTCGGCCGCGACCTCGCGCGGTTCGGCCAGCGCGACGATGTCGAGCATGATGCGGTTGATCTCGAAATCCTTGGGCGTGTAGACCGCCGCCACCCCCATGCCGCGCAGCGCCGCCGCGTCGGCCCCGGGGATGATCCCGCCCACCACCACCGGCAGGCCGGAAAGCCCCGCGGTGCGCAGGCGGTCCATCACCTCGGCGATCAGCGGCAGATGGCTGCCCGACAGGATCGACAGGCCCACCACATGCGGCCCCTCCTCGAGCGCGATGCGCACGATCTCCTCGGGCGTCATCCGGATGCCGCCATAGACGATCTCCATGCCGCAGTCGCGGGCCCGCGCGGCGATCTGCTCGGCGCCGTTGGAATGTCCGTCGAGCCCGGGCTTGCCCACCAACAGCTTCAGCCGCCGCCCCAGCCGCGCCGAGACGGCATCGACTGCCGCACGCACGGCCTCGAGCCCCTCGGTACGGTTCGAGGGCGCGCGGCTCACCCCGGTGGGTGCGCGGTATTCGCCGAAGACGGCCCGCACCACCGCGCCCCATTCGCCGGTGGTCGCCCCCGCCTTCGCCGCGGCGATCGAGGGTGGCATGATGTTGCCCCCGCTCGCCGCCGCCGCCCGCAGCGCCTCGAGCGCGGCGCGCACCGCGGCCTCGTCGCGCCCCGCCCGCCAGGCGTGCAGCCGCGCGATCTGGTCGGCCTCGGCAGCGGCGTCGACGACCATGATCGCCGTCTCGCCGGTGGCAAGCGGGCTCGGCTCGGTCGTGGTGAAGCGGTTGACGCCCACCACCACGGTCTCGCCCCGCTCGATCCGTGCGATCCGCTCGGCGTTGGCCTCGACAAGGCGCGCCTTCATGTAGCCGATCGCCTCGACCGCGCCGCCCATCGCCTCGATCTGCGCGAGCTCGGCGCGCGCGGCGGCCTTGAGCGCCTCGACCTTCGCCGCCACGGCGGGGTTGCCGTCGAAGAGGTCGGGATACTCGAGCAGATCGGTCTCGTAGGCGAGGATCTGCTGCATCCGCAGCGACCACTGCTGGTCCCAGGGTCGCGGCAGGCCCAGCGCCTCGTTCCACGCGGGCAGCTGCACGGCCCGGGCGCGGGCGTTGCGCGACAGCGTCACCGCCAGCATCTCGAGCACGATGCGCACGACGTTGTTTTCCGGCTGCGGTTCGGTCAGGCCCAGGCTGTTGACCTGCACGCCGTAGCGGAAGCGGCGGTGGCGTTCGTCGGCGACGCCATATCGGTCGCGGGTGAGCTCGTCCCAGAGTTCGGCGAAGGCCCGCATCTTGCACATCTCGGTCACGAAGCGGATGCCTGCGTTGACGAAGAAGCTGATGCGCCCGACCATCTCGGGAAACTGCGCGGGCGCCACCTTGGCCTTCAGGTCGTCCAGCACCGCGACAGCGGTCGCCAGCGCGAAGGCCAGCTCCTGCTCGGGCGTCGCGCCGGCCTCCTGCAGATGGTAGGAGCAGACGTTCATCGGGTTCCATTTCGGCAGATGCGCCTGCGTCCAGGCGGCGACGTCGGTGATCATCCGCAGGGACGGCTTCGGCGGGCAGATGTAGGTGCCGCGGCTGAGATATTCCTTGATGATGTCGTTCTGCACCGTGCCCTGCAGGGCGCGGATGTCGGCCCCCTGCTCCTCGGCCACCGCGACATAGAGCGCGAGCAGCCAGGGCGCGGTGGCGTTGATCGTCATCGAGGTGTTCATCCGCTCGAGCGGGATGTCCCGGAACAGGATGCGCATGTCGCCCAGATGCGCGACCGGCACGCCCACCTTGCCGACCTCGCCGCGGGCCAGCACATGGTCGCTGTCGTAACCGGTCTGCGTGGGCAGATCGAAGGCCACCGACAGCCCCGTCTGCCCCTTGGCCAGGTTGGTGCGGTAGAGCGCGTTCGAGGCCGCGGCGGTGGAGTGGCCGGCGTAGGTGCGGAAAAGCCAGGGCTTGTCTTTCTCGGTCATTCCGGGCCTCGCGATGGTTGCGCAACAATCTTGCCTACTCATGCCGGATAGCGGCAATTTCCTGTCCCGTCAATTCGCCGCAACGCGGCATCCCGGACAGCGCGGCCGCGGCGGCGGAAGTCCCCTGCGCACTCCTGCCGGCCCGGCCGTGTCAGGCGCCCGGCACGCCGCAGACCCCGGCCTTGCCTTGCGCCCCGGTCGTCGCGCCCGCGCCGGTCAGCTGCCGCCGGGCCGCCCTGCGCGGCTTGGCCGGCGGCACGCCCGCCCTGTCCCCGCCGCAGCCCGGGCGGATGCGGGGCTTGCGGCGCCGATCGGGCGGCGGCGGGCGGTGGCACCCGGGGGGCTGCCCGCCCCGGGGCCCGGGTCGGGCCGCCGCTGCGCCCCTGCCGCGCGTCGGGCTTGCCCCCGAGGGATGCAGGCGCGGCGCGCAAGCGGGGTTTTCTGCGCAGGCAAAGTCATAAAGTTTCAAAACTTTGCCCTTCGCCTATTGCATTGTTGCGCCGCCATCGCTATCGGATCGACAGGGGGTTCTGCGCCGCGGCAGACCCCGCGGCAGGCAGCGCGACAGGAGGCGGCAATGGCGCTCGACATCAAGAAGGGCATCGCGGGCTACGACGCACCGCAGAAGGACCTCTACGCGCTGGGCGAGATGCCGCCGCTTGGCCATGTGCCGGCGAAGATGCACGCCTGGTGCATCCGCCGCGAACGGCACGGCAACCCCGACACGGCGATGCAGGTCGAGGTGGTGGAGACCCCGACCCTCGACAGCCAGGAGGTGCTGGTGATGGTGATGGCGGCCGGCGTCAACTACAACGGCGTCTGGGCCTGCCTCGGCCAGCCGATCAGCCCGTTCGACGGCCACGGCGCGCCCTACCACATCGCCGGCTCGGATGCCGCGGGGATCGTCTGGGCCGTGGGATCGGCGGTGCGGCGCTGGAAGGTGGGCGACGAGGTGGTGGTCCACTGCAACCAGGACGACGGCGACGACGAGGAGTGCAACGGCGGCGACCCGATGTTCTCGCCCTCGCAACGCATCTGGGGCTACGAGACGCCGGACGGCAGCTTTGCCCAGTTCACCCGGGTGCAGGCGCGCCAGCTGATGCCGCGGCCGCGGCACCTGACCTGGGAGGAGAGCGCCTGCTACACCCTCACCCTCGCCACCGCCTACCGGATGCTCTTCGGCCACAAGCCGCACGATCTCAAGCCGGGGCAGAACGTGCTGGTCTGGGGCGCGTCGGGGGGCCTCGGTTCCTATGCCATCCAGCTTGCCAACACCGCGGGGGCGAACGCGATCGGCGTGATTTCGGACGAGGACAAGCGCGCCTTCGTGATGAACCTCGGCGCCCGGGGGGTCATCAACCGCAAGGATTTCAACTGCTGGGGCCAGATGCCCAAGGTGAACACGCCGGAATGGAAGGCCTGGTTCGCCGAGGCGCGCAAGTTCGGCAAGGCGATCTGGGACATCACCGGCAAGGGCGTGAACGTCGATGTGGTGTTCGAGCATCCGGGCGAGGCGACCTTCCCGGTCTCGGTCTTCGTGGTCAAGCGCGGGGGCATGGTGGTGATCTGCGCCGGCACCACGGGCTTCAACCTGACGATGGACGCCCGCTATCTGTGGATGCACCAGAAGCGCGTGCAGGGCAGCCATTTCGCCAACCTGATGCAGGCCTCGGCCGCCAACCGCCTGATGCTCGAGCGCCGGCTCGACCCCTGCATGTCCGAGGTCTTTCCCTGGGCCGAGATCCCGGCCGCCCACATGAAGATGCTGCGCAACGAGCACAAGCCGGGCAACATGGCGGTGCTGGTGCAGTCGCCGCGGCCCGGCCTGCGCACCTTCGAGGACGCGCTCGAGGCCAGCCGCGCCTAGCCTCGCTGCGCGGCGGCGGGGCTGACGGCGGAAATCCGGCGTGACCGGGACGCGGCTTCGTGCTTTAGCCTTGGGGGCATGCCCCTGCCCGCGCTTCAGTTCTCCGACGACCAGGCCCTGGCCTTCGACCGCGTTGCCGCGGCGCTGAAGGGGGCCGGCGTGGACCTTGACGCGCCGGGCCTCGCCCCGGCGGGCGCGGGGGCGGGGGTGCTTGCGGTCATGGGCAAGGCGGGTTCGGGCAAGACGATGCTGCTGGCCGCGCTGACCCGCGCGCTGGTGGCGGCGGGGGTCGAGACCGTCTCGGCCGACTGGGAGGGGCGGCGCCGCCGCGACCGCCGTACGCTTGCAGTGCTTGCCCCCACGAACAAGGCCGCAAGCGTGCTGCGCAGCCAGGGCGTGCCCGCAACCACGATCCACCGCATCCTCTACACCCCGGTCTACGACCCCCAGTACGAGCGTCTGGCCGAGTGGCTGGCCGGGCAGCGGGCCGAACGCCCGGCGGTGGAGGGGCTGACCGAGGCCGCGCTCGACCGGGCGAAGGCGTTCTACGATGCAGTCCCCTCGATCCCGGGCGCGCTGGCGGCGGCGGGCCTGCGCGGATCGGACTTCATCAAGGGCTGGAAGCGGCGGGACGAGCCGCTCGACATCGGTTTCGTGGACGAGGCGTCGATGCTCGACGACCGCGGCCTCGCCGACCTGCGGGAGATCTTCCCCACGCTGGTGCTGTTCGGCGACCCCGCGCAGCTTGCCCCGGTGAACCAGTCGGGCGCGATGGTGTTCGATGCGGTGCCCGCAGCGCGGCGCCTGTCGCTTGCCCGCATCCACCGCCAGGCCGCCGGCAACCCGATCCTCGACCTCGCCCATGCCCTGGCCGACCCGGAGCTGACCTTCGAGGCGTTCGAGGACCGCGTGGCCGAGGCCGCCGCGCGCGACCCGCGGGTGGTGGTGGCGCCGCGCGTCTCGGCCGACCTGATGGCGCGCTCGCCCGTGCTGGTCTGGCGCAACGCGACGCGGGTGCGGCTGATCCAGGCCTTCCGCGCCGCCTTCGGCTGCCCTGCCGATGCGCTTCTGCCGGGCGAGCCGCTGATCTGCGACGGCATCGAGCTGCCGTTGAAGCACCGGCGCAAGCGCATCGACCTCGAGGCGCGGGGGCTGATCAAGGGCGCGCAGGTCATCTATCTCGGCCCCGGCCGCTCGCCCGGCTTCTCGCGGCTGCATGTGGTGGGGGCCGAGCAGCCGCAGGTTTCGGCCGCCTCGATCGTCAAGATCGAGCAGGCCGACGGCGAGGAGCCGTTCATCCCCTTTGCCGCGCATATGGGCGCGGCCTTCCTGCACGGCGCCGCGGTGACGATCCACAAGGCGCAAGGCTCGCAGTGGGACGAGGTGCAGGTCTTCGCCCCCGACCTGTTCGCCGCCGCCGCCGCCGGCCGGTCCGAGGCCGGCATTGCGCTGTGGAAGCGCCTGGCCTATGTCGCGATCACAAGGGCGCAGACCCGGCTCTACTGGGTCACCCGCGCGATGCTCGCCCGCCCGACCCGGCCCCTGGGCATCGACGACCTGCGCGCCCCCGAGGCGACGCTGAGCCTTGCCGCGCCCGAGGGCTAGGGCCGCGACGGCGCTTCCCATCGCCGCCCCCGCCGCCTAGGATCGCATCCCGAGGAGGGCCGCCCATGACCTGCGTCTTCGTCCAGTTCCGCTGCACCCCCGGCAAGACCTACGAGGTCGCGACCGCCATCTACGACCGCGAGGTGGTGTCCGAGCTTTACTCCACCTCCGGGGAATACGACCTGATCGCAAAGGTCTACATTCCCGAGGGGCAGGACGTGGGCCGCTACCTCTCGGAACGGCTGTTCGACATCCCCGGCATCGTGCGCACGCTGACGACCATGACCTTCAAGGCGTTCTGAGGCATGGCCGGGGTTCTTGTCGTCACCGGCGCAAGTTCGGGCATCGGCCGGTCGGTGGCGGAAAAGGCGCTGGCGGCCGGCTGGCGGGTGGCGCTGCTGGCCCGCCGGGCCGGGCTGCTGGCCGCGGTCGCCGCGGGGCGCGACGGCGCCCTGCCGCTGGCCTGCGACGTGGCCGACGAGGCGCAGGTCGAGGCCGCCTTTGCCGCCGCCCTCGCCCGCTTCGGGCGCATCGACGCGCTGTTCAACAACGCCGGCATCTCCCCCCGGGCGGCCACCATCGACGAGCTGTCGGTCGCCGAATGGCGCGCGACGGTCGAGGTGAACCTGACGGGGATGTTCCTGTGCGCGCGGGCGGCGTTCCGGGCAATGCGGGCGCAGGCGCCGCAGGGCGGGCGAATCGTCAACAACGGCTCGATCTCGGCCCATGTGCCGCGGCCCGGAACGGTCGCCTACACCGCCACCAAGCACGGGGTCACGGGGCTGACGCGGACGCTGGCGCTGGACGGCCGGCCCTTCGGCATCGCCGCCGGGCAGATCGACATCGGCAACGCGGCGACCGGCATGGCCGAGCGCTTTGCCGC
>CALJZN010000004.1 GCA_937983405.1 uncultured Paracoccaceae bacterium
CGGCGGCGGCCTGCGGCGGCACGGGGTCGCGGGCGTGGGCCTGAACCGTCTCCCAGGCGATGCGCTGCATCGCCGCGGCCAGCTCGGGCGTGACGATCTGGGTGCGGTTGCGCCAGGTTCGCGTCAGCCGCGGCGGCAGCCCCTCGGGGCTCTGCCCCGTGACCGCGGCGTAGATCACCATGGTGACCAGATAGTTCCCGAGATCGTTCGTGTGGATGTCGTCGATGAAGAGGTCCTGCAGCCGGCCGACCCCCGGCAGGGTGCCTTCGGCGATCGCGTCGGCCGCGCGGCCCATCGCCTGCCCGGCCGGAATCAGCCGCATCGGCGGCTGGCCCGGCACGCGGGCCGCGTTCACCGCATCGACGATGCCCTGCCAGCGCGGCAGGTCGGCCCGAAGCCGCTCGCGCCAGGGCACATCGTCGCCGTCGTCGTGGGGCACATCGACGCCGGTGCCGCTGAGAAGGCTGGTCCAGGTCTCGTGCAGGAACAGCTGCGCGTCCGGTCGGGCCGTCACCGCAAGGTCGTAGAACCGCTTGGCGTAGCCGGGGGAGTCGTTCCAGCGCAGCTGCGGCTCGAGCGGCACCGCCTCGGTCAGGATGACCGTGCCGTAGGCGCCCGTGGGCAGGGCGGCGCGGGCATCGACCCCCTCGGCAGTGGCCGAATGGGTCCAGTTCCAGGCCAGCGGTGCGCCGTTGACGATCTGCGCCTCCACCTTCACCGCCGCGCCCTGCACCCGCAGCGCCTCGGCCGTCAGGGCCGGGATGGTGAAGCCGAACAGGCTGTGGCCGACGAAGAGGATGCCGCCGAGGGTGGACAGAAGGCTCATGCCCGGTCTCCGTTTCGCGTGGTGCGGGCCATCGCCGCGGGGGCCACGCCGGTCTTGGGATAGCCGCGCACCGTCTCGGCCACCACCGCCTGCATCAGCGCCGCCGCTTCGGGGGATGGCGCGACGGCGGGCGTGCCGTCGGCGCGCAACAGCGCATGCGGCAGGCCGGCGGGATCACGGTGATAGAGCACGGCAAAGTGGACCAGCGCAACGAGGTAGGAGCCGAGATCGTTGAGGTGGATCGTGTCGCGGCTGCCGTCCGCGGCCAGGGCGAAGAGGTCGCGGCGGTCGGCGATGCCCGGCACGCCGCCCATCGCCTCGACCGCGCGCACGAAGCGCGCCAGCGCCTGCCCGGCCGGGATGACATGGATCGGCGCCTCCGGATCGAGCCGCACCAGCGCGGGGCGCAGCACCTCGCCCTCCCAGTGGCGCGCAAGGTCGCGGTCGATCCGCTCCAGCCAGCCCTCGGGGTCGTCCAGGCGGTGCCAGGTTTCGTAGAGGTAGACGCGCGCGGCGGGGTTGGCGGCGCGCGCCGCCCGCGCCCAGCGGCAGAGGTAGTCGGCGCTGGCGTGCCAGCGGATCGCTTCGCGGATCTCGACCATCTCGGTCAGCACGACGGCGTCGTAGCCGCCCGAGGCCAGCGCCTCGGCCGCCGGGCGGAAGCGGGGATGGGCATTCTCGACCTCGAAGCCTGCGATCGTCGCACCCGGCTCCCAGTGCTGTTTCAGCGAGGTGCCCCAGCCGAGCTGGCTGTCGTGCCGGTGCCCGGGCGGGGCGAGCTGTTCGAGCATCGCCGGCATGGTGCGCCCGACCAAGCTGTGGCCGAGGTGAAAGACCCGCAGCGGACCCTCGGGCGGGGCCAGCGGGCGGGCGTAAAGCGCCGCCGTCGCCGCGGGCGACAGCGGGCGCGGCGGCCGGCGCAGGGCCCACCATCCGGCCGCGGCGGCGGCAAGCGCGGCGGGCGCGCCCAGCAGCAGGGCGCGGCGGCCGGCGCGGGACAGCGCCGGGCGGCGCACGGCCCTAGCCCGCGACCACGGCAGCGACAACATGCCCCGCCGCCGCCGCCCAGCGGCCGGCCAGGGCGGCGCCGGGGGCGAAGCGGCCGGTGCGCGCAACGAAGACCGCGCGCAGATCGCCCCCCGAAACCTCGATCCGCACCGCCTCGAACCCGATCAGTCGGCCGGTGGCGGGATACTGCGCCTTGTGCAGCGCCTCCTTGGCCACGAACACCAGCCGCGCCCGCTGCCCCCGCGCCTCCGGCGGCAGGGCCGCCAGCGCCGCGCGTTCCTCGGGGCGCAGCACCGCCTCCCACAGCTCGGGCGGCAGCGGCGCGTCGGGTTCGGCGTCGATCCCCAAGCCCGCCACGCCGCCCGCCGGCGCCACGGCGGCAAGCCCCAGCGTCGCGGTGTGGGTCAGGCTGCCGGTGACCCCCTGGGGCCACAGGGGGGCGCGGCCGGGCCCCACGGGCAGCGCCGCGGGGGGCAGGCCGAGGCGCGCCATCGCGCGGCGCAGCGCGGCGCGGCCGGCGGCGAATTCGGCCGCGCGGGCGGGGGCGACGCGGCCCGGCCCGGCGCACTCGCCCGGCCAGGGCGGCGGCGCGGGCGCGCGCGGGTCGAAGGCCGCCACCGCCGCGCCCGGGGGCAGCAGCGCCGCCAGCGCCGCCTCGGCCGCGGCAAGCCGCGGGATCGCGGGCTCGCGCATCGCCCTAGCCCGCCCGCGCCGCGCGCAGCGCGCGGCGACGCGCCATCGCCTCGGCCCGGGCCTCGGCGCGCCCGGCGGCTGCCGGGGCGGCGGCCTCGGCCGCGGCCGCGGGCGGCGCAGGCTCGCCCAGATGGGCGGCAAGGTCGGCCAGGACGGGGAAGCGGAAGATGTCGGTGATCGACAGCCGTTCGGTCCCGAGTGCGGCCCGGATCTCGCGATGCGCCTGCACCGCCAGCAGCGAATGGCCGCCCAGCGCGAAGAAGTTGTCGCGCAGCCCCACCCTGGGCTGGCCCAGCACCCGCGCCCAGACCGCCGCGATCGCCTGCGCTATCGCGCCCGCCGGCGCCTCGTGCCCCGCGCCCGGCCCCGCACCCGGCCCCGCCGCAGCCGCCGGGGCGGCCAAGGCCTGCGGCGCGGGCAGTGCCTTGCGGTCGAGCTTGCGGTTGGGCGTCAGCGGCATCGCCGCCAGCCCCACCACATGCGCGGGCACCATGTGCGGCGGCAGGCGGCCTGCCAGCGCGGCGCGCAGCGCCTCGGGGTCGGCGCTTCCGGTGACATAGGCCACCAGGCGGGCGTCGCCCGGGGTGTCCTCGCGCAGCACTACCGCCGCCTGGCGCACGCCCGGCAGCGCCTCGAGCACCGCCTCGATCTCGCCCGGCTCGATGCGGTGGCCGCGCAGCTTCACCTGCGCATCCGCCCGGCCGAGGAAGTCAAGCCCCCCATCGGCGCGCCGGCGCACCAGATCGCCGGTACGATACATCCGCCCCTGCCCCGCGAAGGGATCGGGGCGAAAGCGCTCGGCGGTCAGCTCGGGGCGGTTCCAGTAGCCGCGCGCCACGCCCTCGCCGCCGATCCACAGCTCTCCCGGCAGCCCGGGCGGCACCGGTTCGCCCGCATCGTCCAGCACATAAAGCCGGGTGTTGGCGATGGGCGTGCCCAGGCCCGCCACCGTCGCGCCCGCCTCGGCGGGGCCGGTGGTGGACCAGATCGTGGTCTCGGTCGGCCCGTACATGTTCAGGATCTGCCCCACGCCCAGCCCCGCAAGCTCGGCCACCAGCCGGCCCGGCAGCGCCTCGCCCCCCAGCATCAGGTGCCGCAGACGGCCCAGCGCCGCGCGCGCCTGATCGTCCATGGCGATCATGCGGGCCATCGAAGGGGTGCACTGCATGTGCGTGACCCCGTGGCGCAGGATCTGCGCGGCGATCGAGAAGTCGTCGGCCGCCAGCCCCGCCGGGGCATTGGCCCGTGCCACCACCTCGGCCAGCGGATGGAGCCCCTCGAGCACCGTCTCGACCGGACTGCCGAAGTCGATCAGGCAGGCGACCTCGTCCACCCCGATCCGGCGCAGCTGCTCGACCCGGTCGAGCGCGTCCTCGACGGTGCCGAACAGGCCCGAGTCGTCGAAGTAGCGGGCAAAGGCGAAGTCGAGGATCGCCTCGAGCTCGTCCTCGGACAGCGTGCCGAGGTCGATGTCGGCCGGATGGTCGATGCCCGCGGGCCGCTTGAAGGCCGGGAACGCCCAGGCGTAGTCCTTGATGAGCCCCGCGGCCGAGCGCAGGTAGGCCTTCATCGGCCCTTTCGCCACCGCCCGCGCATGGCTGCGGTCGCGCGAGAGGAACGTGTGCAGCATCAGCGTGACGCAATGGCGTTCGGGGTCGTGCCCGGCCGCGGCCAGCGCGGCGCGGTAGACGGCGATCTTCTCGCCCACCTCGGCGATGCTCTGGCCCAGCAGATGGGTCAGCACGTTGGCCCCGAGCCGCCCGGCCTCGGCCCAGGTTTCGGGGTTGCCCGCGGTCGTCACCCACACGGGCAGTTCGGGCGAGACCGGGCGCGGCTGGGTGACCACGGCATGGGGCCTGCCCGAGGCGGTCGGAAAGGCCACCGCCTCGCCCCGCCAGAGCCGGCGGACCTGGTCGAGCGCCTCGAACATCGCCGCCTTGTTGCGCGGCGGCGCAGTCTCGGGCCGCAGCAGGAAGTCGTCGGGCTGCCAGCCCGAGGCGATCGCAATCCCCGCCCGGCCGTTGGTGAGGTTGTCGATCACCGCCCATTCCTCGGCGATGCGCGCGGGGTGGTGCAGCGGCGCAACCACGCTGCCCGCGCGCACGTCGAGGGTGCGCGTCACCGCCGCCACCGCCGCGCCGGTCACCGAGGGGTTCGGGTAGGGGCCGCCGAAGGCGTGGAAATGCCGCTCGGGCGTCCAGACGGCGCGGAAGCCGCGGGCATCGGCGAACCTCGCGCCCTCGAGCAGCAGGCGATACTTGTCGCGCCCCTGCCCGTCGTCGTTGCCCCAGTAGTAGAGGCTGAAATCGACCTTGCGCCCCGACAGCGGCAACCGGCCCTTCGAGACCAGCGCGCGATCCTCGTCGCCCGACAGCACCACCTTGAAGCCGCGGGCGAGCGTCCAGAACAGCTCCAGCACCGAGATGTCGAAGGACAGCGAGGTGACCGCCAGCCACACCCCGGGCGGATCGTGCGGAATGCGCGCGTCCATCGCGGCGAGGAAGTTCATCACGTTGCGATGGGTGACCATCACGCCCTTGGGCCGCCCGGTCGAGCCCGAGGTGTAGATGAGATAGGCCAGATCGCCGGGCGCGGCGCCGCCCTCGGGCGGGGTCGCGGGGGCATGGCCGATGCGCGGGTCGGCGTCGATCTCGAGCACGCGGGCCGCATGCGGCGGCAGGGCAAGCCCCCTCTGCGCCACGATCACCGCCGCGCCCGAGTCCTCGAGATACAGCGCCAGCCGGTCGGCGGGATAGGCCGGGTCGAGCGGCAGATAGGCGCCGCCCGCCTTGAGAATGCCGAGCGCGCCGATCACCATCTCGGGCGCGCGGCGGGTGCACAGCCCCACCACCGTGCCGGGGCCTACCCCCATGCCGCGCAGCACCTGCGCCAGACGGTTCGCGCGCGCGTCGAGCTCGGCGTAGCTCAGCGTCCGGAGCCCGAAGGCCAGCGCCGGGGCCTGCGGCGTGCGCGCGGCCTGCGCCGCGACGGCCTCGTGCAGGCAGCCGGGCGGCACCGGCGCGGCGGTGGCGTTGAGCCCGAACAGAAGCCGGTCGCGCGCGGCCGCGGTCATCAGCGGCAGCCGGGAGCAGTCGCCGGGGGCGGGCCCGGCAACATGGGCTGCCAGCGCCTCGAGACTGGCCGCCAGCGCCGCCGCCGTCTCCGGATCCAGCCGCGCGGCGTCGTAAAGGGCCCGCGGCGCCCCGCCCTCGGGAAGATGGACGGTGAGCGCGGTGCCGGCGATGGCCCCGTCGGCGGCCAGCGACACCCCGACCTCGGGCGGCGCGGCCGAAAGCCCGGGCTCGCGCGCGGGCAGATCGGCCGCGAAGCCCGGCCAGCGCCGGGCCGCCGGCAGAGTCGCGGCAAAGGCGGCGGCCGCGGCGTCAAAGTCCATCCCCGCCGCCGGCGCCCAGGACAGCGGCACCCAGCCCGAGACATAGCCCGGCGCCACCGGCGCGGCGGCGTCGCGAAAGGCGATGTCGGCCGCCGCCCTGCCGCCCACCCGGGCGGCCCAGGCCGCCACCGCCGCCAGCCGCCGGTCGCCCGCCAGCCCCGCCGGCAGGGCGAGCGGCAGCGCCTGCCAGTCGGGCGCGCCCCGGGCGGGGGCAAGCCCCGGCAGCCCCGCCCCCTCCGGCGCCGCAAGCCGGCGGCGCCAGTGCCCCTCGCCGGGGGCAAGCGCCGCGACCAGCGCGGTCAGCCGCGCCGCCTCGGCCGCATCGGGCGAGGGCAGGACGGTGCCCGCCACCTCCAGCGTGCCGGGGCAGACCTCGGCCCCCTCGGGCGTGGAAAGCCGTTGCAGACGCACCGCGCCCGCGCCGCAGGCCACCATCAGCCCGGCCGGGCTCGCCTCGATCACCGTGCCGGGGGGGGCGGCGGGCGCCGCCTCGACCGCGGCCGCGCGCACCAGCAGGACGCGCCCCGCGACCTCGATCTTCGGGCAGGCGAGCGGGTTGCGGTAGGGCCCGTGATCGAGCGCGCGCACCAGCCGCGCCACCTCTCCGGCCGGCCGGCGGAAGTCAATCCGCGCGGCGGCGGCGGGGCGGTCGGCGCGGGCGTGGAAGGTCCGGCGCGACAGGTCCTGCGGCCGCCGCTCGGGCCCGCCGCGCTCGAGCGCGGCGACGAGGCCCGCGAAACTCTCCACCGCCGCCTCCCAGCAGCGGCTGTTGAGCGTCAGCGCGGTCTCGTCCGGGGCGATGTCGAACAGCGCCTGCGCGACGATGTCGCCCTCGTCGATGCCGCCGCCGATCAGGTGCCACGTCACGCCGTGCCGCGCCTCGCCCTGAAGCAGCGCCCAGACCGGGGCGTTGAGCCCCGCATGCGCCGGCAGCGGGCCGTCGTGGAAGTTGATCGCCCCCTTTCGCGCCGCGGCCAGCACGGTTTCGGGGATGAGCGCCAGGTTGGCGATGGAGAACAGCCAGTCCACCGACCCCGGCGCAAGGCGGTCGCCCAGGGTCGCGTCCTGCGCCAGCACCCGCAGGCCCCGCCCCTCGGCCCAGGCGCGCACCTCGGCGCTGCGGGTGGCCACCGCGGAAATGGCATGCCCGCGCCCCAGCCAGAGCTCGGCGCATCGGACAAGGAGCGATTCGTTGCCGATCATCAGGGCGGAAAGCGGGGTCATGGCAGGCTCCGGGGCTTGGCCGCGGCAACGGGCGGCCGGGGGGCGGCGGCCGACGGCCGCCGCCGGCGGAAGGGCGCGGCCAGGGCATGGGCGACAAGATCGCGCAGGAAATGCGGCGGATCGCCCCGATCCTTGCGCTGCACCAGCCGGCGCGCGCGCCAGACCAGTCCGCCGGCCGCATGGGCGGCCGTCGCCAGGGCGGCATAGGCGGGCCCGTGATGCTTGACGAAATAGTGCAGGCGCGAGTCGAACCAGTAGCGCGGCATCCGCGTCCAGCGCTTCATCCCCGTCGATTCCGACCCGATGTGCACGACCGCGCTGTCGCGCACATAGACCGCGGGCCAGCCCGCCGCGGCGGCCCGGCGGCAGAGGTCGGTCTCCTCGAAATAAAGAAAGAACGTCTCGTCGAAGAGGCCGATCTGCGCCAGCACCTCCTCGCGGATCATCAGCGAACAGCCGGCCAGCCAGTCCACCGGGCGCGTCGCCTCGGGCACCGGCAGGGGCACGATGTGGCGCGCCAGCAGCCGGCTGACCGGGCCGCTGCGCGCCGCGCCCTCGAACTCGCCCGCGGCCGAGGGGAAGCGGAAGGCGGTGCGGTGCGCCGCGCCGTCCGGGCCGCGGATATGGCTGCCGGCCAGCCCGGCCTCGGGGTGCGCCTCGAGGTAGTCGAGCAGCGCCCGGATCGCCCCGGGCGCGGGGAAGGCATCGGAGTTGAGCAGATAGACATAGTCGGGCGCCCCGCCGCCCGGCAGCCCGGCGCGGATGCCCGCATTGTTGCCCGCCCCGAAGCCGCCGTTGCGCCCCGCCTGGAGCACCCGCACCCGGCCCGACCAGCCGCGCGCCGCGACCTCGGCCGCCATGCGCTCGAAACTGCCGTCGCCGCTCATGTTGTCCACGATGGTGATGGCGCCCGCGATCCCCTCCATCGCGCGCAGCGCCGCCGCGGCGGCCTCGAGCGTCATCGCCGGCGTGCGCCAGTTGACGATCACGGTCAGGACGCGGGGGCCCTCCATCGCGCCTACTCCGCCGCCCGGGCCAGCGGCGCGGGGGCCGCGCCCTCGGCCTCGGCGATCAGCCCGCGCAGCCGCGCGGCCAGCACCCGCACATTGGGCTCAAGCACCATCGTATCGTGGTCGCCCGGCACCTCGATCACCCGCAGCGCCGGGGCGAAGCGGCCGAAATCATTGTCGGGATACACATATTCCCTCTGCCGGCTGACCCAGCGGCCGCCCGAGACGGCCCAGTGCCGGTCGAGCGGCGGGCGGAACAGCACCGCATTTCCGCCCCAGGGGCGCATGGCATAGCGCGGCAGGGCGGCGCGGAACGCGGCCTCGATGGCGGCGTTGTGGAAGGCGTGGTCGGGCGCGGGCGCGGGCCCGCCGCGGCGCCGGCGCACCTCCCACGCGAGCCGCGCGCGGGCCCACTCCGCCAGGTATCCCGGCCCCTTGCGCCGCAGCTCGGCCAGCTTGATGAGCGCCCGGTCGCGCCGCGACAGCGCGGGGCGCACGGGCAGCGGCGTGTCGAGCAGCACCAGAAGCGCAACCTCCTCGCCCGCCGCCTCGAGCTGCTGCGCGATCTCCCACGCCGTGAGCCCGCCGCCCGAGAAGCCGCCCACCAGCCAGGGGCCGCGGGCCTGCACCTGCCGCATCTCGGCGATGCAGCTTGCCGCCGCCTCGGTCAGGCTGTCGTGGGGCGCCTCGCCGCCCATCAGCCCCCGCGCCTGCAGCCCGTAGAACGGCCGGTCGCGGCCGATCAGCCCGGCAAGGTGGCGCAGGTTCAGCACGTTGCCGAACATCCCCGCAACCAGGAAGAAGGGCGTCCTCGGCCCGCCCTCGCCCTCGTGCATCGCGACAAGATGGGTGAAGCGGCGGGCGGGCGCGCGCGCCGGCGGTGCCGCGCCGTCCGCGGCGGGGGCGCCGATCCGCTCGGCGATCAGCGCCGCGCAGCGCGCGATGGTCGGCGCCTCGAACAGCACCGAGATCGGGAAGTCCACCCGGAACGCCTTGCGGATCATGGCGAACAGCCGCACCGCGATCAGCGAATGGCCGCCGAGCGCGAAAAAGTCGTCCTCGACCCCCACCTGCGCCAGGCCCAGAAGGTCGGCCCAGAACCCGGCCAGCGTGCGCTCGATATCGTTGCGCGGGGCGACAAAGGCGCTGTCGAGCTCGGGCCGCTCGAACGCAGCCCCGCCGGCGGGCTCGGCCGGCACGGCCGCGGCCTGCGCGCGCAGGGCGTCGAGGTCGATGGACGACACCACCAGCTGCGGCAACCC
This sequence comes from uncultured Paracoccaceae bacterium, assembly GCA_937983405.1. GTDB lineage: Bacteria > Pseudomonadota > Alphaproteobacteria > Rhodobacterales > Rhodobacteraceae > JAHDXW01. The sequence goes on from CALJZN010000004.1 coordinate 9,418, forward strand.
CGTGGCCAGCGCGCGGGCGAAGGCCTCGGGCCCCTCGGCCGGCCGGATGCCCAGCGCCAGCGTCTCGCGCAGCCGCGCCTCGCCGGGCGACAGCGGCTGCGCCGCCGCGGCATCGGGAAACTCCACCTCGCGCGGATCGGGGCGCGGGGGGTCGGCCGCCAGCGCCCCCTCGAGGCGGTGCAGCGCGAAGCCCTCGACCTCGACGCAGACCGCGCCCTCCGGGTCGGCCAGCGTCACGTCGAAGGCCGCCGCCCCGGCGCCATGCGCGCGCAGCCGGACATGGCTGACCAGCTCGGCCGGCAGCGGTCGCAGCACGCGGACGCGCCCGTAGGCCACCGGCACCCACAGATGCGCATCCGTCCAGCCCGGGATCAGCGCCATCGCCCAGCCGGTCGCGATGTCCATCAGCGCGGGGTGCAGCCGCCAGCCCGCTGCCGGGTCGCCGCGGAAGGCGGGCGCCAGCGCCAGCCGCGCCAGCCCCTCGCCCGGCCCGAGCGCGACCCCGCGCAGCACGCGCCAGCGCGGGCCGAAGGCCAGATGCCGCTCCTGCGCCGATGGCAGGCCGGTGTCGGAGGCCGCGCGCCCCCGGTCGCAGCGGGCGGCGATGGCGGCAAGGTCGAGCGGCGCGGGCGGCGCCGCCCCGGGGGCCAGCGCCAGCGTTCCTTGCGCGTTCAGCGCAAAGCCCCTGCGGCCGTCGAGCGTCACGTCGCTGCGAACCTCGAGGCGATAGCCCTCGTCGCTGCGCACAAGCCGCACCCGGAGGTCGCGCGCCCCGGCCCTGCCCGCCTGCACCGGGCGAAAGAAGGTGAGGTCGCGGATCTCGAACGGCCCCGCCTCGCCCTGGGCCGCCAGCGCCTCGGCCGCCAGCTCGAGGTAGGCGGTGCCGGGCAGCACCGCCTCGCCCGAGGGCAGGCGGTGCTCGTCGAGCACCCAATGCCTGCGGGCGTCGAGCGTTGCGGTGAACAGCCGGTTGCCGCGGTCGTCGAAGGTGGCGGCCTCGAGCAGCGGCTGGCCGGCCGGGGCCACCGGCGGCGCCGGGCTCTCGCCCGTCCGCCCGGCCACCGCCTCGGCCGCCATGCCGACCTCGGCCCAGACGCCCCAGTCGATGGCCACCACCCGCGTCCGCCCGCCCGCGCGGGACTGCGCCAGCGCGTCGAGATAGGCGTTTGCCGCGACATAATCCGCCTGCCCCGCCGGCGCCGTGACGGTGGAGGTGGACGAGAACAGCACGATCAGGTCGGTCGCCCCGTCGGGAAAGAGGCCCATCAGCACCTGCGTGCCGTGCAGCTTGGGGGCCAGCACCGCCTCGACCGCGGCCGCCGCCTTGCCCAGGATCGGCGCATCGTCCACCGCGCCCGCGGCATGGATCACCGCGTCGATCCGCCCGAAGCGGGCGGTCGCCGCCGCCACCGCCGCCTGCATCTCCTCGACGTTGCAGACATCGGCCGCGAGCGGCAGCACCTCGGCGCCCAGCCCCTCGAGCCGCTCGACCGCCCGGATGCGCCGCGCGACGGGATCGAAGGGCGCGCGGGCGCGCAGCTGCGCCGCCCACTCCGCCCGCGGCGGCAGCCCCGCGCGGGCGACCAGCACCAGCCGCACCGGCCCGCGGCGCGCGAAGTCCTCGGCCAGGGTCAGCGCGATGCCGCCGAAGCCCCCGGTCAGCAGCACTGTGGCGCCGGGCTTCACCGGCGGTTCGACGGCAGGTGGCAGGGGCAGCGGGCGGAAGGCGCGCGCGAACCGCCGACCGCCGCGCAGCGCGGCCTCGGTGTTGGCGGGGGTGGCCAGCAGCTCCTCCAGCACCTGCCCGGCAAGACGGTCCAGCGCCGCGGCATCGGCGGGCCGCGCGCCAAAACGCCCCTTCAGGCGCGGCGGCAGCGCCACGTCGAGCAGGGCGCAGGTGAGCCCCGGAAACTCGCGCGGCATCACCCGGGCCGGGCCGAAGGCCGCGGCCTTTTCGGGGTGCGCGAGCCGCTCGTCGCCCACCCGCACGGCACCCGAGGTGACGAGGGTCAGATGCAGCGGCCGCGGCAGCCCCTCTTCGCCCAGCGCCTGGGCCAGGAAGAGCAGGCTCCAGAACCCCTGTTCGAGGTTGCGATGGAAGAACGACGATCCGGGGCGGAACGCCTCGCCCTCGGTCACCAGCCAGAAATGGGCGATCCGCTGCGGCGCAATGCCCTGCTGGCCAAGGTCGCCCAGCAGCAGGTCGTAGCCCTCGCGCCCGCGCTCGGGGGCCAGGGTATAGCTGCCGTCGGGCAGCCGGGCAAAGGCGTCGCCCGCCCGCACCGCGACCACCCGGTGCCCCGCCGCCGCCAGCCGGGCGATGGCGCGGTCCGCAAGCCCCGCGGCATCGGCGAACACAAGCCAGGTCAGCGGCGCAAGGCCCGCAAGCCCGGTCTCGGCATCCAGCTCGGTCTCGGCCGCGCGCGGGCGCCAGACCGGGCGCCAACCCCAGGCGGCGATGTCGTCCTGCCGCGCGAGCGCGGGCTCGTCCGCCGGTGTCCGCGCCGCGCCGGGCTCGATGAAATAGGGCTTGCGCTGGAAGGGATAGCCGGGCAGCGGCACGCGACGCCGCCGCGCCTCGCCCCAGACCTGCGCCCAGTCCGCGGCGACCCCGCAGGCCCACAGCCGGGCGAGGGTGGTCAGATGCCAGGCATCGTCGGCGACCGCCTGCTCGGGGTGGCGCAGCGCCGGGACGACCTGCGCCGGACGCACCCCGTTGGCCTGGGCGAGCGAGGACAGCGCGCGGCCCGGCCCCATCTCCATGAACACCCGCCCCGGCACGGCGGCCAGCGCGGCCATCCCTTGCGCGAACTGCACCGTTCCGCGCAGATGCGCCACCCAATAGGCCGGATCGGTCGCCTCGGCCGCGCTCAGCGGCCGGCCCGAGCGGTTCGAGATCACCGGCAGCGCCGGCGGCGCCAGCCGCATCGTCCGCAGATGCGCCTCGAAGCGGGCCAGGATCGGCTCCAGCATCCGGGAATGGGCGGCGATGTCGATGGGGATGCGCGCGGTCTCCACCCCCTGCCCCGCCAGCCGTTCGGCCAGCGCGTCCAGCGCCGCCTGCGGGCCCGAGACAACGCAGAGCTCGGGCGCGTTCACGCTGGCCAGGTCGAGATCGCCCAGCATCGGCCGCAGCGCCGTCTCGGCCATCGGCACGCTCAGCATGCCCCCGGGCGGAACGGTATCGAACAGCTGCCCGCGCAGATGCACCAGGTCGATGCCGTCCTCGAAGCCCATCACGCCCGCCAGGCAGGCGGCCGCGTTCTCGCCCATCGAATGGCCGATCAGCGCCGCGGGCCGCACGCCCCACGACATCCACAGCCGCGCCAGCGCCTGCTCGACCATGAAGATCAGCGGCAGCTGCACCGAGGGCTTCAGCAGCTGGCGGTTCGCCTCGCCCTCGGCCCCCGCAGCGGGCAGCCACAGCGCGCGCAGGTCGTAGCCCAGCCGCGGCGCAAGATGCTCCAGCCCGCGGTCCATCCAGTCGCGAAAGACCGGCTCGGTCTCGTACAGGTCGCGGGCCATCCCGGCGTATTGCGCCCCGCCGCCGGGGAACATGAACACGACCTCGGGCGCCTCGCCCAGAACCTCGTGGGTGAACACCCGGCGCGGATCGCCCGTCTCGAGCAGCCGCGCGGCTTCCTCATGCGTTGCGGCCACCAGCACGCGGCGGTGGGCAAAGGCGCGGCGGCCTTCCTTGAGCGTCCAGGCGACATCGGCGAGCGGCTGGTCGGGGCTCGCGCGCAGATGCGCGGCCAGCCGGGACGCGGCGGCATCCAGCGCGGCGCGCGAGCGCGCCGACAGCACGAGCGGCTGGAACGGCCAGTCCGAGGGCTCGGCGGCGGGCAGGGCAGGCGGCGCCTCGACCACCGCATGGGCGTTGGTGCCGCCCACGCCGAGCGAGTTCACCCCCGCCCGCCGCGGCAGCGGCCCGTCCCAGGGGGTCAGCCGGTCGGCCACGCGGAAGGGGCTGGCGGCAAGGTCGATGGCCGGGTTCGGCGCCTCGTAGCCCAGCGAGGGCGGGATCACCCCGTGCCTCACGGTCAGCGCCGCCTTGATCAGGCTTGCCACGCCCGCGGCGGTATCGAGATGCCCGATGTTGGTCTTGACCGAGCCGATGCGGCAGAAGCCCGCCTTGTCGGTGGTGGCGCGGAAGGCCTGCGTCAGCGCGGCCACCTCGATGGGGTCGCCCAGATAGGTGCCGGTGCCGTGGCATTCGACATAGCCCACCGTGTCGGCGGGAACGCCCGCAACGGCCAGCGCCTCGGCGACGCAGGCCGCCTGCCCCTCGACCGAGGGCGCGAGATACCCCGCCTTCGCCGCGCCGTCGTTGTTGACCGCCGTGCCCTTGATGACCGCCCAGATGTGGTCGCCGTCGGCCAGCGCGTCCTTCAGCCGGCGCAGCACCACCACCCCCGCGCCCGAGCCGAACACGGTGCCCTGCGCGCGATGGTCGAAGGCGTGGCACGCGCCGTCGGGCGACAGGATCTCGCCCTCCTGATACAGATAGCCGCGCCCCTGCGGCAGCTCGACCGTCACGCCGCCGGCCAGTGCCATGTCGCATTCGCCGCCAAGCAGCGCCTGGCAGGCATAATGCACCGCGACCAGCGAGGTCGAGCAGGCGGTCTGGATGCCGATGGCGGGGCCCTTGAGGTCGAACACATGGGCCACGCGGGTGGCGAGGAAATCCTTGTCGTTGCCGGTGTGGCGCAGCAGGAACATCCCCACCTTGTCCACCAGGTCGGGGTTCGAGCAGAGGTTGAAGTAGAAATAGCTGCCCATGCCGCAGCCGGCCCAGACGCCCACCGTGCCGGCAAAGCGCTCGGGCGGGTGGCCGGCATCCTCCAGCGCCTCCCAGGCCACCTCGAGGAACTGGCGGTGCTGGGGGTCGAGGATCGCGGCCTCCTTGGCCGAGAAGCCGAAGAACTCGGGCTCGAAGTCGCGGTAGCCCTCGAGCGGGGCGGCGAAGGGCACGTAGTTGGGCGCGCGCAGCCGGGCGGGGCTTTCGCCCGCGGCCAGAAGCGCCGCCTCGGGCAGCCGGCGGATGGCGCACAGGCCGGCCGTCAGGTTGGCCCAGTAGTCGGCCACGCTTCCCGCGCCCGGCAGATGCGCCGCCATCCCGACGATCGCGATGTCGGTGTCGGAAACCGCGGTGGGGTCGGTCGCGTCGGTCATGGTCGGGTCCGCACTGGATCGGGTAGCAGCGCTAGCGGGCAACATTGACCGAAATGTGGAGAAAGGCGGCCATCGCAAGATGCCATCGCAGGACGGGGGGCGGCGCGCTGCCCCGCACCTACCAATACCCCGGGCCGCCCCCGCGGGCCAAGCGCCATTGCGCGCCGAGATAGGCCGCGAGGTCCAGCGCGACGCCCGCCAGCAGCACGGCAAGCCGCCGCGGGGACAGCGCCGCGCCCGGGCGGCGCGCCAGCCCCGCCAGGCGCTTGGTCAGGAAATGCGGCGGCACCCAGCCCCACCAGCGCGGCAGCTGCGCGCCCAGCACCCGGCCCAGCCAGCCCGGATCGGCCGCGGCCGCGGCAAGCTCGGCCGGGATCGCCTCCGCCCCGCCGGGCAGGGCGGAGAGATGGGCAAAGACGGCCGCATTCACCGCCCCCCCCACGACGATCCGCGTCTGGTGGCGGATCAGCGCGCCGATCCGCCGCTCCGAGGCATAGACGTGATAGAGACCGGGGTCGCCGTCGATCCGCCCGCCGCCGGGCAGGTCGGTGAACCGCCGCGTCATCACCATCGCGCGCACGAAGCCGTCCTCGACCGGCAGGCCCACGGGCAGATGGAAGCCCCGCGCAACGTCGGCCCGCAGCGCATAAAGCTGGCCGCAGAGCGCGCTGCGCCAGTCGTCGAGCGTCCCGCCGCCTGCGGCGATCAGCCGCTCCACCGGGCCCAGCCGCGCGCGGGCGCGCGCAAGGTCCTTGACCGGGCGGCTGGTGAAACCGTCGAGGTCGCCCCGCGCCAGCAGCGCCCGGACGAGGCCCGAAAGCGTGCCGGGCTCGGGCAGGTCGATGTCGGCGTCGCAGAACAGCAGCACCGCGGCGCCGGGTCGCGAAAGGTCGTGGACGAAGGCGTTCCAGGTGCGCGACTTGCCGCCCAAGGCCAGCTCGGCCACCTCGGCGACGCCGGGCGGACAGGCGGCCAGCGCCGCGCGCGCCTGCGCCGCCGTCGCATCGCTGCAGCCGTTGGCCAGCACGACCATCCGCGGCGCCAGCCCGGCGGCGGCCCAGATGTCCTGCCGGGCCAGCGCGGCAAGCGTGGCGCCGATCCGCGCCGCCTCGTTGTGCGCAAAGACGCCGAGATCGACCGCGACCGGCGCCGCCGCAGAAGCCACCGGCATCACAGGAGCGTGCGCGGCCGGGCCGGCGCCGCCGCGGCCGCCGCCGGTGGCGCCGGCCCTGCCGCCCCCTGCCCGGCGCCGGCTGCCGCGGCCTGCGCCTGCCCCAGCAGCGCCCCCGCGATCAGCCAGGTGAGCGGCACCAGCGTCGCGTTCGGCAACAGGTCGATCAGGTTCGCCCCGAGGATCAGCGCCACTGCCCCCACGCCCGGGGGCAGCGCCGCCGCGGGCAGCCGCCGCGCCGCCCGCGCCAGCATCGTCAGCGGCAGCGCGAGAAGGCCGAACTCGGCAATGTACCCCAGCCAGCCGTAGATCCCGAGCACGATGATCCAGCGGCCGTCCGCGACCGTCAGAAGCCGGCCGTCCCAGGGGTCGTAGACATGGTTGCGCCCCCAGCCGCCCCAGCCGAACCAGGGCTTCTCGGCGGCATGGGCCAGCAGCACGTCCTCCATGGCAAAGCGGAAGCCGAGCGATCCGGCGCGGTCGGGGTCGAGCGCGGCGAACCGCTCGAGCAGCCACTCGACCGGCACCAGACCCGCCCCGCGCAGAAGCGGATAGGCCAAGGCGACCATCCCCAGCGCCGCGGCGATGCGCAGCTGCGTCCGCGGCGCGGCCAGCAGCACCAGCGGCACCACCGCGGCGGCAAAAACCATCGGACCCACCGTCTTGCCCAGCACCAGGGTCATCGCCAGCCACAGCATCGCCGCCACGGCCCGCGGCCGCTGCGCTGCATCCGACAGGCGCAGCAGCGCCGCCGCCGCCGCCAGCGCCATGAAGGCGAAGAACATCACCCACAGCGCATGCGGCAGAAAGACGATGGGGCGGAACCCGCCCTCGCGCATCATCTGCAGGAAATCGTGCTGGAAGAAGCCGTAGACCCAGACGTTGAGCTGCGGGCTCAGCCGCACCTCGAGCAGCATCGGCAGCGAATAGGCCAGCCCCGCCGCGACCAGCGCCGCCAGCAGGTCGCGCATCGCCCCGGGCGCGGCCAGCAGCCGGCGGGCCAGGAAGAACGGCAGGATCAGGAACAGCTGGTTGGCGATCGCGGCGATCGAATCGTAAAGCCGCAGCGCCGGCAGGACGCGCGGCGGCTCGCCCGGGGGCCGCGGGTAGACCAGCGCCTCGCCGTTCGTCAGCACCGTGGCGACCGGGCTGACCACGAACAGCGCCAGCAGCAGGATCGCCACCGGCGGCAGCGGCCGGCCCGGCCCCTCGGGCCAGCCGGCGTTGCCGTCGGGCGCGGCGCCGGGCCGCGCGGCCCGTGCCCGCGCCGCGCCATGGGCGAGGGCCGCGCCCACCATCGCGCAGAGGTTGGGCAGCGTCTCCTTGTTCAGCGCGGGCAGCGCGGGCAGGTTGAACTCGGCCGTCGGCGGCAGGACAAGATAGCCCGCCAGCACCGTCCAGATCAGCGCCCGCCCGGGCGGCAGCCGCGCGAACAGGATCGCCGCCACCGCCGGCCAGGCCATGAGCATCAGATAGGCAAACCCGTTCGGCATCGCACCCGCATAGCCAAAGGCGCTGTCCGGGGCAACCGGACCGCGCCGATGTTCCCCCACCGCTCGGCAGCCTCGCAGCCGGGAACCGCGCTGTCGCGCCCTGCCCCGCCGCCGATCCGGGCGTTGCGGCCGGGCGGACACAGCGGCACCCGCCAGCGCCCCCCGGGGGTTTCACGGCCCACGACCGCGTGGAATATGTGCCCCCGGATGAAGCGGCACAACGGGGCGCCCCGGAACCCGGGGGGCAGGAGAGGACGCTTGGAGTTCCGGTTCGGCACCACCCGCGTGCGGATCACCCAGCCCGACCGCGCGGCGCTGCTGGCCGAGGTCGCCGGGCGGCTGGCACGGGGCGAGGGCTTTGCCCTGGCCACCCTCAACCTCGACCATCTGGTGAAGCTCGGCCGCGACCCCGCTTTCGCCGCGGCCTATGCGGCGCACGACCTCGTGGTGGCCGACGGCCATCCGGTGGTCTGGCTGTCGCGGCTGGCCCGGCGGCCGGTGGCGCTGGTGCCGGGCTCGGACCTCGTGCTGCCGCTGGCGCGGCTGGCGGCGGCGGCCGGCCTGCCGGTGGCGCTGGTGGGGGCGACGGCGCCGGCGCTCGAGGCCGCCGCGGCGCGCATGGCGGCCGAGGTGCCGGGGCTGGCCGTGGCCCTGCGCCTGGCCCCGCCCATGGGCCTTGACCCCGACGGGCCCGCGGCCGACGCGGTGCTGGCGGCGATCGCGGCGGCCGGCGCGCGGCTGGTGTTCCTTGCCCTCGGCGCGCCGAAGCAGGAGCGACTGGCGGCGCGCGGCCGGGCGCGGCTGCCGGGCGTGGGCTTCGCCTCGGTCGGGGCGGGGCTGGACTTTCTGGCCGGAACGCAGCGGCGCGCGCCCCTCTGGCTGCGGCGGCTGGCGCTGGAATGGCTGTGGCGGATGCTGTCGGACCCGCGCCGCCTGGCGCTGCGCTATGTGCGCTGCGCCGCGATCCTGCCGGGCCAGCTGCGCGATGCGCTGCGTCTGCGGCGCATGGTGGCCGACGGGCAGGATGCGCGGGGGTGAGAGGCTGGACAACGACCCAAGCGGGGCTCGTTACGGCTGCTTCCTTCCGGACCTGACCGGGTTGGCGAGGCGCCTGCCCGCGCCAACCTCTCGCCCGACAAGGTAGTCTCGGCCTGTCCGCAGCGCAAGGGGGGCGCCCCGGGCAGCGACGGGCCCAGTGCTGCGGGCGCTCGGCCCAGCCGGCAAAGATCCGCTCCAGCGCCACGACGACGCAGTAACGCAGGATGCCCTGCGCGGCGAGCGCGATGAGGACCGCAAACATCAGCGGATCGTCCGCGTTGATGCGCCCCGAATCGAACAGCGCCCCGGGGCCGCGGTTGAGGGGCGGAGACGATCTCCATCGGGTGCGTCCCGATGAAGGCGAGCGTGACGGCCACCTTCAGCGCGCCGAAGACCTCGGGCAGCGTCTTGGGCAGGGCGATCTTCCAGAAGCTCGTGAACCGCGAGGCGTCAGGCGGGCGCAGGATGTCGCGGTACTCCGGCTCGAGCGTGGACAGCCCGATGCCCACCGACACCGCGATCGGGAAGAACGAGATCAGGAAGGCGACGAGCACGGTGTTGAAGTCGTGCCGGGCCACGAACATCAGCGCGATCACCGGCAGCAGCGTGGCCTCGGGGATGGCGTTGAAGCCCACCAGCAGCGGATAGAGCGCGTCGCGCATGATGCGCGACACGCCCAGGATCATGCCAAGCAGGGTGTCGAACACCACCGCGATGCCGAGGCCAGCGACGGTGCGCCACAGCGTCTCCCACCCCCGTTCAAGGAACAGCCGGCGAAAGCGCCAGAAGGCCGGCCAGAGGTCGGACGGCGCCGCCATCTTGGATCTGGGCCAGCCGTTGACCCAGACCAGCCACTCCCGGAAGGCGAGGAACAGCGCGATGGCAGCCAGCGGCACCGCGAGTCTCTGAACCGCAAGGCGGGTCATGCTGCCGCACCCGGATCGGCCGGCAGACGGCCCCGGGCGATCTCGATCTGGCGCCGCAGCGTGGCCAGCATCGCAACCGCACCGGCGGCCTCGGGCATTCCGATCGGCCGCGGCGCGGGCACGGGCACCGGCAGGACGAACTGGGTGCGCGCCGGGCGGCGCGACAGCACCACCACCCGACAGCACCACCAGCTGGTCGCCCTGATAGACGCTCTCGCGCAGGTCGTGGGTGATGCGCAGCGCGGTCACGCTCTCCTCGGCGCGCAGGGCGTGCATCGTCTGACACATTTCCTCGCGGGTGAAGGCGTCGAGCGCGCCGAACGGCTCGTCGAGACTCAGCGCCGCGGGGCGGTGCACGAGTGCCCGGCAGAGCGAGGCGCGCAGGCGCATGCCCCCCGACAGCTGCGACGGGCGCTTGCCCTCGAACCCCGCCAGGCCCACGAGCGCGAGCAGCTCCGGCGCCCGCGCAACCCGCCGGCCGCGCGGCATCCGGGGCGCGACGAACTCGAGCGGCAGGATGACGTTGTCGAGGATCGTGCGCGAGTCCGGCAGCTCGGGGTTCTGGAAGGCCATGCCCACCGTCCGGCGGGGGCTGCACACCCGCTCGCCGTGCAGGATGACCTCGCCCGCGTCGGGGAACATCAGCCCCGCGATCAGCCGGGTGAGCGTGGACTTGCCGCAGCCCGAGGGGCCGACCACGGCGCAGAAGCTGCCCTGGGGCGCGGCGATGTCGAGCCCGTCCAGCAGCGGCTTGTCGTAGACCATCATCGCAACGATGACCGGGGCGCCGGGGTTCTGGTCGAGGCACCGCACCGGGCTGTCGAGGTCGGCAAAGCCGACGGGGAAGTTGCCCGTGGCCACCTTGGGACTCGCGCCGAGCGATTCCTGCCCCGCCGGGACCTCGACCGCGAGGCCCTCGGCCGCGCCATGGCCGTTGTCGATGGGCGGGAACCAGGCGGCCGACGGCCCGGGCAGACGGCGAGCGGCGCGGGTGCCCCGGCACCCCGACGCCCGCTGCCGAACGGCCGGCCTTGCGCGACCGCCGGCAATCCGCGGCGAAACGCCAAGGGAAAGCGGCAGCCAGGCGGGGGCCGCGCGGCCGCGTGGCGGACGGGCGGCGCGCAGGCGGCAGTCGGGCGGCGCTTCGCCTCCGCCGCTAGAGCGCCAGGCGGAACCGCAGGAAGCCGCCCGGGCCCGGGCCCGCCACGGTGATGTCGCCCCGTCCGAGCGCGGGCAGGTGCCGCGCCGCCGCCGGGGCGCTGTCGAACAGCACGGTGGTGCCGGGCATGGGCCGGAATCGCCAGACCTCCGCCGCGCGCGGATCGACCGTGCCCTGCGCCGCCAGCCAGGCGGCCAGCACCGCGCGGTTGGTCTCGGCCCCGTCCAGCACCACCCGCGCCGCCCCTGCGCCGAGAAACCGCCCGCCGCCCGCGGCACGATAGTCGTTGGTGGCAACGATCACCTCGGCGCGGGGGTCGAGCGGCCGGCCGCCCAGCCGGGCGTCGGTGATGCGGCTTGCGGCGGGGTCCAGAAGCTCACCCTCGGGGCCGTGGCGCGCGGGCGCCGACAGGTCGATGGCATAGGTCATCCCGTGCATCACGTCGAAGTTGTGGCTGGGAAAGGCCGGGTCGATCAGCGGCGCGTCCTGCGCCCCCGGCGCGACCCGGGCGAACTGCGCCGCGCCGCGCTCCAGCCAGTCCAGCACCTCGGCCCCGGTCAGCCGCAGCGCCCGGATGTGGTTGGGATAGAGGTAGAGATCGGCCACATCGCGCATCGTCAGCGGGCCCGCGGGAATGTCTGTGTAGAACCCCGGTCCGCCCCGCCCCCCCGCCTTGAAGGGCGCGACGGCGGCCAGCACGGGCAGGCCTGCGTGCGCCGTCCCGCGCAGCCGGGCCGCGACATGGGCCGTCTGCGCCGCGGCGATCAGCGCCATGCCGGGGTCGGGGGCGACCAGCGCGAAATGGCTCGAGATCGGGCGCAGCGTGCGCCCGACGGCGCGGCCGAGGTAGGCCAGCGTCTCGGCATGCCAGGCCTCGGCCGCCGCGAGCACCGCAGGCGATGCCGGGGCCGCGCCCTGCTGCCCGCCGCCCGGCCCACGCCGCCCCACCGCGCGCACTGCGCCGCGCCCGCCGGCGACGCGCCAGCCCCCGGGCCCATGGGCCAGATCGAGGTCGAGCACCCCCAGATGCGCCCCCCAGGCGCCCGCCATCGCCACCGGCCGGCCGAAGATCGTGCCGCGCCGGCCCGAGACGCCCGCCCGCCCCGCGAAGCCGGCCGAGGGAAACAGCAGATGGCTGTGGCCCGCCACGATGGCGTCGATGCCGGGCACGCGCGCCAGCGGGATCGCGGCATTCTCCATCCCCGGCACCGCCCTGCCGGGCCCGATCCCGGTATGCGCCAGGGCGATCACCACCTCGGCGCCGGCTTCGCGCAGCTCGGGCACCCGCGCCGCGGCGGTCTCGACCATGTCGCGCACCGTCAGCCGCCCGTCCAGGTGCTTGGCGTTCCACACCGCCGTCTGCGGCGGCAAGAGCCCGATCAGGCCGATCCGCAGCGGCCGCTCGACCCCCGCCGCATCGTGCAGGCGCCGCTCCAGGATGGTCCAGGGCGGCACGAGGGTGCGGTCGGCGCGCGGGCTTGCCCCGGGGGCCAGCACCGCATTGGCCGAGACGACCGGAAAGCGCGCGCCCGCCAGCGCCGCGAGCAGGAAATCGAGCCCGTAGTCGAAATCGTGGTTGCCCAGCGTCGCCGCCGCATAGCCCGCGGCGTTCATCGCGGCGATCATCGGATGCGCCTCGTCCGCGGCCAGCCCGCGGTCGAGGCCGACGAAGTCGCCCAGCGGGGCGCCCTGGAGGAAATCGCCGTTGTCCACCAGCAGCGCCAGCCCGCCGTCCAAGCCCGCCGCCGCCGCAAGCCGCGTCGCAAGGCCCGCGGCCCGCGCCAGACCGATGCCCGGCGCCGGCTGCGCCGCGAAATAGTCGAACGGCAGCAGCGCGCTGTGCAGGTCGGTCGTGGCGATCACCCGCAGCCGGCGCCGCAGCGCGGCCGCCTGAGCAAGAGCGCCGGCATCCTTCTCGCCCGTGCCTCGTCCGTCCATCCGCTGCGCAGATCGCCGCCATGCGGGACCGCCCCGACGCCGTGATCCGCCCTTCCCCTTCCACGCGGGCCGTGCCGCGCCCTCGTCTGCCGCCCGACACTAGGCCCGGCGGCGAAAAAGGAAAGCCGCCAACGGCCGCTACCGACGACCCGGCCGCAACCCTGAGTTGTTTCGGCAACGCCTGCACCGCAGGCCGGGGCCGGCCCGCTGCGCCGCGCCGGTCGCCGTTGCGCCCGCTGCGCCGCCGTGGCAAGGCTGAGGCGACGGCGGCAGGGCCAGGGGGGGGCGGGCGATGCGGCTGGCCGAGACGGTGACCTTCGGCGGCTCGGGCCTCGACCGGGCGGCCGAGCTGCGCGGCAGCCCCGGGACGCTGGCCGCGGCGCTTGCCGACCCCTCCGCGCGGGTGATCCCGATGTGGCGCGGCAAGCCGCTCCTGGCCGGGCCGGGGCGCGACGGGCTGGGCTTCGTGGCCCCGGGCCACCCCGCGCTGGCCGCGGCGGCCGAGCCCGTGGTGCTGCTCGGGCGCGAGGCGGGCGCCATCTGGTTCGCCGCCGACATCTCGGCCTGGGAGCCCGCGGGGATCGACGCCGCCGCGGCCGCCGCCTTCTTCGACCCCACCGAGCAGACCCACCCCGACCTGCCCGCCGACCACCGCTTTGCCGAGCTGCGCGGCGCGATGACCCGGCTTTCGCCCCGCGCCGCCGAGCTTGCCGCCACCGCCAAGGCGCTGCTCGGCTGGCACGCCACGCACCGCTTCTGCGCCCGCTGCGGTGCCGCCAGCCGCCCCGCCGCGGGGGGCTGGCAGCGGACCTGCCCGGCCTGCGGCGCGCACCACTTCCCGCGCACCGATCCGGTGGTCATCATGCTGGTCGTCCGCGGCAACGCGCTGCTGATCGGCCGCTCTGCGGTCTGGCCGCAAGGCATGTTCTCGCTGCTCGCGGGGTTCCTGGAGCCGGGCGAGACCATCGAGGCCGCGGTGCGCCGCGAGGTGGCCGAGGAGACCGGGGTGCGCGTGGGAGGGGTGCGCTATCTCGCCTCGCAACCCTGGCCCTATCCCGCCTCGCTGATGATCGGCTGCCTGGCCGAGGCCGAGACCGAGGCGATCACCCTCGACCCGGCCGAACTGGAGGCCGCGCGCTGGATGACGCGGGAAGAGATGGTGGCGGTGATGGCCGGCACCCACCCGCAGGTGAAGCCCGCCCGCCGCGGCGCCATCGCGCATGCCCTGATCGCGGCCTGGCTCGCCGACCGGCTGGACTGAAAGGGGGCCCGCCCATGCGCTTCATCGCCGCAACCGACATCGCCCGCCCCATCGCCGAGGTGCACGCCGCCCTGTCCGACACTGCCCGGTTCGAGGCCATGGCAGGGGCGCGCAAGGTGCATTTCGTCCGCCGCGGCGACGGCGGCGTGGGCAGCGAATGGGACCTCGGCTTCCGCCTGCGCGGCCGTCGGCGGCAGGTCACGGTGCGCTTGGCCGAGGTTGCGGCGCCGACGCGGCTGTTTCTGGTCTGGACCGGCCGGCTGACCGACGGCAGCCTCGCGCTTGACCTCGTGGCGCTGGCGCGCGCGCGCACGCGGCTGACCGTGACCCTCGACATCCAGCCCAAGACCCTGCCCGCGAAGCTGTTCTTCCAGTCGCTGCGGCTGGTCAAGCCGCGGCTCAACCGCCGCTTCCGCCGTCGCGTGAACGCCATCGCCGCGGCGCTGACGGCCCGGGGGGAGGGCCCCGCCGCCGACCGGCCCGGGGCGTGACCGGCGCTGCCTCCGATCGCGCCCGGGGCGCGTCGGCCCGAGGGGCGCGCTTCGTGCCTCGGCACCCCCGCCGCCCAGGCGGGCGCCCGCAGGCGGGCGGCGGCGGCGGCCGTACCCGTGTCCGGCAGGGCTGTCCCCTGCCACGCCGACGCCCGGGGACGCGCCTGCCGGCATCGCGCGCCGCGCTCGGGCGGCATCCGGCGCAGCCTGCCTGCCGCCCCATGGCCGGGGCAGGCGGCAGCGGCGCGGCGCCATCCGGGCGCGGGCCCGAGGGTTGGGTCACGGCTGGCGCGGGCTGCGGTCGGCGTTGTGCCCGGCGGGTCGCGGGTGTTGCCCGTGCAGAGGGTTCCCCTGCCGCGATGTTGCGCAGATCACGGCAGTTCTCGCACCGTCAGGCCGCCCAGTCCGCACCCTGCATCTCGCGCAGGCGGCTGGCGGTGCGCTCGAACTCGAAGGCCCCGGCGCCTTCGACATACAGCCGCTCGGGCAGGTCGGCGGCCGAGGCCACCAGCCGCACCCGCGCCTCGTAGAGGGCATCGACCAGGGTGACGAAGCGCTTCGCCTCGTTGTAGTTCGAGGCGCCGAGGCGGGGGATGTCGTCGAGCATCAGCACCCGCACCGCCGCGGCGAGGGCCAGATAGTCGGCCGGCCCCAGCGGGCGGCCGCAGAGATCCCAGAACCCCGCCCGCGCCACACCGTTGGCGACCCGCGGCACCTCGACGGTCCGGCCCTGCACCGTCAGGCGCAGCGGCCCCCCCGGCGCCCCGCCCGTCAGCCCGGCCCAGATCGCATCCATCGCCGCCCGCGCGGCCGCGCCCGCCGGGTGGAAGTAGACCTGCGCCCCCGCCAGCCGGTGGCGGCGATAGTCGGTGGGGCTTTCCAGCTCCAGCACCTCGAGCCGCGCCTTGAGCAGCGCAACGAAGGGCAGGAACAGCGCCCGGTTCAGCCCGTCCCTGTAAAGGTCGTCCGGCGGGCGGTTCGAGGTGGTCACCACCATCACCCCCGCTGCCAGCAGCCGCTCGAACAGCCGGCCCAGGATCATCGCGTCGGCGATGTCGGCGACCTGCATCTCGTCCAGGCACAGCAGCCGCAGCGGTGCCGCCACCGCATCGGCCACCGGGGCCAGGGCATCCTCGACCCCGCGGCGGCGGGCGGCGTGCAGGCCGGCGTGGATCTCCTGCATGAAGGCGTGGAAATGCACCCGCCGCTTGGCGCCGATGGCGACGGCATCGGCGAAGCGGTCCATCAGCATCGACTTGCCGCGCCCGACCCCGCCCCAGAGATAGAGGCCCTTCGGCACCTCGGGCGGCCTGCGCAGGAACCCCGCCAGCAGCCCGCGCCGCCGCCCCGCCTGCGCCTCCAGCCACAGCCGCCGCGTCTCGAGCCCCGCCAGCGCGGCGCGCTGGGCGGGGTCGGGGCGAAGCCGGCCGGCGGCGACATCGGCATCGAAGGCATCGGTCAGCGAGGCGCGCATGCGCCCCCCATAGCGGGCAGCAGGCCCGAGGAAAAGCGCGCCGCGGCAAGCGGCGGCTTTGACAGCCCGGCCGGGGCGCGGGATAGTCGCGCCCGCAGCACAGGGGCCGGCAGGGCATGGGCACGCAGGATTCGGACGGAACCGGGGGCGAGCAGACGGCCCGGCGCCGCGTCTGGGCGTGGTATTTCTTCGACTGGGCCAACCAGCCCTACAACACGCTGCTGCTGACCTTCATCTTCGCCCCCTACTTCGCCAATGCCGTGGCGCCCGATCCGGTGACGGGGCAGGCGCTGTGGGGCACGATGCTGGCGGTGACGGGCACGGTCATCGCGCTCATGGCGCCGGTGCTGGGCGCGGTGGCCGACAGCGCCGGGCCGCGGCGGCCATGGCTGTGGCTGTTCTCGGCGCTCTACGTCGGCGGCGCCTGCGCGCTGTGGTGGGCGGTGCCGGGGGCCGAGGGGGTGCTGTGGATCCTGCTTGCCTTCGGCATCGGCATGGTCGGGCTCGAGTTCGGGATCATCTTCACCAACGCCTACCTGCCCGAGCTGGCCCGGGGCCCCGAGATCGGCCGCGTCTCGGGCACCGGCTGGGCGCTGGGCTATGCGGGCGGCGTCGTGTCGCTGGCGATCATGCTGGCCTTCCTCGCCGAAACCGAGAGCGGCCGCACCCTGCTGGGCCTGCCCCCCGCCTTCGGCCTCGACCCCGCGCTGCGCGAGGGCACCCGCGCGGTCGGCCCCTTCACTGCGCTGTGGTATGTTCTCTTTGCCGCGCCGCTGTTCCTGTGGCTGCGCGACCCGGTGCGCCCGCCGGCCCCGCGCGGCGCGCTGGCCCGCGGGCTTGCCGACCTCTGGGCCACGCTGAGCGGCCTGCCGCGGCGCCCAAGCCTGCTGGCCTATCTCGGCAGCTCGATGTTCTACCGCGACGCGCTGAACGGGGTCTACGCCTTCGGCGGCATCTATGCCGCCGGGGTGCTGGGCTGGTCGGTCGTCCAGATCGGCGTCTTCGGGATCAGCGCGGCCGTGGTCGGCGCGCTCGCCTGCTGGGCGGGCGGGCTGGCCGACCGCGCCTTCGGGCCCAAGCCAGTGATCGCCGCGGGCATCCTGGTGCTGATCGGCGTCTGCCTCGTGGTCGTCACCACCTCGCGCGAGATGGTGCTGCTGATCCCGGTCGCGCCCGGCTCGGGGCTGCCCGACGCGGCCTTCTACCTCTGCGGCGGGCTGATCGGCGCCGCCGGCGGAACGCTGCAGGCCGCCTCGCGCACGATGATGGTCCGGCAGGCCGACCCCGCGCGCATGACCGAGGCCTTTGGCCTTTATGCTCTGTCGGGCAAGGCGACCTCGTTCCTCGCCCCCGCGCTGGTCGCGCTGGCCACCGCGCTCACGGGCGATCAGCGGCTGGGCGTGGCCCCGCTGATCCTGTTGTTCCTTCTGGGGCTTGGTCTGCTATGGTTCGTCAAGGCAGACGGCGAACGGGCAGACACATGGGCAGCATCCTCCCCCTCCTCCTTATCATCGTGACGCTGGCGCTTGGCCTGCCCGCCCCGGCGGCGGCGCAGCAGCGCGCGCACCAGCTGTTCGCCGCGCACCGCGCGCCGTCGCCGCAGACCCCGGCGGCCATCGGCAGCTATGCCCGGGGCTGCGCCGCGGGCCTCGTGCAGCTGCCCGAGACGGGGCCCACCTGGCAGGCGATGCGGCTTTCCCGCAACCGCAACTGGGGCCACCCCGCGATGATCGCCTATCTGCAGGACCTCAGCCGCGCGGCGACGACGGTCGGCTGGCGCGGCCTCTACATTGGCGACATCAGCCAGCCGCGCGGGGGGCCGATGCCGTCGGGGCACACCAGCCACCAGATCGGGCTTGACGCCGACATCTGGATGCTGCCGCCGCGGCGGCTGAACCTCAGCCGGGCCGAGCGCGAGGAGATTGCCTCGATCTCGGTGCGCACCGAGGACCAGCGCGCGGTCAACGGCAACTGGACGGCGGCGCATCACGCGCTGCTGCGCCTCGCCGCCTCGGACCCGCGGGTGGACCGCATCTTCGTCGCCGCGGCGGTCAAGATCGAGATGTGCAGGACGGCGACGCGCGCCGATACCCCCTGGCTGCAGAAGATCCGCCCGATCTACGGCCACGACAGCCATTTCCACGTCCGGCTGCGCTGCCCCGCGGACTCGCCGGGCTGCGTTGCCCAGACGCCCACGGTGGCCGAGCTCTCCGCCGGGGGCAACGGCTGCGACGAGACGCTGATGTGGTGGGTGACCGAATACCTCAACCCCCCGAAGGTCGAGCGCGACCCCAACGCACCCCCGCCCCCGCCCGTGCGCACGGTGCGCGACTACACGATGGCCGACCTGCCCGCGCAATGCCGCGACGTGCTCGCGGCGCGCTGACGGCGCTGTTGCTGGCGGTCGCGGGCCCCGGCGGCAGCACCCCGCCCGGGTCCGCTCCGCCCGCGACGGCCTTCGTCTGGCGGATGCCCGCGGCGGGCTTCGGCGGCTTCTCGGGCCTCTGGGTTGCGCCCGACGGCGGCCGGTTTGTCGCCGTGGGCGACCGCGGCGCGGTGGCCACGGGGCGGCTGCTGCGCGACGGCGCGGGCGCGATCGCGGGGGTCGAGGGCGCCGCGCTGGGCCGGCTGCGCGATGCCGCGGGCCGTCCGCTGCGCGACCCCTGGACCGATGCCGAGGGGCTGGCGGTGGCCCCCGACGGCACGCTGCATGTTGCCTTCGAGGCGCGCCACCGCATCGTGCGCCTGGCCGCGCCCGAGGCGCCGGCCGAGGCCCTGCCCGCCCACCCCGACTTTGCCCGCCTGCCGCCCAACAAGGGGATCGAGGCGCTGGCCATCGACGGCCGCGGCCGGCTGCTGGCGATCCCCGAGCGGCCGGCAGGCGCGGCCGAGGCGCTGCCGGTCTACCGCTTCGAGGGCGGGAGCTGGCGGCGCGCCTTCGCCCTGCCGTTCGAGGCGCCCTGGCTCGTGGCCGCGGCCGATGTCGGCCCGGACGGCGGCCTTTACCTGCTCGAGCGCGATCTTCGCCTGCCCTTCGGCTTTCGCAGCCGGGTGCGCCGCTTCGCCCTGGCCGAGGCCGGGGCCGGCGGCGGCGCGGTGCTGTGGGAGACGCGCGCCGGGCAGTTCGGCAACCTCGAGGGGCTGGCGGTCTGGCGCGACGCCGCGGGGGCGCTGCGGCTGACGATGATCTCGGACGACAACCTCCTGCCGGTGCTGACGACCAGCTTCGTCGAGGTCGTGCTTGCACCCGGACCGGCCGGGCGGTAAACGAAGGTGCCCCGAATGGGGCCAAGTCTCCGCCACCTTGCCAAAACGGAACCCCGCAATGCCCCGCACCCCGCTGTCCGGCGTGGCCGCCATGGCCGCCGTGGTCGTCGTCTCGAACATCCTTGTCCAGCACCTCCTCGGCCAGTGGCTGACCTGGGGCGCGCTGACCTACCCCGTCGCCTTTCTCGTCACCGACGTGACGAACCGCCTCCACGGCCCGGCCGCCGCGCGCCGCATGGTCTGGGCGGGGTTCGCGACCGGCGTCGCCTGCTCGCTCGTCGGCACGCAGATCGCGGGCGAGGCCGGCCCGCTCGTCACCTGGCGCATCGCGCTGGGGTCGGGGCTGGCGTTCCTCGCCGCGCAGATGCTCGACGTGGCGCTGTTCGACCGGCTGCGGACGGGCCCCTGGTGGCGCGCCCCGCTGGCCTCTTCGCTGGTCGCCTCGACGGTCGACACGGCGCTCTTCTTCACCATCGCCTTCTCGGCCTGGCTTGCGCCGCTCGAGCCCGGCAACGATGTCGGCTGGGCGAACGCGGTGCTGCCGCTTCTGGGCGCCGGGCCGGCGGCGCCGCTGTGGGTCAGCCTGGCCGTCGCCGACGGGGGCGTGAAGCTGCTGCTGGCTTTGGCGGCCCTTCTGCCCTTCCGCCTGATCGTCGGGCGCATCGCGCAACGGGTCGTCTGATTTCCTTTGACAAACACAAAATCTGTGGCAACCTTCGCGCAACGGCAACAGCGAAAGGAGGTGGTCCAGTGTCTGCAGGGATGTTGGAGAGAGGTGTCGGGACCAGCGCGGAGGGCCTTGCCTGAGGGCAGACCTTCGGGCACCACCCGCCGGCCGGGTCCGGGCGCCGACTGGCCCATCTCCCATGAAGCCCGGAAAGGGCCGCCCTTCGGCGGCCCTTTCTCTTTTACCGGCAAATCGCTAGCCTTGCCCCATGCTGCGCATCACCGACACCCTCGCGCTGCAGGACTGGGAGCTGAGCGAAGCCTTCGCGCGGTCTTCCGGCCCCGGCGGCCAGAACGTGAACAAGGTCGAGACGGCGGTCGAGCTGCGCTTCGAGGCCGCGCGCAGCCCCTCGCTGCCCGAGCCGGCGAAAGCGCGGCTGAGGCGGCTTGCCGGCCGGCGCTGGACGCAGGACGGCGCCGTCGTGATCCGCGCCGAGGAGACCCGCAGCCAGGCCCGCAACCGCGAGATCGCGCGCGAGCGGCTGGCCGAGCTGATCCGAGCGGCGCTGGTGGCGCCGAAGCGGCGGGTGCCGACGCAGCCGACGCTGGGCGCCAGCCTCCGCCGGGTCGAGGCCAAGCTGCGGCGCGGCAGCGTCAAGGCGCTGCGCGGCCGGATCGGGCGCGACGACTAGGGCCGCGCCGGCCGCGCTCAGACCACGACCTCGCGCGCCACCTGCGCGCCCACCCCGAACACGCGGCGATAGCGCGCCACCTCGTCGGGCGGCCCCATTGCCTTGTTGGGGTTGTCCGACAGCTTGACCGTGGGCCGCCCGTTGGCCGCCGCCGCCTTGCACACCAGGCTGAAGGGGGCCAGCCCGTCGCCCGCCACCAGCCCGCGGAAGTCGTTGGTCAGAAGCGTCCCCCAGCCGAAGCTCACCCGCACCCGGCCCGCGAAGCGGGCGTGCAGCGCCAGGATCATGTCCACGTCAAGCCCGTCGGAGAAGATGACAAGCTTCGTCGAGGGGTCCTCGCCCTGCGCCTGCCACCAGCGGATCACCGTCTCGGCCCCCTCGACCGGATCGCCCGAATCGATCCGCACGCCGGTCCAGGACGCCAGCCAGGCGGGCGCCCGGGCCAGGAAGCCGGGCGTGCCGAAGGTGTCGGGCAGGATGATGCGCAGGTTGCCGTCGTGCTCCTCCTGCCAGTCGGCCAGCACGCGATAGGGGGCGGCGGCGAGCTCCTCGTCGCTGTCGGCCAGCGCGGCATAGACCATCGGCAGCTCGTGCGCGTTGGTCCCGATCGCCTCGACCTCGCGGCGCATCGCGATCAGGCAGTTCGAGGTGCCGACGAAGGCCTCGCCCAGCCCCTCGATCATGGCCTGCACGCACCAGTCCTGCCACAGGAAGGAATGCCGCCGCCGCGTGCCGAAGTCGGCGATCCGCAGGCCCGCGACCGGGCGCAGCCGCTCGACCTTCTCCCACAGCTTGGTCATCGCGCGGGCATAGAGCACCTGCAGCTCGAACCGCCCCATGTCCTTGAGCACGGCGCGCGAGCGCAGCTCCATCAGCACGGCAAGCGCGGGGATCTCCCACAGCATGACCTCGGGCCAGCGGCCCTCGAACGTCAGCTCGTACTGCCCGTCGCGCTTCTCGAGGTGGTAGGGCGGCAGGCGCAGCCGCTCGAACCACTCCATGAAGTCGGGGCGGAACATCGCCCGCTTGCCGTAGAAGGTGTTGCCGCGCAGGAAGGTCGACTCGCCGCGGCTGAGGCCGAGGGTGCGGATGTGGTCGAGCTGCTCGCGCAGCTCGCCTTCGTCCACAAGCTCGGCCAACCGGATCGCGCGGCTGCGGTTGATCAGGCTGAAGGTCACCGTCGTGTCGGGCTTGTTGCGGAACACCGACTGGCACATCAGCAGCTTGTAGAAGTCGGTGTCGATCAGCGACCGCACGATGGGGTCGATCTTCCACTTGTGGTTGTAGACGCGGGTGGCGATGTCGACCATGGGCGGCCTCCTGCGGCGCTGCGGCCCCGTTAGACCAACCCCGGGCAGCGAGCGCAAGCGCGCCCGCTCAGGGCTCCAGCGCCACGCCGGCCGCCGCCATCGCCGCCCGCGCCGCGGCGAGCGAGCCGTCGAGGTCGATGGCGCGGCAGGCGCCCTCGGCCACCGTGGCGCGGAAGCCCAGCCGCGCGGCATCGAGCGCCGACCAGGCGACGCAGAAGTCGGTGGCCAGGCCCGCGAAGGTCAGCGCCGCGATCCCGCGGCCGCGCAGCCAGCCCTCGAGCCCCGTGGGCGTGGTGCGGTCGTTCTCGAAGAAGGCCGAGTAGCTGTCGATGTCGCGGTTCATCCCCTTGCGCAGGATCAGCGCGGCGGGGTCGGTGGCAAGCCCGGGGTGGAAGGCCGCGCCTGGCGTGCCCTGCACGCAGTGGTCGGGCCAGAGGGTCTGGGGGCCGTAGGCCATGGCCACCGTCTCGAACGCCGCCCGCCCGGGATGGGCCGAGGCAAAGCTGCGGTGGCCGGGCGGATGCCAGTCCTGCGTCAGCACCACCGTCGCGAACTGCCCCATCAGCGCGTTGATCCGCGGCACCACCGCATCGCCGTCGGCCACCGCCAGCGCGCCGCCGGGGCAGAAATCCGCCTGCACATCGATGACGATCAGGGCCTCTTGGCTGGGGCGCATGGGATCCTCCGTCGGCTGGACAGCGCCCAAGGGGTTAGGCCCGGCCGCCCGTCGCGTCAATGCCCGCCCCGCCGCGCCGCCGGAGGCGCGGGGCAGAAGGGGCGAGACAGCCGGCCGATACCCGGTCTAGACTGCGGCCATCCCCTGCGCCGAGGCCATGCCGATGCCGCGCCCCAACCCGTTCCGCCCCTTCGTGCCCCGGCCCGACCAGATGGCGCTGGCGCCCGCCACGAGCGGCAACGCAATCAACGGGCTGGGCGAGAGGGCGCCGCGCCGGGCGCGCTTGGTCTACTGGGCGCCGAACCCCGACGACATTCCCCACGGCGCGATGCAGCGCTGGTTCTACCGCGCCGCGCCCGCCGACCCCGAGGTTTTGCGGCTGCGCGCCGAGCGGCAGGCGCTGCTCGACGCCCCCCTGCCCCCGGTTGCCGCCACGCCCGCCGATCTTGCGCCCGAAGCCTGGACGGCGGGGCTCGACCGTTTCGTCGCCGAGGGGCTTGCCGACAAGGCCGGCGTGGCCGAGATGCGCCCCGACTGGGCCTTCGAGGGGCAGGACATCGCCGAGCCGCGCGTCGTCATGCTCGGGGTCGCCCACGACTATCCGGCGATCGCCACGGCGCCCGGCCAGCCCGCGGCGCTGGAGGTGATGCGCCAGTATCTGCGCGGTGCGCGCGCGGCCCGCGCGGTGGCCGCGTGGATCCGCGGGCAGGGCTGGCACGCCCGTTGCGTCGCGGGGGCGCTGACCGGGCCGCTCCTGATGATCCCGCCGGCGCTGGCCTGCGGCTTTGGCGAGCTGGGCAAGCACGGCTCGGTCATCGACCGCGACATGGGCGCTTCGTTCCGCCTCGCGGCGGTCCTGACCGATGCGCCCTTTGCCCCCACCCCGCCCGCGACCCACGGGATCGACGCCTTCTGCACCGCCTGCCGCCTTTGCGAGCAGGCCTGCCCGCCCGAGGCGATCGCTCCGCTCAAGCAGACCGTGCGGGGGGTGGAGAAATGGTATGTCGATTTCGACCGCTGCCTGCCGTTCTTCAACCAGACCTCGGGCTGCGCGATCTGCATCGCCGTCTGCCCCTGGAGCCGCCCGGGCACCGGCCCCGCGCTGGCAGCCAAGCTCGCGCGCCGGGCGGACCGCAGGGCGGGCTGACGCGCCTGCCGCCTAGCGCAGTTCCAGCACGACCGCCGACGCGCCCGCGGGGTCGGCGATGCGCCGCACCGGATAGGCCGTCGCAAAGGCCGCCGCTGCCGCCACGGCGCGGGCGACGTCCGGGTCCGAGGCGGGCAGCACGCGGGCGGTGCGCCAGTCGGGGCGCGCGCCCGCCCCGGGGCGCAGGGCGGTGACGGCGGCCAGGATCAGCTCGCCGTCCACCATCTCGACCCGGTCGATGACCTCGCCCGCGTCCCACGGGCCGCGGCGCAGCGCGTCCAGCGGCACGATGCGCTCGCCCGGGGGCAGACCGCGGGGGCTGTAGGGCTCGACGCCGGGAAAGATCGTCGCGCGCCGCCCGACTACGGGGGCGTGCACATCGAGCTGCCGGCGCATCGCCGGCCGCGCCCTGTCCAGCACGCCCGCCTGGGCGGCCAGCCACAGGCCGAAACTCAGGCAGCCGTCGCCCTCGAACCGGTCGGGATCGAGCAGCAGGCCGAAGCGGGTGGCCGGCGCGGCGGGATGGGCGATGTAATCGGCCAGCCGCGCGCGCAGCCGCGCGCAGGCCTCGGGCGCGACCTCGACCGCCAGGATGCTGCCGCGGCCGGCGTCGAGCACCGTCAGATGGCGCCAGCTGGTCGCGCGCGCCGTCACGAGGCGGCCGTCGAGGAAGGTGGACAGGATCGCCGCCACGCCCCAGCCGCGCGTCGCCATGCGCAGGCCCTGCCGCTCGCTCTCGCCGGTCTTGGAGGTGATCCCCTGCACTCCGCCGCACTGCCAGCCGACGATCAGATGGCCGATGCTCGTCTTGCCCGCCAGCTGCGAGGGGATGTCGAAGATCGCGCGCTCCATCGAGCGCCGCGCGGCCTCGGGGTGCGACAGGTCGATGGGGTTCAGCGGCGCGACATGGGCCAGCACGACATAGTCGCGGTCGCGCGGCAGGCCGAGCCGGGCCAGCGGAACGGGCCAGGCGATGTCCTCGAACGGCTGCAGGGCGCGCGACACCGGATCGTCCGGCGGCGGGGCCGGGCGGGCGCAGGCGGCCAGCAGGACGAGCAACGCCAGAATGGCCAGCCGGCCCGCACCCCCCCGCAGCGCCCCCGGCGCCGCCTGCCGACCGCCGGCGCGCACCTCACGCCTCCGCTTGCAGCGGCGCGGCGGGGCAAGGGGCGGGGGATCGGTCGGTCCGGCGCATGGCGTGACTGTCGTTGCCGCATCGGGTCGGTGCAAGGCCCCCCGAGCTCACGGCTGCGTCAACGGCCGGACATCAGAGCGCAGGGTAGCGCAGCGACCGGCCGCCGGCAAAGACCTGCACCTTGCCCGGTCTGGCGGTCAGCCGCAGCGTTCTGTGGCGCAGCCCGGCATGGATGCCGGGCAGCTTGGCCAGCACCGCCGGGGCCTCGCCCTGCGGCGCGAAGTGCAGCACCGTCACCTCCCCCAGCGCCTCGATGATCGCCACGCGGCCGGCGAACAGCGCCTCGGGTTCCTCGGTCGGCAGCAGATCCTCGGGGCGCACGCCGACGTTGACCTCGCGCCCGCGGTCGGCCGCCGTGGTGGCCACCGCCGCGCGGGCGATCCCGCCGCCGGCCAGCCGCACGAGGGTTTCGGCCCCGGTTTCCTCGATCCGGCCGGGCAGCAGGTTCATCGCGGGCGAGCCGATGAAGCGGGCCACGAACTCGTTCTCGGGCCGCTCGTAGAGCTCCAGCGGCGTGCCGACCTGGCTGATCCCGCCGCCCGCGAGCACCACGATGCGGCCGGCCAGCGTCATCGCCTCGACCTGGTCGTGGGTGACGTAGATCATGGTCGACTGCGGCATCGCCTCCTTCAGCTGCGCGATCTCGATGCGCGTGGCCACCCTGAGCGCGGCGTCGAGGTTCGACAGCGGCTCGTCGAACAGATACACCCGGGGGTCGCGCACGATCGCCCGGCCGATCGCCACGCGCTGGCGCTGCCCGCCCGACAGGGCCTTGGGCAGCCGGTCGAGATACGGGGTAAGGTGCAGCCTGCGCGCGGCATCCTCCACCGCGCGCGCGATCTCGGCCCTGCCCTTGCCGGCGATCCTGAGGGCGAAGGCCATGTTGTCGCGCACCGTCATGTGCGGATAGAGCGCGTAGGACTGGAACACCATCGCGACGCCGCGCTGCGCTGGGGGCACGTCGTTCACCACCCGCCCGTCGATCTCGAGCGTGCCGTCCGAGATGCGTTCGAGCCCCGCGATCATCCGCAGCAGCGTGGACTTCCCGCAGCCCGAGGGGCCGACGAACACCACCAGCTCGCCGGTCGCGATGTCGAGGTTGATGTCCGACAGCACCTTCACCGCGCCGTAGGTCTTGGCGACGCCGGTCAGCCGCACATGCGCCATGGGATCGCCGCCCTCACGCCGCCACAAGGAAGCAGGGCTGCCAGGGCCCGAGCCGCACCACCCCGTCGGGGCCGGGCGCGGCGCTGTTGATCTCGGCGCCCACCGGCGCCCAGGCCCCCTCGGGCGGGCGGACCTCGGCGCCGCCGTCGCCGAGGTTGATCGCGCAGAACAGCCGCTCGCCCGGCGTCTCGCGCAGGAAGGACAGCACATCGCCCTCGGCGCGCAGGCCCGTCAGGTTGCCCGCCAGCAGCGCCGGATGCGCCCGGCGGAAGGCCAGGACGCGGCGGTAGTGGTGCAGCATCGCCTCGGGGGCATGGTCCTGCACGTCCACCGCCAGGCGCATGTGCTCGGAGGGGATGGGCAGCCAGGTCAGCCCGGACGAGAAGCCCGCGTTCAGCGTGCCCGCCTGCCACACCATCGGCGTGCGGCAGCCGTCGCGGCCCTTGAACTCGGGCCAGAACTCGATGCCGTAGGGGTCGCGCAGATCCTCGAAGGCCAGCTCGGCCTCGGGCAGGCCCAGCTCCTCGCCCTGATAGAGGCAGATCGACCCGCGCAGTGCAGCCATCAGCGCCAGGTGCCCCCGCGCCGCCGCCGGCGACAGGCCCCAGCGGGTGACGTGGCGCGGGACGTCGTGGTTCGAGAAGGCCCAGCAGGCCCAGCCGTCGGGGGCGGCCGCCGCGAGCCTTGAGAGCACGCGCGCCACCCAGGGCGCGGTCAGCGGCGTCTTCGAGAGGAACTCGAAGGCATAGCACATCTGCACCTTGTCGCCGCCCGAGGTATACTCGCCGAGAATCTCGAGGCCGCGCTGGGCATCGCCCACCTCGCCCAGCGCGGCGGCGCCGTAGCGGTCGAGCACGGCGCGCAGGCGGCGCAGGAAGGCGAGGGTCTCGGGGCGGTTCTTGTCGTAGACGTGGCGCTGGTGGTTGTAGGGGTTGACCGCCGGCGCGGTGAGGTCGTTGCGCTCCTCCGGCGGCAGGGGGGGGTTGTCGCGCAGCGCGCGGTCGTGGACGTAGAAGTTGATCGTGTCCAGGCGGAACCCGTCCACCCCCCGCTCGAGCCAGAAGCGCGCCACGTCGAGCAGCGCCTCCTGCACCTCGGGGCAGTGGAAGTTGAGGTCGGGCTGCGAGGTCAGGAAGTTGTGCAGGTAATACTGGCAGCGCCGCGTGTCCCACTGCCAGGCCGGCCCGCCGAAGATCGACAGCCAGTTGTTGGGCGGGGTGCCGTCGGGCCTGGGGTCGGCCCAGACATACCAGTCGGCGCGGGGGTTGTCGCGGCTCGCGCGGCTTTCGCGGAACCAGGGGTGCTGGTCCGAGGTATGCGACAGCACGAGGTCGATCATCACCTTCAGCCCCAGCGCATGGGCCGTCTGCACCAGCGCGTCGAAATCGGCGAGCGAGCCGAACAGCGGATCGACATCGCAGTAGTCGGCCACGTCGTAGCCGAAATCCTTCATCGGCGAGATGAAGAAGGGCGAGACCCAGACCGCATCGACCCCGAGTGCCGCGACATAGGGCAGCCGCTGCACGATGCCCAGCAGGTCGCCCACCCCGTCGCCGTTGGTATCCTGGAAGCTGCGGGGATAGATCTGGTAGATCGCCGCGCCCCGCCACCACTCCCGCGCCATGCCTGCCGCCGTCATCATCCCCCCTTGACCGAGCCGGCCAGCAGGCCGCGCACGAGAAACTTCTGCAGACCGAAGAACACCGCCAGCGGCACCGCGATCGAGACGAAGGCCGAGGCGGCGAGGATTTCCCACTCCCCGCCACGCGAGCCCAGAAGCTCGCGCAGCCGGCCGGTCATCACAAGCTGCGCCTCGCTGTTGCCGAGGAACACGGTCGCCACCAGCAGGTCGTTCCAGACCCAGAGGAACTGGAAGATCGCGAAGGAGGCCAGCGCGGGAAAGGACAGCGGCAGCACGATGCGCAGGAAGATCTGGAAGTCGGTCGCGCCATCGACCCGCGCGCTCTCGATCACCTCGCGCGGCAGACCGGCGATGTAGGTGCGCAGAAGGTAGATCGCCAGCGGCAGCCCGAACCCGGTATGCGCCAGCCAGATGCCGAGGTAGGACTTGCCGATGCCGAGGGCGTTGTGCAGCTGCAAGAGCGGGATCAGCGCCAGCTGCAGCGGCACCACCAGAAGCCCGACGACCGCCGCGACGATCAGCGCGCGGCCCGGAAACTCCATCCAGGCCAGCGCATAGGCCGCGAAGGCCGCGACCAGGATGGGGATGACCGTGGCCGGGACCGTCACGGTCAGCGTGTTGACGAAACTGCGCCCGAGGCCCGCCGAGGTCAGCACGGTGCCGTAGTTCTCGACCGTGAAGCGCGGCGGCGAGAGGGTGGCGGCGAAAAGGCGCTGCCCGCTGCCGCCCGCGGGCTGCGCATCGTGCTCGATCCGGTAGCGCCCGTCGGCGTGCACCGTCACCCGCTGCCCCGCGGGCAGGGTGGCCGTGGCCCCGGGCGCGAACTCGGTCGGGCGGTTGACGTTGATGCCGAAGGCGCGGATCTCGCCCGGCCGCCCCGCAAGCAGATTGCCCTCGATCACCCAGAGGCCGCCCTCCTCCACCGCCTCGGACGGCGGGGCGGCGCGGAACTGCGCGTTCCTCTCGGACCAGGCCAGCGCCGTCCACCAGCCCGAGACCGCGATCTGGTCGCGGTCGCGGAACGACGAGATCAGAAGGCCCGCGGTCGGGATCGTCCACAGCAGGACCAGAAGGACGACGGCGATGTTGACCGCCCAGGTCAGCCGCGCGCGGGTGCCGGCGATCCCCTCCATCAGCGCATCTCGGCCCGGGCCCTGCGGATGTTCCACAGCATGATCGGCGTCACCAGCGCCATGATCACCAGCGCCACGGCCGAGGCGCGACCCGAGTCGTTGCCGCGGAACATCCAGTCGAACATGAGGTTGGCCAGCACCTGCGTGCCCCACTGTCCGTTGGTCATCGCCAGCACGATGTCGAAGACCTTGAGCACGAGGATCGTGATCGTCGTCCAGACCACCGCGATCGTGCCCCAGATCTGCGGCACCTTGATCTTCCAGAACAGCTGCCAGGGGGTCGCGCCGTCCAGAATGGCGGCCTCGATGGTCTCTTCCGGGATGCCGCGCAGCGCGGCCGACAGGATCACCATGGCAAATCCGGTCTGGATCCAGATGAGGATCGCCATGAGACAGACGTTGTTCCAGACCTCGAGCGTGATCCAGGCGCGCGGCGTGCCGCCCGCACCGACCACGACCGCGTTCAGCAGCCCGATCTGCGCCTGATCGGCCGGGCGGTAGTCGTAGATGAACCTCCAGATCACCGCCGCGCCGATGAACGAGATCGCCATCGGCATGAAGATCAGCGACTTGGCGATGTTGCCCCAGCGCAGCCGGTCGGTCAGCGCCGCCGCGGCCAGCCCCAGCAGCGTCGAGGCCGCGGGCACCACCAGAAGCCACAAGAGGTTGTTGCGCATCGATTCGCGGAACTTGCCGTCGCCCGCCAGCCAGACCCAGTTGGCCCCGCCCACCCAGCGCCGCCCCGCGGCATCGTGCAGCGACAGCCAGACCGAGTTGACCACCGGATAGACGAGATAGACGCCGAGCCCGAGCAGCGCCGGCGCCAGGAACAGCCAGGGCCGGATCGCGCCGGCGGTGCGGATATTGGCGCCGGCCCGGGCGCCGCGTGCCGGAAAGGCCGCATCGAGCGCCCGGTTCGACGCCCAGAAATAGGCGACGCAGGCAAAGACCCCGACGATCATCGCGCCCAGGGCTTCGACAAGCTGGCCGACGATCCCGTCCGCCATGGCGCCCCCTCTCCCCCGATCCTTTGGCCGCGTCCGGCCCGCCGCCCGGGCGCAACCGCCCGGGGGATGCGCCGCCGGGCAGCCCCACGCCCCCCGAGTGCCCGTTACTTGATCGAGTCCCAGGTGGCCTGGATCGCCGCGGCCACCTCGGCCGCGGGCTTGCCGCCGACATAGTCCACCATGCCGGTCCAGAACGCGCCCGCCCCGATGGCGCCCGGCATCAGGTCGGACCCGTCGAAGCGGAAGGTGTCGGCATTGAGCAGGATGTCGCCCATCTTGCGCAGCGTGGCGTCGCCGTAGACCTCGGGGTTGACGCCGGTGTGCGGGGTGAGGAACCCCTTCTGCGCCATCCACAGCTCATGCGCGATCGGCGTCTTGAGGAAGTCGATGAAGGCGCGGGCCAGCGGGCTGTCGCGGGTGATGGCAAACAGCGTGCCCGCCCCCAGCACGGGCTTGCCCAGCCCGAGGCCCGCATAGGCGGGAAAATAGAAGAAGTCGGCATCCTCGCCCACCACCGTGCCCTCGGGAAAGAACGAGGGAATGAACGACGCCTGGCGGTGCATGTAGCACTGCGGCGGCGAGGTGAACAGCCCCTTGGGGCTGTCGCGGAAGTCGGTGGCAGCGACGGCGGCGGCCCCGCCCGCGACGAAGGCGTCGTTGCGCGCGAACCAGCCGAACTCCTCGATCGCGGCCACCACCGCGGGGTCGTCGAAGCGGATGCCATTGGCCACCCAGGCGTCGTAGACCTCGGGCGGCTGGGTGCGCAGCATCAGGTCCTCGACCCAGTCGGTCGCGGGCCAGCCGGTCGCCCCGCCCGAGCCGAGGCCGATGCACCACGGCACCCCGCCGTCGGCCACGATCCGCTCGGTCAGGGCCTTGAGCTCCTCCATCGTGGCGGGCACCGCATAGCCCGCATCGGCGAAGTTCTCGGGGACATACCAGACCAGCGACTTCAGATCGACCTTGTAGAAGAAGCCGAACAGCTCCGGCGTGCCGTCCTTGTTGCGGTAGGTGCCGAGATCGACCCAGGACTGCCCGGCGGCATAGTTTGCGCGCACCCAGTCGGCCGTCGCCTCGCCCAGGGGGACAAGCAGGCCGCGGCCGGCAAGGTCGGCCGCAAGGCCCGGCTGCGGGAACACCGCGATGTCGGGCGGCGAGCCGGCCTGCGTGTCGATGACGATCTGCTGCTCGAAGCTGTCCGAGCCGGAGTAGCGCACATTGGCGCCGGTCGCCGCGTTGAAATAGGCGATGACCGACTGCACGAGCGCCTGGTCGGGGCCGAGCCAGGGGCCGAACACCGTGATCGTCTGCCCCGCAAGCGACGGCGACTTCAGGGCCTCGTAGCTTGCCCAGTTGAAGCGCGCATCCTCGCCGGGCGGAAAGACCAGGGTCTGCGCCGCCGCCGCACCCGCGCCCAATGCCAGAGCCGCGGCGCCGCCCAGAAGCCTCCGTCTCATCCTCCACCCTCCCCTGCGCGCCGGCATCGCGCGGCGCCGTTTCCCCGGGTATCCGCGCCGATCTGGAGTCGGCCCAAAACGTTTTGAATGCGGCGACAGTCGCGGAAAGGATCGCGCAAGTCAATCGGCCAGGGACGCCTTCCGTCGCGCGGACACACGGCTTTTCCGCCCTGCGGCGCCGCGCCTCGGCAAGCCGCCGCGCGCCGGGAACCGCTTTGACCGGCGCGCGCAGGCCCTCTAGGCTTGGCCGCACGTCAAATCGGTTTGAGCTCGGCGGCCGATGAACCTCAGGCAGCTGGCGGCCCATCCGGGGCTTTCGCCGACCACGGTCAGCCGGGCGCTGAACGGCTATCCCGAGGTCGGCGCGGCGACGCGCGCGCGGGTGGCCGAGGCCGCGCACCGCCACCACTACCGCCCCAACACCCGCGCGAAGGGCCTGGCCACGGGGCGTGCCATGGCCATCGGCCATGTCATCCCGACCCGGTCGCGGCACGAGATCGT
The DNA here is from genome assembly GCA_937983405.1 of uncultured Paracoccaceae bacterium. Lineage (GTDB taxonomy): Bacteria > Pseudomonadota > Alphaproteobacteria > Rhodobacterales > Rhodobacteraceae > JAHDXW01. The sequence goes on from CALJZN010000004.1 coordinate 41,404, forward strand.
CAACCCCATCTTCGCCGACTTCATCTCGGGCGCGGGGGAACGCTATGCCGCGGCCGGCTATGACCTGCTTCTGTCGGTGGTCCCGGATGCCGACGAGGCGCGGGCCTACCGCGACCTCAAGGCGCGCGGCACGGTGGACGGCCTGATCGTGCACGCCCCGCGCGCCGAGGATGCGCGCATCGCCCTGCTGCACGAGATCGGGCTGCCCTTCGTCGTGCACGGCCGCTCGACCGGCGCCGCCCTGCCCTATTCGCGGGTGGACGTGAACAACCTGCGCGCCTTCCGCCGGGCGACCGAGTTCCTGATCGACCTCGGCCATCGCCGCATCGCGCTCGTCAACGGGCTCGAGGCCATGGACTTCGCGCTGCGCCGCCGGCAGGGCTATCTTCAGGCGCTGGAGACCCGCGGGATCGCGGCCGACCCCGCGCTGATGACCTCGGGCGAGATGACCGAGACCAACGGCTACCGCGCCGGGCGCGCGATGCTGGCCGCCCCCGATCCGCCGACGGCCGCGGTGGTGTCGTCGATCATCATGGCCATCGGCCTGCGCCGCGCGGCCGAGGAGCGGGGGCTGAAGCTGGGCCGCGATGTCTCGGTGGTGACGCACGACGACGACCTGTCCTATCTCCGCAACGGCGAGGACGACGTGCCGATGTTCACCGCCACCCGGTCCTCGGTGCGCGAGGCCGGGCGCATCGCCGCCGAGATGCTGCTCGAGCGCATCCGCAGCCCCGGACAGGCGCCAGCGACGCGGCTGCTAAGGGCCGGGCTGGTCCTGGGGCAGTCCACCGGCCCCGCCCCGCGCGGCGCCCGCAGCGGCTGAGCCTGTGCGAAAGGGCCCGCCGGACGCCCCCCGCGGGGCGCGGCGGGCGCCGGGGACGGGCAGAGCTTTCCCGGCCGCGTCACCCCCGGGGGCGAGGGGCGGCCACCGTCCGGCGCAAGGTGGCGCCTCGGCCCGCTGCGTGTCGCCGTCGCAACCTTGCGGCGCACCCCGAAAGCGGTCTATCACGCGCCGGGGCCTGCGCGCCGGCGCAGGGCCGAGCCGCTGCCCGATGCGCCCTGCCGGAGCCGCCGATGCCCGCTGCCGAACCCCTGGCCTGCACCGCGATCCTGGCCGATGTCGGCGGCACCAACACCCGCGTCGCGCTGGGCTGCGGCGGGCGGCTGGACCGCGGCAGCATCCGCCGCTACCGCAACGCCGGCTTCGCCGCGCTGGGCGAAGTGCTGGCGGCCTATCTTGCCGAGACGGGCGCGCGGGTCGACGGCGCCTGCGTCGCCGTCGCGGGCCCGGTGCGCGAGGGGGTGGCGCATCTGACCAACATCGACTGGCAGGTGGACGGCCCGGCGCTGGCCGCCGCCACCGGCGCGGCACGGGTCGCGGTGCTGAACGACCTGGAGGCGCTGGGCCATGCGCTGGGGCGCATCGCGCCGGACCTGCTGCGCCCCGTCCGCGCCGCGGCCAGCCCCGCGCCGGCCGGGGCGGCGCAGCTGGTCGTCGGCGTCGGCACCGGGTTCAACGCCGCCCCCGTCCACCGCGGGCCGGACGGCGTGCGGCTGGTCGCCCCCTCGGAATGCGGCCACGTCGGCCTTCCGGTCGGCTCGGCCGCCGACCTGCGGCTGGCCGAGGCGCTGGCCGCGGCGCATGGCTTCGCCGCCGTCGAGGAGGTGCTGTCGGGCCGCGGCCTGGCCCATGTCCACGCCTGGTGCGCCGCCGAGGCCGGCCTGCCTGCCCCGGGGCTCGACGCGCCCGGGGTCATGGCCGCCCTTGGCCGGGGCGAGGCGCTGGCGCTGGCCGCGGGGCGCGTCTTCGTGCGCGTGCTGGGCACCGTCGCGGGCGACCTCGCGCTGATCCATCTCCCCTTCGGCGGCATCTGGCTGGCCGGCGGCGTCGCCCGCGCCATGGCCCCGCACCTCGATGCGCTGGGCTTCGAGGCCGCCTTCCGCGCCAAGGGCCGCTTCGGCGCCTTCATGAACGATTTCCCCGTCGCCGTGATCGAGGACGACTTCGCCGCCCTCGAGGGCTGCGCGGCCTTCCTCGGCGGCCGCTAGGCGCGGCGGCCGCGCAACAGCCGTCGTTGCCCATTCGCACGCCGCATTGCAGCGTTGCGAAAGCTTCACTTGATCCCGCGCTCCGCAACCCCTATCTGCGCGCCACCGAGGGACCGATCCCATCCCCGCGCAGGCGAGGGGGCGCTAAGGAACCTCTGGATTCATCTGCTGGTATGAAAGGGGGGCGCCATGGGTGACGCTGGCCTCTTCCAACTGGGGATCGGTCTGGAGACTGGCGCCCAAGCGGAAGATCACCGCAACCGCAAGGTTGCAACGGTTTCCGGCCCGGCTGCGGGCCCAGTGCTGGGCGGGGGCGATCGTGCCGATCACTTCGTCCGCCGCGACGGGCGTGTGTTCGCCGGCACCCATCTCATCATCGAGGTGGTGAACGGGTCGGGCCTCGACGACGCGGCGCGCATCGAGCAGGCTTTCCGCGACTGCGTGGACCGCTGCGGCGCGACGCTCTTGCACATCCACACGCACAAGTTCTCGCCCCAGGGGGTGAGCGGGGTCGCCGTGCTCGCCGAAAGCCACATCTCGGTGCATACCTGGCCCGAGGTCGGCTATGGCGCCTTCGACGTCTTCATGTGCGGCGACGCGAACCCCTGGGCCGCGGTGGACGTGCTCAAGCAGGCGTTCGGAACGCAGGATGTCCGGGTGACCGAGCTTCTGCGCGGCGAGGGCCTGGTGCCCGCGGCCTGCGCGGCATGATTGGCGAAGACGGCGACCAGCCCGCCCAGGGCTGGATGCGCGAGCGGCTGCATCCCGCCTGGGCGCAGGCGCTGCGGGTGGACCGGGTGCTCTACGACAGCGCCACCGACCATCAGCGCCTGCGCCTGTTCGAGAACGAAACCTTCGGGCGTGTCCTGACGCTCGACGACGTTGTGCAGGTGACCACGGGCGACGAGTTCATCTATCACGAGATGATGGCCCATGTGCCGATCCTTGCCCATGGCGCGGCGCGGCGCGTGCTGATCGTCGGCGGCGGCGACGGCGGGCTGGCGCGCGAGGTGCTGCGCCATCCCGGGGTCGAGCACGTCACGATGGTCGAGATCGACGCCGGCGTGGTCGCCTTCTGCAAGGCGTTTCTGCCCACGGTCTCGGCCGGCGCCTTCGACGACCCCCGCCTGGCCCTTGTCATCGACGACGGCGCGGCCTTCGTCGCGCGCGCGGGCGACAGCTTCGACGTGATCCTCGTCGATTCGACCGACCCCGTCGGCCCGGGCGAGGTGCTGTTCACCGAGACCTTCTACGGCCGGGCGAAGCGCCGGCTGGCCCCGGGCGGCATCCTTGTCACCCAGAACGGCGTGCCGTTCCTGCAGGGGGCCGAGCTTGCGACCACGATGCGTGCCTTCCGCGCCCTTTTTGCCGACGCGACCTGCTATCTTGCCACCGTGCCCACCTACGCCGGCGGCCCGATGGCCTTGGGCTGGGGCAGCGACGGGACGGCGCGGGCCACCCCCGTGCCCGAGCTTGCCCGGCGGATGGCTGCCGCAGGCCTTGCCCTGCGCTACTATACCCCCGAGGTGCATGCCGCGGCCTTCGCCCTGCCGGGCTATGTCCGCGCTCTCATGCCCTGACGCCGGGCCGCGCCGTCATCCGCCGGGCAGCCCCCGTGCCACCCGGGCGACGGCGACCGCGGCGGCCAGCGCCACCGCCATCGCCGTGGCCGTCAGCGCCGCGGATCCCCCCTGCCCGAGGATCAGCGCCCCGAGCATGGGCGCCGCGGCCGCGGCCAGCAGCGACGGGACCTGCAGCGCGCCCGAGACGGCGCCGTAACCGTCGCGCCCCATCGTCTCGGCCGTCAGCGTCGGGCGCAGGATGGTCATGACCCCCATCGCCGCCCCCTGCAGCACCGCAAAGGCAAACACCAGCACCGGCGCGAGCCCCGCCAGCGCCAGCACAGCCGCCGCCGCGAGGAGCCCCGCCATCGTCGCCCATGCGACGCGGGCCGTGCCCAGCCGCGCCTCCCAGCGCATCAGCACCAGCCGCCCCACCACCTGCGCCGGGCCGATGCAGGCCGCCGCCAGCACCGCCGCTGCCGGCGTCGCCCCCTTGGCGACCAGAAGCGGCACGATCAGCTGCATCAACATCCAGTGGTTGAGGCTGATCAGCGCAAACCCCAGCGCGAGCAGCCAGAAGGCGCGCCGCGCGAAGGCCCGCCGCAGGCCGCTGCGGTCGGCCTCGGACAGCGCCCCCTCGGGGGGCTGGCCGCGGCGCAGCCGCACCCCGGCGGCATGGTGCAGCGGCGCCATCACCCCCGCCGCCACCGCCGCCGCCGCCCACACGGCCGCGCGCCAGCCGAAGGCTTCGGCCAGCGCCGCCCCCGCCGGGAAGGCGAGGGTCGAGGCGAAGCCCGCCACCAGCGTCACCCGGATGATCGCCGGGCGCGCGGCCGTCCCGCAGCGGCGGATCAGCCAGGCGAAGGCCACCTCGTACAGGCAGGCCGCCTGCGCCAGCCCCAGCAGCGCCCAGGCGGCCAGATAGGTTGCCGGCGCATCCGCCACGGCCAGAAGGCCCAGCGCCGCGGCGCCCAGCAGCGCCCCGCCGGTCAGAAGCGCGGGGCCGAGGCCGCGGTCCACCAGCCGCCCGGCGAAGGGCGCGATGGCGGCCGCGATCACGATGGCCAGCGTCGGCCCGAGCGCGAGGAACGCCTTGTCCCAGCCCAGCGCCTCGGTCCAGGCCAGCAGGAGCGCGCCGAAGATGTAGAAGAAGCAGGCGTAGCCCAGCGTCTGCCCGAAGGCGAGCATCCAGACCGCCGGCGCATCCACCCTGTCCCCGGCGCGGTCCACCGGCACCTCCCCCTCACAGCCCGGGCCTGCTTGCCCGGGCCGCGGGGGGAAGTCAATTCGACATCTCTAGGGATATCGGGTTAAAGCGCGTACAGGGCGCCGAACTTGGCCTCGAGATGGTCGAGCAGCGGCGCCTCGGTCGGCTCGGCCCCGCCGCAGGCCCGCGCGATCGTCTCGCCCGGCCCGAACAGCCTGCCGTGGCGCTGCACCTTCTCGCCCAGCCAGCGGGTGATCGGCCCCAGCTCTCCGCGGGCGATCAGCGCATCGGTCTCGGGGATGTCGGCGCGCAGCGCCGCCCAGAGGCAGCCGGCATAGACGTTGCCCAGCGCATAGGTCGGGAAATAGCCGAACAGGCCGAGCGCCCAGTGCACATCCTGCAGCATCCCGTGCGCCGGCCGGTCCACCGCCACACCGAAGTCGGCGAGGAAGCGCGCGTTCCACGCCTCCTCGAGGTCGGCCGGCTCGAGCCGCCCCGCGACGAGGTCGCGCTCGAGGTCGAAGCGCAGCATGATGTGCAGGTTGTAGTGCACCTCGTCGGCCTCGGTGCGGATGTAGCCCGGCACGACGCGGTTCAGGGCGGCGTAAAGGGCGTCCGCGTCGGCCGCGCCGGCATGGCCGAAGGCGCGCCCCATCGCCCCGTGCAGCCAGCCGGCGAAGGGGCGGCTGCGGCCGATCTGGTTCTCGTAAAGCCGGCTCTGGCTTTCGTGCACGCCCATCGAGGCGCCGTGGCCGAGCGGGGTGAGGGCATGGGCGGGGTCCACGCTCTGCTCGTAGGCGGCATGGCCGGTCTCGTGGATCGTGGCAAGGAGACACCCCAGCGGGTCGGCCTCGTCCACCCGGGTGGTGATGCGCACGTCGGCGCCCGAGCCCGAGGAGAAGGGATGCACCGCCAGGTCGAGCCGCCCGCGGTGGAAGTCATAGCCGAAGGCGGCGGCGACCTCGCGCGCGAGGCGCAGCTGGCCGTCCTGCGGGAACCGCCCCGCCAGCGGCGGGGGCACCCGGCCGGTGCCGAGGATCGCCGCGCGCAGGGCCACCAGCCGCGGGCGCATCCGGCAGAACATCGCCGCCAGGGCGGCGCCGGTCATGCCGGGCTCGTACTCCTCCAGCAGCGCGTCATAGAGGTCGCCGCCGTCGGCCAGCGCCGCCGCCGCCTCGCGCTTCAGCCGCAGCACCTGGGCCAGCACGGGCAGGAAATGGGCGATGTCGTCGCGGGCCCGCGCCTCGGCCCAGATGCCCTGGGCCAGCGAGGTGACCCGCGCCGTCTCGGCCGCCAGCCGGGCCGGGATGCGGACGGCGCGGGCGTGGTCGCGCCGCAGGTGGCGCAGCGCGGCCTCGCCCGCGGCGTCGGGGGCAACCGCGGCGGCCAGCCAGTCGGCCATCCGCGGGTCGGTGCGGCGGGCATGCAGCACGGCCTCGAGCGCCGCCACCTCCTCGGCCCGCTGCGCGGCGGCACCGCGCGGCATCACCGTCTCGCGGTCCCAGCCGAGGCGGCCCATGACGAGCGCCAGCGCCTCGGTCTCGCGCTGGAAGGCCGCGAGCGCGGCGAAGGCGGTCATCGCGCCCCCCGGATGGCGGCCACGCGCGGATAGAGCGCCAGGTGGCGGGCCTGCAGGATCGCAACCCACAGGATCACCGCGGTCGCCTGATGCAAGATCGCCAGCTGCCAGGGCGCCCCGGCCATCACCGTGAGAACGCCCAGGACGGCCTGCGCCAGCACCAGCGCCAGCACCGCGGCAAAGGCCCCCCGCGTCGCCGGGTGGGGCGAGCGGCGGCTGCGCAGGAAGGCCACCACCGCCAGCACCAGCAGCAGATACCCGCCGATCCGGTGGACGAACTGCACCAGCGCGGGGTTCTCGACCAGGTTGCGCCACAGCGGGGTCAGGTCGAGGGCCTCGGGCGGGAAGAACACCCCGTGCATCAGCGGCCAGTCGGTATAGGTCCGCCCCGCGTCGATGCCCGCCACCAGCGCGCCAAGCAGGATCTGCAGGAAGGCCAGATGCATCAGCCCCGTGGCCAGGCCGAGGGCGCGCGCCTCCTTCTGGCGGCGGGCGGCGAGCAGCTCGGCCTCGCGCCGGCCGAGCAGGAACACATACCAGGCGATCAACCCGAGGATGACGAAGGCCAGCCCAAGATGCACCATGAGCCGGGTCGAGGCGACGCGCACCATCCCCTCGCCGAGGCCCGAGGCGACCATCCACCAGCCGATCGCCCCCTGGAGCCCGCCTAGCGCGCCCAGCAGCAGCAGCCGCCCGGCCCAGCCCGGCGGCATCCGCCCGCTGGCCCAGAGGCCGAGGAACCCCAGCGCCCAGACCAGCCCGATCACCCGGCCCAGCTGGCGGTGGCCCCATTCCCACCAGTAGATCGTCTTGAACGCCTCGAGCGTCATGCCCTTGTTGACGAGCTCATACTGCGGGATGGCGCGGTAGCGGTCGAACTCGGCCTGCCAGTCGGCCTCGGTCAGCGGCGGGATTGCCCCGGTCACGGGCCGCCATTCGGTGATCGACAGCCCCGAGTCGGTCAGCCGGGTGAGACCGCCCACCGCGATCATCAGGGCGACGAGCGCGAACAGCACGATCAGCCAGACCCGCACCGCCCCGCGCGCGGCGCGCGGCGCGCGCTCGATCATGCCGCCCGCCGGTGCGGGCGCCGGGCGCCGGTCGCCCACCTCCTCGAAGATCGTCCGCTTGGCCATGCCCGTTCCCCCTGCGGGGCGGACACTAGGGCCGCGCCCCGGTGCCATCAAGCCCCGCCCCCCGTTGCCGCGCCGCCGCTGCCCCGCGGCCGCCGGGCCAGATGCCGCAGGATGCCGTGCAGGATCTGCACCTCGGCCCGGGTCAGGCCGAAGCGCGCCAGCATGTTGCGCAGCGACAGCCGCATCGAGGGCCCCTTGTCCTCGGGAAAGAAATAGCCCGCGGCCGCGAGCCGCTCCTCGAAATGGTCGCCCAGCTTCTCGACCTCGAGCGCGGTGGCCGGATCGGCCCGCCCGGTGGCGGCGGCGGCCGGCGCCGCGCCCCCCTGCCGGCCCCATTCGTAGGCCATCAGCAGAACGCATTGCGCGAGGTTGAGCGAGGGGAAGGCCGGGTTGACCGGGACCGAGACGATGGCGTTCGCCCGCGCCACCTCGGCGTTCTCAAGCCCCGCCCGCTCGGGGCCGAAGACGAAGCCCACCCGCTCGCCCGCGGCGGCCCGGGCACGGGCGTCGGCGATGGCCGCCTCGGGGGTCAGCACGGGCTTGGTCAGCTCGCGCGGGCGGGCGGTGGTGGCGTAAAGGAAGGTGAGGTCCGCCGCCGCCTCGGGCAGTGCGGCGTGGACGGTCGCGCCGTCCAGCACCCGCCCCGCGCCGCTGGCCATCGCCACCGCCGCCGGGTTGGGCCAGCCGTCGCGCGGCGCGACCAGGCGCAGCCGGTCCAGCCCGAAGTTCCACATCGCCCGCGCCGCGGCGCCGATGTTCTCGCCCAGCTGCGGGCGCACAAGCAGGATGACGGGATCGGGGGCAGGCATCGCCGGAGCCAAGCGCAGGGGTTCGCGCCTGATACCCCTCGCCCGGGGGCCGCACAAGCCGGACCGGCACCGCCCCGGCGGCCGAACCGGCCCGCCCGCGGCGGCCTTGTGACCGGCCGTCCTGCGCGCTATCACGGCCCGCCCGATCACGGCCTGCCCGACCGGAGACGCCGATGGCCAGCCCCGACCGCCCGCAGATCACCCTCGTCACCCCGCCCGAGATCGACCTCGGCGCCTTCCCCGACGCGCTGGCCGCGGTGCTCGACGGGGTGGCGGTGGCCTGCCTGCGCCTCGCGCTCGCCACCCGCGACGAGGACAGCCTGCTGCGCGCCGCCGATGCCTGCCGCGAGGTCGCCCATGCCCGCGACGTGCCCATCGTGATCGAGGCGCATGTCACGCTGGCCGGGCGCCTCGGCCTCGACGGGGTGCATCTGCCCGACGGCGCGCGCAGCGTGCGCAAGGCGCGTGCGGCGCTCGGGCGCGAGGCGATCGTCGGCGCCTTCTGCGGCGCCACCCGGCACGAGGGGATCACCGCGGCCGAGGCGGGGGCCGATTACGTCGCCTTCGGCCCCGCGGGCGAGACGGCGCTGGGCAGCGGCACCCGGGCGCCGGCCGAGCTGTTCGCCTGGTGGTCCGAGATGATCGAGATCCCCGTGGTGGCCGAGGGCGCGCTGACGCCCGGGCTTGTGGCCGTGCTCGCCCCCGTGACCGACTTCTTCGCTTTCGGCGAGGAGGTCTGGCGCCGCCCCGACCCGCTGGCCGCGCTCAGGGCGCTGGCAGCGGCGATGGGCTAGGGCGCATCCCCGCGCGCACCACCGCCTCGCAATGGGCGGCAAGCGCCTTGCGGTCGGGGAAGTCGGCCACGCGCACCGGGGGATGGAACACCACCGTCACCCCGCCCTGCCGCGGCGCCGCCAGCACCTGCAGCAGGTGCGGGCCGAAGGGCATGTCGCCCCACCAGGCGTAAAAGCGCGGGTCGGCCCCCGGCGGGGCGTGGTAGGTCACCGACACCGGCTGCACATGCAGGATCTCGGCCAGGCCATGGGCGTAGAAGGCGGCGAACAGGGTCGAGCGGAAGGGCAGCACGCGCAGCCCGTCCGAGCTTGTCCCCTCGGGGAAGAACATCATCTTCTGCCCTGCACGCAGCCGCGCCTCCATCTCGGCCGTCTGGCGCCGCGCCTCCCGGGGGTCGCGGTTGATGAACATCGACCCCGTGCCCTTGGCCAGCCAGCCGATCCCGGGCCAGGCCCCGATCTCGGTCTTGGCGACGTAATAGATGCGCTGCGAGGCGTTGAGCGTGTAGATGTCGAGCCACGAGGCATGGTTCGACACCACAGCCCCGGGCAGGGCCATGGGCGTCCCCTCGGTGCGGTAGCGCATGCCGAGCACACGAAAGGCGTTGCGGCTGACGAATTGCGTGATCCAGGGCGTCCAGGGCCGGCTGAGCCCGAACAGCGGCCGCTCGACCAGCCGCAGCGCCAGCAGCAGGCCGAGACAGCCGAAGGTCAGCACGATCAGCCCCGCCCCGCGCACCGCCGCCCGCAGCCGGCCCGCGGGCGTCAGCGGCACCGGTGCGGGCACATCGTCGGACGTCCAGGTGTAGCTCACGCCGCCGGCTCCTTCCGCCCGGCCTGCTTGCGGGCGTAGAAGCCGCGGTGTTTCTGGCTCATCCGGGCGGTGTCCATCAGCAGGCAGACATCGGTGGTGTTGAAGGCCCGGTCCACGAAGGCGCCCTCGCCCACATATCCGCCCAGCCGCAGATAGGCCTTGATCAGCGCAGGCGTCGCCACCATCGCCGCGCGGCGGTCCACCGCGTCCCTCGGCATCAGGTCCATCGTCTGGAAATGCTCGGGCAGCACCCGCACCCGGATTTCCTCGGGCGCCAGATGGAAATGGTGCAGATAGGCCAGCGGCTGGCGCAGCGCCGCGATGTCGGTGCCGTGAAAGCTCGCCACCCCGAACAGCACCTCGATCCCGCGCGACAGCACATATTCGGCCAGCCCGTTCCAGAGGTGGAACATCGCCGTTCCGCCGCGATAGTCGCGGTGCACGCAGGACCGGCCGAGCTCGAGCAGGCGCCGCCCGCACTGCTTGAGCCGCGTCAGATCGTATTCGCCGTCGGAATAGAAGCGCCCGATCGCTGCCGCCCGGTCCCCCGGCAACAGCCGGTAGACCCCGATGACATGGTCGAGCGCCGCCACGCTGCGCCGCGGGTCGATCAGCACCAGATGGTCGAAATACGGGTCGAAGTCGTCGCGCTCGAACCGGCCGGCGTGGTCCACCATCGGCCCGTCGCCGCCCAGCTCCTCGACGAACACCGCATAGCGCAACCGCTGTGCCGCGAGCAGGTCGGCCTCCTCGACCGCCAGCCTGAGAATGAGGTGCGGCTCTTCGGCGATCATCTCGGCTGCGCTGTCCCTTCCGCGGCAAAGCTGCCGCGGGGTTTTACGGGTTGCCCCCCCGCTTGGCAACAGAAAGCCGGCGGCCGGGGGTTGACGCGACCGGCGGTTGTGTTAACGCTCTGGTCATCATCTCCCGCGATCATGACCCGAAGTCGCGGACAAGGTCGATCCGGCTTCCGTCGATCACCTGTTTGCCGGCATGCTCGAAGGTGACGGTGATGCGGGCCCCGACGACCGACTGGACCTGCCCGCGCCCCCAGTCGGGTCGCGCGGGATGTGTGACGATCATCCCCGGTTCGAGATAGCGGTTGCCCGAAGCGCCGTTCATCTCGGTCCTTCCCGTCCCTTCCGCCGCGCCGCCCGACGCCGCGCGCCCCGAGGATTTCCGATGCACAGCACCGCCACCTCGCTCGACCGGCCGGTCCCCGGCCCCTGCGGCGCCCCCTGCGGCGACGACCAGTTCGCCGGAACGATCAGCACGCTTCTTGCCTCGCGCATCTGTCACGATCTTGTCAATCCGCTCGGTGCCGTCGGCAACGGGATCGAGCTGCTGACGCTCGGGGCGAAACCGCCGGGCCCCGAGCTTGCGGTCATCCTCGAAAGCCTCGCGGCCGCCCATGCGCGGCTGGGCTTCTTCCGGATCGCCTACGGCGCGCCGACGGGCGGGGCGCTGCCGCCGCGCCAGTTGGTCGAACTTCTTGCCGCCGTCACCCGCGGCAGCCGTCTGACCGCCGCGTGGGAGGTTGCGGGGGATGTCGCCCGGCCCGCGGCAAAACTTGCCTTCCTGCTGTTCCACTGCGCCGAGGCGGCGCTGCCGCTCGGCGGGCATATCGCCATTGCGGCCGAAGGCGGCCGCTGGCGGCTTCAGGCCGAAGGCCGGCGGCTGCGCGTCGAGCCCGGGCATTGGGCCGCGCTGTCCGACCCCGGCCTCGCCGCAGGCTTCGGCCCGGCCGAGGTCCAGTTCCCCCTTGCCGGGATGGAGCTGCGCCGCCAGGGCCGACGGCTCGAGGCCGAGATCGGCGACACGATCCGCCTGACCTTCTGACCCCCGCCGCAGAGACGGCCGGCGGCTCAGGGCCGGGCTCAGGGCCGGATCGTGCCGTCGCCTTCGACGAGATACTTGAAGCTGGTCAGCTGTTCGGCCCCCACCGGCCCGCGAGCGTGCAGCTTGCCCGTGGCGATCCCGATCTCGGCGCCCATGCCGAACTCGCCGCCGTCGGCGAACTGGGTCGAGGCGTTGCGCATCAGGATCGCGCTGTCCAGCCGCGCGAAGAAGCGCGCCGCGGCGGCATCGTCCTCGGTCAGGATCGCCTCGGTATGGCCCGAGCCGTAGCGGCGGATGTGCTCGATCGCTGCGTCCACGCCGTCCACCAGCCGGGCGGCGATGATGCTGTCGAGGAACTCGCGGCCGAAATCCTCGGGCGCCGCCGGCACCGTGCCGGGGATGGCCAGAAGCGCGCCCTCGGCGCGCACCTCCACCCCGGCGGCAAGCAGATCCTCGACCATCGGCGCGCCGTGCCGGGCGAAGAAGGCCCGGTCGATCAGCAGGCACTCGGCCGCCCCGCAGACCCCCGGGCGCCGCGTCTTGGCGTTCAGCACCACCCGGCGCGCCTTGGCGACATCGGCTGCGGCATCGACGTAGACATGGCAGATGCCCTCGAGATGGGCGAACACCGGCACCCGCGCCTCGGCCTGCACCAGCCCCACGAGGCCCTTGCCGCCGCGCGGCACGATGACGTCGATGAAGGCGGTCGCGCGCAGCATCTCGCCCACCATCGCGCGGTCGGCCGTGGGGACAAGCTGGATCGCGGCCTCAGGCAGCCCGGCCGCGCGCAGCCCCTCGACCAGGCAGGCATGGATCGCGGCCGAGGACGCGCGGCTTTCCGACCCGCCGCGCAGGATGGCGGCATTCCCGGCCTTCAGGCACAGCGCGCCGGCATCCGCCGTCACGTTGGGCCGGCTCTCGAAGATCACCCCCACCACGCCCAGCGGCGTGCGCACCCGCCGGATGCGCAGCCCCGACGGCACGGTCCAGTCCGCGATCACCTCGCCCACCGGGTCGGGCATCGCGGCGATCGTGCGCAGGCTGTCCGCGATCGCCCGCAGCCGGCCCGCATCCAGCCGCAGCCGGTCGGTCATCGCCGCCGACAGGCCGGCCGCGGCGGCGGCCTCGAGGTCGCGCGCGTTGGCCTGCAGAACGGTGTCGGATCGCTCGGCAAGAGCCTCGGCGGCCGCAAGCAGCGCCGCCCGCTTGCGCGCGTCCGCGGCGCAGGCCAGCTCGGCCGCCGCCGCCCGCGCCCTGTCCCCCATCGCCGCCATCAGCGCCGCGGGCGCCAGCCCCTCTGCCCCGTCCGCCATCGCCCCCGTCCCGCCGCCGCCGGCGCCGGGATAGCGCGCGCCGCCGCCGCTGTCTAGCGCGGCGCCTCGGCGCGGTCGTGCATGGTGTAGTCGCGCAGGATGCGGAACAGCCGCACCTCCTCGGCGCCCGCCGCCTGCGCCTGCGCCGCCGCACCGGCCGCCGCCCGCGCCAGGGCGAAGGCCGCCAGCGTCACATGGCGCCCGGGCAGAGTGACGCTTTCGTGCGCCCGCCCCCCCGGCAGGGGCACCGGGGCGCTGCCGTAGGCCGCCGCGACGAACCGACCCGGGGGCTCCGCGCCGGACCAGGGCCCCGCGCCTTCGGGCAGATGCAGGATCTGCCGGCCGACGCGGATGCGGTAGCCCGCGAAATGCAGCGCCCGGCCGGCCGCCTGCGACCGGCGGTGCTCGGGGTCGGCGCGCCAGCCGTCGATCGCCGCCGCGTCGGCCCAGAGCTGGTGCGACAGGATCGCCCCGGGGTCGTCCTGCGGGCGGTAGCGGTCGAGGAAGACCAGCCCCGGATGGCCTGCAAGCCGCGGCTTCAGCCGGGCCGCATGCTCGAAATACTGCGCCATGTGGCCGGGCCGCGGGCGCATCTCGAAGAACAGCGCGACCGTCACAGCGCCATGTCGTCGCGGTGGATCAGCGCCGCGCGCCCCGGATGGCCGAGGATCGCCGCGATCTCGTCCGAGCGGTGGCCCATGATCGCGCGCGCCTCCTCGGCGGTGTAGCGGATCAGGCCTTTGCCCAGCGCCTCGCCCGCGGGGCCGAGGATCGCCACCGGCTCGCCCCGGCCGAAGCGGCCCGCCACCGCCCGCACCCCCGCCGGCAGAAGCGAGCGGCCCTGCGCCAGCGCCGCCGCCGCGCCGGCGTCCACCGTGACGCTGCCGCGTTCCTTCATCGCCGCGATCCAGCGCTTGCGCGCGGCCTGGGGGTCGCGCTCGGGCAGGAACCAGGTGCAGGCCGCCCCTTCGGCCAGCGCCGCCAGGGGCCTCGGGCCCGAGCCCTCGGTGATCGCCATCGCGCAGCCCCCCGCGACCGCGGTCTTGGCCGCCAGCAGCTTGGTCTTCATGCCGCCCTTCGACAGGCCCGAGACCGGATCGCCCGCCATCGCCTCGATCTCGGGCGTGATCCGCGACACCACGTCGAAGCGCCGCGCGCCCGGATCCTCCCTGGGGTTGGCGGAGTAGAAACCGTCCACGTCCGACAAGAGCACAAGCTGGTCGGCCCCGACCGTGACCGCGATCTGCGCCGCCAGCCGGTCGTTGTCGCCGAAGCGGATCTCGTCGGTGGCCACCGTGTCGTTCTCGTTCACGATGGGCACCGCGCCGAGGCCCAGGAGCGTGGCCAGCGTGGCGCGCGCGTTCAGGTAGCGGCGGCGGTCCTCGGTGTCCTCGAGCGTCACCAGAACCTGCGCGGCGGTGATGCCGTGGGGCGCCAGCGCCTCCTCGTAGGCCCGCGCCAGCCGGATCTGCCCCACCGCTGCCGCCGCCTGGCTCTGCTCCAGCGCGAGCGGGCCGGGCGGAAAGCCCAGCACCCCCCGGCCCAGCGCGATGGCCCCGGACGAGACGAGGATCACGTCCGTCCCCCGCCCGCGCAGCCAGGCCACATCCTCGGCCAGCGCCGCCAGCCAGCCGGCGCGCAGCCGGCCCGAGAGCCCCTCGACGAGCAGCGCCGAGCCGATCTTGACCACCAGCCGCCGCGCCGCGGCCAGCCGCGGGGCGACCCCGGCCGCCGCGCCTAGGGCCGCCATGCCGCGACCTCCCCCTCGGCCGGCGCGGCCGGGGCGCGGGCGGCCGCGATCGCGGCCCAGAGCGTGCGCAGCACCCCCGCCACCCCCTGCCCGGTCGCACCCGAGACCTCCAGCACCGGCCCGCCCGCGGCCCGGGCCAGCGCCCGGCGCCGCGCCCCGCGCGTGCGGGTATCCAGCGCGTCGATCTTGTTCAGCGCCACGATCCGCGGCTTGGCCGCAAGCGCGGGCGAATAGGCCGCAAGCTCGGCCTCGATGGTGCGGAAGTCGCGCGTGACGGTCGCGGAGGTGCCGTCCACCAGATGCAGCAGCACGGCGCAGCGCTCGATGTGGGCAAGGAACTGGTCGCCCAGGCCGCGCCCCTCGCTCGCCCCCTCGATCAGCCCGGGGATATCGGCCAGCACGAACTCGTGCCCGTCGATGCCCGCGACCCCGAGGTTGGGCACCAGCGTGGTGAAGGGATAGTCGGCGATCTTGGGCCGCGCGTTCGAGACCGCAGCGAGGAAGGTGGACTTGCCCGCATTGGGCAGCCCCACCAGGCCTGCGTCCGCGATCAGCTTCAGCCGCAGCCACAGCACGCGCTCCACCCCCTCCTGCCCCGGGTTGGCATGGCGCGGGGCGCGGTTGGTCGCGGTCTTGAAGCGCAGGTTGCCCCAGCCGCCGTTGCCCCCCCGCGCCAGCAGCACGCGCTGGCCGGGGCGGGTGAGGTCGGCCACCACCGTCTCGCCGTCCTCGTCGAGGATCTCGGTGCCCGCGGGCACCTTCAGCACGATGTCGGCGCCGTCGGCCCCGCTGCGCTGCGCGCCCATGCCGGGCCGGCCGTTGCCGGCGAAGAAATGCTGTTGATAGCGGAAGTCGATCAGCGTGTTCAGCCCCTCCACCGCCTCGGCCCAGACATCGCCGCCCTTGCCGCCGTCGCCGCCGTCGGGGCCGCCGAACTCGACGAACTTCTCGCGCCGGAAGCTGGAGCAGCCGGCCCCGCCCGCCCCCGAGCGGATCGTCACCTTCGCGAGATCGAGGAACTTCATGGCGCGCACTGTCTCCTGCGGGCACGACGATAGCAACCGGAAGGCGCCGGCGGGCGCAAGGGCGGCGCCCGGCGCAGGGTGGCGCAGCGCCGCCCGGTCATGCCGCGCGGCCCTTGCGCAGATAGGTCCAGGTCGGCGCCACCCGGCCGCGGGCGACCGAATAGGCCTCGGCATCGCCGAGATATTCGAAGCCCGCATTGGTCAGCACCCGCGCCGACACCGGGTTGTCCTGGAACACCTCGGCGAACAGCGTGCGCGCCCGATGCGGATCGGCCGCCACCAGCGCGCGCACCGCCTCCGAGGCGATGCCCGTGTTCCAGAACGCCGGCGCCACCCAGTAGCCGATCTGGCTTTGCCCGCGGTCCATCCGCGTCAGGCTGATGACCCCCAGCACCTCGTCCAGCCCCTGGGCCGCGCCGTCGAGCACCCAGACATCCTCGCGCCGGCCCTCCGACAGGGCGCGGGCGATGAACGCCTCGACCGCCCCCGGCGGCAGGGGGTGGGGGATGGTGCGGGTGCCCTCGGCCACCCGCCGGTCGCCGGCATACAGCGCAAGCAGGCCCGCGTCCGACCGGCGCGGGGGGCGCAGCACGAAGCGCTCGGCGGCGATCACCGGCTGCGCGGGAAGCGTTTCGAGTGTCACGGGCGTCCTCCTTCCGGGCGCGGGGCCGGCCTGTCCGGCTGCACCCCTCCTCCTGCGCCGGACCCTCCGGCCCGGCCGCTGCGGCCGCCCCCCCTGAACGACGAAGGGGACCGGCCTGGCCGATCCCCTGGCTGCACGCGCGGTGGGAAGGACCGGCCTATTCGGCAGCCTCGGCCGCCGCGGGTTTGACCGATACGAAAGTGCGGCCGCGGAAGCCGGTATGGAAGGTCACCTTGCCCTCGGTCACGGCAAAGATCGTGTGATCGCTGCCCATGCCGACGCCGGTGCCCGGCCACCACTTCGTGCCGCGCTGGCGGACGATGATGTTGCCCGGAATGGCATGGCTGCCGCCCGACAGCTTCACCCCCAGCCGCCGGCCGATCGAATCGCGGCCGTTGCGCGACGAGCCGCCTGCCTTCTTGTGTGCCATGGCTCGACCCCCTGCCCTATTCGGCCGCGGCGGCGGCAGTGCCGCCGGGCACGATGCCCGTGATGCGCACCAGCGTCAGCTTCTGCCGATGGCCGCGCGTGCGCTGCGAGGAATGCTTGCGCCGGCGCTTGTGAAAGGTGATGACCTTGTCGGCCTTGATCTGGTCGATCACCATCGCCTCGACGGCGGCGCCCGGCACGCGTGGCGTGCCCACCACCGGGGTCTCGCCGCCGACCATCAGCACGTCGTCGAAGCGCAGCGCCGCGCCCGGCTCGGCCTCGATCTTCTCGATGCGCAGGGCGTCGCCCACGCGCACCGTATATTGCTTGCCGCCGGTCTTCAGGACCGCAAACATCGGTCTTTTCCTTCGCGTCTGTCGCGCCCTGCGGCCCCCGCACGGCGGCGGGCGTTCTGGCCGGGGCTGCCGGCGCCTTCGGGCTGCGCGCCCCGGACGCACCGGGGCGAAAGTTGCCTTGCGGCCGGGCGCATGGCCTGCACCCGGAGCGCCGCCTTATCGGGAAAAGCGCCGCGGATGTCAAGCGCCCGGATGCCCTCGGTCGCGGCGTTCAGAGCTCCTCGCCGCGCAAATGGCGCGCCGCAGCAAGGCCGAGCCCGCGCGAGAGCGTGACGAAGGTGCGGTCGAAGGCCGCGGCCAGTGCCCGGTTCAGCTGCTGGCCGGCCTCGCTGGCGCTGAAGGCGATGTAGGCCTCGAGCTCGGCGTCCTCGAGCGGGCCGTAGGCGAGGACGAGGAACGATTCGAGCCAGGCGACGTTCTCCTCGCGCAGCGTCTCTTCCTGGCTCCAGACATCGGCGAGGATCTCGGCCTCGGACACGCCCCCCTCGAAGGCACCGCCCTCTATCAGCCCGCTGTAGAAGGCATAGTGGGCATTGAGGCCCCCGGCGACGTTGAACTCGACCAGATCGTTGACCGCCATGAAGCGCCGGACCGCCGCCAGCCGCGGATCGCCGGCCGCCTCCATCGCCGCCACCCGCTCGCGCAGGGTCGCCTCGGTCGCGTCGTCCAGCAGCACCCGCCGCGCCCCGATCTCGAGCGCCACGATCCGCTGGCCGAAGTCGGAGGCGAAGAAGTCGCGCGCGGGCGCCAGCGCCCCGGGCTTTTCGCCGATGGCCTCGGCCAGGGCCGCGACGACGGCGGCGCGCAGCTGGACGGCATCGTAAAGCCGCCCGGCCTCGGCCAGCCAGGCCGCGCCGCCGCCGCCCGGGAGAAGCTCGCGCCCGATCTCGGCCGCCTGGCGCAGCCCTTCGAGGCGCATCACCTCGGCCAGCTCGCCCAGCGCGATGACATCGGCAAGCGCATGCGCCATGCGCTGGGCCGCGACGCCGCCGGCCGCCGTCGCCGGGGGCGTCTCGGCCCGGCCCGCGCCCGCGTCGGGCCCGAGCACCGCCAGCAGGCTGATGCCCGCAAGGGCAAGGTAACGTGCGATCATCTCCCCTTCCCGCTGCGCCGCGCGACAGCCTCGGGGTAGCGCATCGCGGGCCTCGTTCCAAGCCCGGACTTCGGGCTGCGGCCGCCGTGCACCGCCACCGCGGCGGCGGCGGGATGCGCCGCGGTCGGCCGCCCGGCCGGCCGTCCTGCGCGCACCGTTGCCCGCACCGGGGCCCGCACCGCCGGGGCAGGCGGCCGGACGCGGGCGCGGTCAGTCCCGCAGCAGCTCGTTGATCGAGGTCTTGGCGCGGGTCGCGGCGTCCACCTTCTTCACGATCACCGCGCAGTAGAGATGCACGCCCCCCGACGACGGCAGCGAGCCCGCCACCACCACCGACCCCGCCGGCACCTCGCCATACATCACCGCGCCGGTCGCGCGGTCGACGATCTTCGTGGAGCGGCCGATGAACACACCCATCCCCAGCACCGCGCCCTCGCGCACGATCACGCCCTCGACCACCTCGGAGCGCGCGCCGATGAAGCAGTCGTCCTCGATGATCGTGGGGTTGGCCTGCATCGGCTCCAGCACGCCGCCGATGCCGACGCCGCCCGACAGATGCACCCGCTTGCCGATCTGGGCGCAGGAGCCGACGGTGGCCCAGGTGTCCACCATCGTGCCCTCGTCCACATAGGCCCCGAGGTTGACGAAGCTGGGCATCAGCACCACGCCCGGCGCGATGTAGGCCGACCGGCGCACGACGCAGGTCGGCACCGCGCGGAAGCCCGCCGCGCGCCACTCGGCCTCGCCCCAGCCGCGGAACTTCGAGTCGACCTTGTCCCACCAGCCGCCGCCCTGCGGGCCGCCGGAATGGGGTTCCATGTCCTTCAGGCGGAAGCTCAGCAGCACCGCCTTCTTGGCCCACTGGTTGACGTGCCAGCGCCCGTCGGCCTGCCGCTCGGCCACCCGCAGGCGGCCCTTGTCCAGCGCCTCGAGCGTAGCCTCGATTGCCTCGCGCGCGGGGCCGGTGGTGGCGGGGGACAGGCTGTCGCGCGCCTCCCAGGCGGCCTCGACGGCGGCGGCAAGATCGGCATAGGGCATGGGCGGCCTCGCTCTCGGGGTGTCGCCCCCTCGCTTAGCCGCCGCGGGGCGGAAGGGCAATGCGCCCGGCGGGCCGCGCCGGGCCCCCGCCCTCAGGCGGCCAGCCCGGCCCCGCCGTCGGCCTCGGCCAGCACCGCAGCGTCCACGGCCGGAGGGCCCGCGCGGAGGAGCCGCCGCGCCAGCCGCCGGCCGGTGCGCCCGTCGGCCAGCGGCAGCGCCGGCCCCGCCGCCAGCACCCGCTCGCACAGCGGCGCCGGCGCCCCGGGAACCGCGGCCCCGAGAACCGCGGCGCCGAGCGCATCGGACGCCACCGGCCCGGGCCAGAGCGTTTCGGCCCAGGCGCCGTCGGCGCGCACGATCGTGTGCCGCTCGGAGAGCAGGTGGAAATACTCGACCTCGCGCGCCTCCTGCACCGGGGCGATCCCCGGCAGCCCGGCCAGATGCTTGACCGCGACCAGAACCGCCGGCGCGCCGGTCTCGCGCGCCACCTCGGGCCCTGCCACCATCAGCCGGTGCTGCGCCGAAAGCACCAGCGGCCGGGCGGGCATGTCGGGGCCGAGCGCGCCGGCCTCGACCGCCCAAGGCCGCCAGGCGTCGCTGCTGGCCAGCCGGCCGCGCCCGCCCCAGACCCGCCCGATCCAGGCCACGGGCTGCGGCCCGTGCTGCAGCGTCTCGACGAGGTCGCCGGGGGCCAGCGCCTCGACGGGCACCTCGCCGCGCGGCGTGGCGATGCGCGTGCCCGCGGCAAAGCAGGGCGGCGAGCCGGGCTGACCCTGGCCGGCGATGTAGCCGGGATGGATCAGGCTTCCCGGGTAGGTGGAGTAATCCACGATCCCCATCATCTCGAGCGAGACGAAGTCGGCCGGATCGATGAAATCGACCGTTGTGTTCGGGAAGGCGAGGTAGAGCGTCGTCGAGCCGTCGGTGATCTCGAGGAAATGGATCCCGCCCCAGAACGGCCCGCCCGTCGTCGTCCCCGTGCCGACCGAGTGCCAGATGTTGGTGACGGTGTAGGTCGTCCCGCCCATCCAGATCAGCGAGCCCGGGTCGATGGGATTGGCCTCGCCGTCGTAATAGTAAATGATCGGTAAAGGCGGGTAGGGATTGCCGTTCGGGTCGAAGTTGTCGGTGAACGTCTTGATCGGGCCCCCGATGCCGGTGATGAGCGGATCGGTGGGGGTGAAGGTGTACATGCTGAACGTCGGCCCGCCGCCGAGCGGCACGCCGCTGAGGACGAACGCATTTCCAAGATCGAACCACGGCATGGGTCAGACGGCTCCTGCAGGGGCGGCCCGGCGGGTCCGGGCGCGGTGAAGGTCGATCGCCTCAACCACCTCGAGCCCGAGGAGGTTGCCGGTGGCGGCGAAATGGGCCCGTGCCGCCGCGGGCGCGGCATCCTCGGCCAGCCGCGCCAGCGGCGCAATCCGCGCCGCGGCGGCCCGCGCCAGTTCGGGCAGCGCCCCGGGCACGCCGCGATGCACCGCGGCAAGGCGGTCAAGCAGCGCCCGCGTCGCCGGCGCCAGCGCCGCGGGGGCGGCGAAGGGATCCTCGCCGTCGAGGACCAGAAGCGTCCGCAGCGCCCAGCGCAGCCGCGCCAGGGCCAGCATCCGGCCCCCCTCCAGCGCCGGCCGGCCGAGGCAGAAGCGGACGAGATCGGCCAGATGCGCAGGCTCGGGCAGGGCCGGCGCGCGGCCGAACTGCGCCCGGGCACGCTCCAGCACCGCCGCAGGGCCGGCAAGATGGCGGTGGCAGCCCAGCACCGAGGCCGCAAAGGGCGCCCCCGCCCGCGCCTGGTCAAGGAACGCCCGGCGCGGCGCGACCGTGAGCGAGACGCGGCCGAGCGCGACGTCGCGCCGCGCGCCCTCGCGCGGGATCGCCAGCAGGTCGAGGTCCGAACGGGCATGGTGCGTTCCGCGCACACGGCTGCCGATCGCCAGAAGCGTGGTGTCCGGCGCGCAGGCCAGCAGATAGGCCAGCACCGGATGCCCCGCCGCGGTGGTCGCGCGGTCGGTGGCGCGGGCCAGCACGGCGGCCTCCAGCGGCGCAAGCGCGGCGCCCTCCACCGTCAGCGCGCCGTTGGCCGCCACCAGCACCCTGGCGTCCCGCCCGCACGGCGGCAGGGCCGCGGAGCCGCCCGGGGGCACCACGACGCGCAGCACCGCGATGCCGTCGCCCGCCGCGACCGGGGCCGCCCGGGTGACCGGGTGCGCGGGGCAGTCCGTGGCCGGGGCTGCACCCGGACCCGTCGCCCCTGCGCCCGCGTCCGGCGCCTGCCGCATCGCCGCCCCCGCCATGGCCTTCCTGCTCCTCGAACGCCGACCCACCCCGGTCGGCCGCAGGGCGCAAGGCGCGCCACCGACCCGGACACGGCCGCGCTAATTCAGAAACGTGGAAAAACTGTGGCGGCAGCGCCGCCGATGCGCGGGGCCGCGCGCCCAGAACCCGCCGCGCGGGGCGCGCGCGTCCGGCTGCCGCGGCGGGCGGGCCGGTTCGACCTGCCCGGGGCGCGTTCTGCCGCCCGGGTCCATGTCCGGCCCCGCGGCGGCGCGGCCGTGCGGCCGGCCGTCCCCGGGTGCTGTCCCGGCGCGGGGCGTCGCACCCGCTCCGCCGCAACGGCTCGATGCTCTGCGGCGCCCCGGAAGTCGCCGACGGGAAGGGATGCAGGTCGTCCCGGCCGTCGGCCGGCGCGCGACCCCCCGGGCAGACTCGCCGAGGGGGTGGTGCACGCCCTCCTCGACGACCCGGTCCGGCGCCCGGGCGATGCCGCGGGGATCAACCGCGCCCGGGCATCCCGCCGAGGACCGGGATTGGCGGTTGCGCGATTGTCACGATCATGTTGCGCGAGCGTCATGCGAATCGCTTAGCTCAGCGAATGTCGGTTACCGCCCGGGTGGCGGAAGCGGCGCGCGGGTCGCGTCGGCCGGCCGAACACCGAAACAGGGGACGCATTTCATGACCTTCCAGAACCTGCTGGGCACGGCCTCCGCCGTCGCCGTGCTTGCCGTCACCGTCACCGTCACCCCCGCCGCCGCCGACTGGCGTCAGGGCTTCGGCAGCTTCAACATCGGCATCCTTGGCGGCGAGAACGAGGCCGACCGCCTCCGCCGCTTCGACTGCATGAAGACCCTTGTGAGCGAGGTGCTCGGCGTGCCGGTCGAGCTGTTCCCGGCGGCCGACTATGCCGGGGTGATGCAGGGCCTGCTCGCCGGGCAGCTGCACATGGCGGGCCTCGGGCCGGCGGCCTATGCCGGCATCTACCTGCAGGATCCCGAGGCGGTCGAGCCGGTGCTGACCCGCGCCCAGCTTGACGGCACGCTCGGCTACTATGCCGTGATGTATGTCCGCGCCGACAGCGACATCCAGAGCTTCGAGGACATGCGCGGCCGGACGCTCGCCTATGCCGATCCGAACTCGGCCTCGGGCTATCTGTTCCCGCGCGGCCAGCTGCGGCTGCAGGGGATCATCGACGACGAGTATTTCGGCCGCACCGGTTTTGCCGGCGGGCACGAGCAGGCGGTGATCGCGGTGCTGAACGGCCAGTATGACGCGGGCGTCACCTGGACCTCGCTGCAGGGCGACTACGCACAGGGCTATTCGCGCGGCAACCTGCGCCGGATGGTGGACAACGGCCTGCTCAACATGAACGACATCCGCATCATCTGGACGTCGGACATCATCCCCAACGGCCCGACCGTGTTCCGCAAGGATCTGCCGGAGGAGGCGCGCGCGCTCATGCTCGACTTCCTGCTGAGCATGCCGGCCAAGCACCCCGAATGCTACAAGCTGACGGCCGGGGGCGAGGACGGCGGCTATGTGCAGATCGACCATGCCTTCTACGAGACCACGGTGGCGCTGCGCCGCCAGGAGATCGCCGCGTCGCGCTGAGCGGCGTGCAACATCCGGGCCCCCGCCATCCTGCGGGGGCCCATGCCTCCGCCGGCCCGGGCCGGCACGACGAGGGCGGACATGCTCGAATTTCGAAATCTCTCGAAGGACTTCAACGGCAAGACCGCGGTGGTCGGGGTCACGCTTGACATTCCGCCCGGCCAGATGGTGGGGATCATCGGGCGGTCCGGCGCCGGCAAGTCCACGCTGCTGCGCATGATCAACCGGCTGAACGATGCAAGTTCGGGGCAGCTTCTGTTCGACGGTCGCGACATCACCGCCCTGCGCGGGCGCGCGCTGCGCCAGTGGCGCAACGAATGCGCCATGGTATTCCAGCAGTTCAACCTGGTCGGCCGGCTGAACGTGATCACCAACGTGATGTCGGGTCGGCTGTTCCACCACGGGCTCGTGACGTCGATGCTCGGTCTCTTCTCGGCCCGCGAGCGCGCCTTCGCGATCCGCGCGCTCGACCGTCTGGGCATGGCCCATACCGCGCTGCAGCAGACCGACACGCTGTCGGGCGGCCAGCAGCAGCGGGTGGCCATCGCGCGCGCCCTGGTGCAGGAGCCGAAGATCCTTCTGGCCGACGAGCCGATCGCCAGCCTCGATCCGCTGAACGCCAAGATCGTGATGGACGCCCTGCGCGCCATCAACCGCGAGGACGGGCTGACGGTGATCTGCAACCTGCACACGCTCGACACCGCGCGGACCTACTGCGACCGCATCATCGGCATGCAGGAGGGCCGCGTCGTCTTCGACGGCCCCGCCGCGAAGCTGACCGACGCGAAGGCGCGCGAGATCTACGGCGCCGAGGCGGCCGAGGCCTTCAACGAGGCGCTGACCTCGACGAGCCTTGCCGGCAGCAGCCGGCCGATGGACCCCGCGCTGGCCCAGGCGCAGGCGGCGCTCTAGCCCATGGCCCGCACCGCCCACATGCCGCCCGTGCAGCCCGGGCAGGATGCCGTCGCCCTGTTCGAGGCCCACCGCGCCCGGCTGATCCGCGAGAAGCTTGTCGTCAACCTCACGCTGCTGGCGCTGTTCCTGGCGCTTCTGTTCTGGTCGATCAGCGTCTCGCGCTTCTGGCCCGACCGGCTGGCGGCAGGCTTCCCGCGCATCTTCGAATATTTCGGCACCGTCCTGCCCGACCTGCGCTGGGAGGTGCTGTTCGAGGGCCGCAATGCGGCGGGCCGCTTCCCGCCCGGCTCGATCGGCTACTGGTACAACGACTTCTGGAAATACCTGCGGCTGATCTGGGAGACGATCCTGATGGCCGTCACCGCGACGCTCGTCGCGACCGCGCTGGCGGTGATCCTCAGCCTCGTTGCGGCGCGCAACGTCACGCCCAACCTCTGGCTGGCGGCGGCGGCGCGGCGGTTCCTCGAGTTCTGCCGCGGCGTGCCCGAGATCCTGTTCGCGCTGGTGTTCGTCTTCGCGGTGGGCATCGGCCCGCTGGCGGGGGTGCTGGCCATCACCATCCACGCCACCGGCGCGCTGGGCAAGCTCTTCTCCGAGGTGGTCGAGAACGCCTCGATGCGCCCTGTGGACGGCATCGCCGCGGTCGGCGGCAGCTGGGCGCAGCGGATGCGCTACGGCATCCTGCCGCAGGTCGCGCCCAACTTCACATCCTATGCGCTGTGGCGGTTCGAGATCAACGTCCGCGCCTCGGCGGTGGTGGGCTTCGTCGGCGCCGGCGGGATCGGTCAGGAGATCAACCATGTCATCAGCTTCTATTCCGATGATCGGGTGCTGGCGGTGCTGCTCATCGTCGTGCTGACAGTGACGCTGATCGACCTCGTCTCGGAACGCGCGCGCCACGCGCTGATCGGCAGGGAGAGCCTGAGATGACCGCGCTGACCTTCGCCGCAATCACCGAGGCCGATGTCGCCGAGGCCCGGCGCACCCATCCGGCGGCCTTCGGCAATCCGCTGGTGCGGGCGCTCAAGATCGCGTCCTGGGCAGTGGTGATCGGCTATGTCGCCTATTCCTTCCATCTGTTCGAGGCCTGGAAGCTGCTCGAGAGCTCCGAGCGCGCGATCCGCCTTGTCACCCGCATGGTCGCGTGGGAGGGGATGGCCGGCTGGTCCTATCGACAGATCTACACCGGTATCGCCCAGACCATCGCCATGGCCTTCCTCGGCACGCTGCTGGGGACGATCTTTGCGCTCGGACTCGGCTTTCTTGCCGCGCGCAACACGATGCCGGTGGGCGTCTTGCGCCATGCGGTGCGCCGGCTGCTCGACATCTTCCGCGGCGTGGACAGCGTGGTCTGGGCGCTCGTCTTCGTGCGGGCGGTGGGCCTTGGCCCGCTGGCCGGGGTGCTGGCGATTTGGGTGTCGGACATGGGCAACCTCGCCAAGCTCTACTCCGAGGCCATCGAGAACATCGACCGCAAGCAGGTCGAGGGCGTGCGCGCCACCGGCGCCGATGCCCCGCGGATCATCCGCTACGGCTATCTCCCGCAGATCCTGCCGGTGTTCATCTCGCTCTCGCTCTATTCCTTCGAATCCTCGGTGCGCTCGGCCACGATCCTCGGGCTGGTGGGCGCCGGCGGGATCGGGATGATCATCATCGAGCGGTTCCGCGCCGGGCTGTTCGACCAGGTGGCCTTCGTGGTCCTCAACGTGCTGATCGTGATCGCCATCATCGACTGGGGTTCGGGGCTGATCCGCAAGCGCTTCATCGGCGAGCGCGGGCACTGAGCCCGGGCGCGGGCGGTCGGCCGCCCCCGCCGGCCCTGCCCGGCGGCGGCGCGCAAGGGGGGGGCATGGGCAAGGGACTGAACGGCGACGGTCCGCTCATCCATCCGGGCTGCGACATCCGCAACGCGCAGTTCGGCCCCTGGACCGAAGTCGGGCCGGGCAGCGTGATCCTCAATTCCAGCTTCGGCGCCTACAGCTACTGCACGCGACTGTGCGACATCGCCAACGCCACGGTCGGCAAGTTCGTCAACATCGCCGCGATGGTCCGCATCGGGCCCACCGACCACCCCATGGCGCGGGCCAGCCAGCACCATTTCCTCTACCGCTCGTCCGACTACTGGCCGGACGAGGCCGACGATGCGGCGTTCTTCGCCGCCCGCGCCGCCCGCCGCACCACGATCGGGCACGACGTCTGGATCGGGCACGGCGCCATCGTCCGGCCCGAGGTGACGGTGGGCGACGGCGCGGTGATCGGCGCGGGGGCGGTGGTGACGAAGGACGTGGCGCCCTACAGCATCGTCGCCGGGGTGCCGGCGGCGCCGATCCGCGCGCGCTTTCCGCGCGCGGTGGCCGAGGGGTTGCAGCGCCTCGCCTGGTGGGACTGGGACCACGACCGGCTGCGCGCGGCGCTGCCCGATTTCCGAAGCCTCGACGCGGCCGACTTCCTGGCGAAATACGGCTGAGCCTACTGCGCCGCCAGCGCCCGCTCCGCACCCGCGCCGAGAAAGCGCGCCCCCGCCGCCCCCGTCAACCACGCCAGCCGGCCGGCGGCGATGGTCGCCTCGATCCGGCGGGTCGCGGGGTTCATCACCACGAGGTCGGCGCGGCGCCCCGGGGTAAGGGCGCCGCGGTCGGCAAGCCCGAAGATGCGCGCGGGGGCGGTCGAGATCATCTCCCACGCCGCCGGGAAGGTCGCGACGCGCTGGTCGGCCAGCACCCAGGCGGCCTGGGCGAGCGCGGGCACGTAGTAGTCCGACACCAGCGCGTCGCAGAGCCCGTCCTCGATCAGCGCCATGGCGGCGATGTTGCCCGCCTGCGAGCCGCCGCGGACCACGTTGGGCGCGCCCATGAGCACCGGCTCGCCGGCCGCGCGGGCGGCGCGGGCGGCCGCCACGGTGGTGGGAAACTCGCAGATCGGCGCGCCGAGGGCGCGGAAGCGCGCGCGCGTCTCCGCCGTGGCATCGTCGTGCGAGCCCATCGTCACCCCCGCCTGCGCCAGCCGCTCGGCAAGCGCGCGCAGCGCCGCGGGCACGCGGGGCTCCTGCGCCTGCGCCCCGCGGACGATGGCCAGCAGACCCTCGGGCGTGTGGCCGTTGTGGCCGGCCCACAGCGCGAAGCGGTCGGGCCGGCGTGCGGCCAGGTCCACCGCCTCGGGCAGGTGGTTGTTGAACACCAGATAGTCCACGCCGAAGCGCGCCATCGCCGCCACCAGCCGGTCGTGGTCCTCGAGCATGTGGGTCTCGAAACGCACCTGCACCCGGATGTCGGCGGTCAGCCGATGCGCCATCTCGGCCACGGCCTGCATCAGCTCCTCGGCGCGGTCGGGGCTGCGGGTGCCCCCCTCCCACGACCAGCTTTGCGCGAACCAGGCGGTGGTCACCCCGGCGGCGCCCAGTTCGGCGTCGGCGCTGACCAGCGCGCGGCGGGTGTCGAAGGGCGCGGTCGGGCGCGGGCGCAGGTGATGCTCGAACCCGTCGCCGTGCAGGTCGACGATGCCGGGCAGCAGCCAGTAGCCGGACAGGTCCACCTCGGGCGCGGCATGGTCGGCGATGCGGCCCTGCGACAGGGTCAGCGCGGTGTCGTGCAGGGCACCGTCCAGCAGCACAAGGGCGCCGGTCAGGCGAAGGTCGGGCAGCAGGGTCATGGGGAGGGCCTCCGGGATCGCTTCGTGCGATAGCAGACCGGCGGTGACGATGCGATGACAGAACGACGCCGCATCACGGATTTTCGACGATCAGCTGCACCCGCGCGCCGGCAAACCAGGTGCGGCCGTATTCCACGGCCCGGCCCTCGGGGTCGACGTTGATCGCGACCGTCCGCAGCAGCGGGGCGCCCACGGGCAGATGCAGATGCCGCGCGCGCATCGCGTCCGCCGCCTCGGCCGAGACGCGGGTCGAGCGGCGGGTGTAGTCGGCCACCCCCGCCTCGGCCAGCGCGGCCGTGACCGACAGGTGGCGGCGCAGCGCCTCCGGCAGGGCCGGAAGGCGCCGGGCATCGAAGGCCGAGCGGAACAGGCTGATCGGCACGCCGTCGGCCAGGCTTACGCCTTCCCACAGATGCACCGGGGCGCCGGGGGGCAGGCCCAGCGCCTCGGCCTCGCGCGGCTCGGCCGGCAGGGTTTCCAGCCGCAGGATGCGCTTTTCCGGGGTCTGCCCTGCCGACAGCAGGTTGTCGCGAAAGCGCGTGCGGCGGGTCAGCGGATAGTCCGTCACCCGCCCGGTGACGAACACCCCCGCCCCGCGCCGGGCATGGACCAGCCCCGCCTCGGCCAGCGCCGCCAGGGCCCGGCGGACGGTGTGGCGGTTGACGCCGAAGCGCTGCGCCAGCTGCGCCTCGGTCGGCAGCCGGTCGCCCGGCTGCCAGCGCCCGGCGGCGAGGTCGGCCGCCAGCGCGTCGCGCAGGTCGGACCACAGGGCGGGAGGGGACATGTCGCAGAAGCTTCACAGGATCGCGGTTGCCTCGGGTGGCTCTAGCCGATATTTGTCTAGTTGTCCACAATACCGAGTCGCCGCGATGCTCGATGCCCAGCCCGATGCCCGACCCGACGCTGCCCCGCAGGATCGCCAGGTCTGGATGGGCCTTCTCGCCCGCGCGCGGCCGGACGAGCTGGCGCGGCTGTGGGCCGGCCTGGGCGCGGAGCCGGCCTTCGACTGGCTGCGCCGGCCCGAGGCGGGGACGGTGATGCTGCGCGGCCGGGCCGGGGCGACGGGGGCGCCCTTCAACCTTGGCGAGATGACGGTGACGCGCGCCAGCCTGCGGCTGGCCTGCGGCACGGTGGGCCATGCCTGGGTGCAGGGCCGCGGGGCCGAGCACGCACGGATCGCCGCGCTTGCGGATGCGCTGCTGCAGACCGACCGTGCCGGAGAGCTGCGCGCGGCGGTGCTCGGGCCGCTGGCGCAGGCCGAGGCGGCGCGGCGGGCCGCGCGCGCGGCGCGGGCGGCGGCGACGAAGGTGGAGTTCTTCACGATGGTGCGGGGCGAGGGATGAGTGCGGCCGAACCCCTGACCGGCGGCTTCGCCGCGCCTGCGCCCGATGCGGCGCGCGCCTTCCGCGCGATCCTCGAGGCCATGGCGCAGCCGGGCCGGATCGTGCGGCTGGCGGGGGCGGCGGCGCCGGCCCCGGCCGGGCCGGCGCTGGCGGCGGCGCTGCTCACACTGGCCGACGGCACGACGCCCGTGCATCTGGCCGGCGACCACGACACCCCCGCCCTGCGCGCCTGGCTGCGCTTTCACACCGGCGCGCCGCTGATGCCGCGGGCCGGGGCCGCCTTTGCCGTCGGCAGCTGGGCGGCGCTCCTGCCGCTGTCGGACTACGCCGCCGGGACCGCGGAATATCCCGACCGGTCGGCCACGCTGATCGTCGCGCTCGACCGGCTCGAGCCCGCCGGCGCCCGCCTGACCGGCCCCGGGATCGCGGCCGAGGCGCGGCTGTCGCTGCCCGAGACCGCGGCCTTCCGCGCCAATGCCGCGCGCTTTCCGCTGGGCGTCGATTTCCTGTTCGTCTGCGGCGACCGGCTTGCCGCCCTGCCCCGCAGCATTCGCGTGGAGGCCGCCTGATGTATGTCGCCGTCAAGGGGGGCGAGCGGGCGATCGCCGCCGCCCACGCCTGGCTTGCCGAGGAGCGGCGCGGCGACCCCGCCGTGCCCGAGCTTTCGCCCGACCAGATCCGCGAGCAGCTGCGCCTTGCCGTCAATCGCGTGATGGCCGAGGGCTCGCTCTACGACCCCGACCTGGCGGCGCTGGCGCTGAAGCAGGCGCGCGGCGATGCGGTCGAGGCGGTGTTCCTGATCCGCGCCTTCCGCACCACCCTGCCGCGGCTGGCGGCGTCGCGTCCGCTCGACACCGCCGCCATGGCCTGCGACCGGCGCATCAGCGCCACTTTCAAGGATGCGCCGGGCGGGCAGGTGCTGGGCCCGACCTTCGACTATACCCACCGCCTGATCGACTTCGCGCTCGCCGCCGGGCTGCCCGTGCCGCCGGCCCCCGTGGCCCCCCCGCAGGCGGGGCCGATGCCGCATATCACGGGCTTTCTCGACCGCGAGGGGCTGATCCGGCCCGAGCCGCCATCGGACGCCGAGCCGCCCGACCTGACGCGCGCGCCGCTGGCGCTGCCGGCCGACCGGGCGCTGC
This sequence comes from uncultured Paracoccaceae bacterium, assembly GCA_937983405.1. Classification (GTDB taxonomy): domain Bacteria; phylum Pseudomonadota; class Alphaproteobacteria; order Rhodobacterales; family Rhodobacteraceae; genus JAHDXW01. The sequence goes on from CALJZN010000004.1 coordinate 71,773, forward strand.
GGCTGCAGGCGCTGGCGCGCGCCGACGAGGGGTTCCTGCTCGCGCTCGCCTATTCCACCCAGCGCGGCTATGGCTCGACCCACGCCTTCGTGGGCGAGCTGCGCATCGGCCGGGTGCCGGTGGCGGTGGAGATCCCCGAGCTGGGCCTGGCCGTCGAGATCGGCGAGGTCGAGCTGACCGAATGCGAGACGGTGAACCAGTTCGCCGGCTCGAAGTCCGAGCCGCCGCAGTTCACCCGCGGCTACGGCCTCGCGCTGGGGATGAACGAACGCCGCACGATCGCGATGGCGCTGGTGGACCGGGCGCTCTGCGCGCGCGAGCTGGGCGAGGACGTCGGCCGCGGCCCGGCGCAGGACGAGGAGTTCGTCCTCAGCCATTGCGACAACATCCAGGCGTCGGGCTTTCTCGAACACATCAAGCTGCCGCACTACGTCGATTTCCAGTCGGAGAGCGAGGGCCTGCGCGCCCGCCGCGCCGCCGCGCTGGCCGGTCGGGAGGCCGCGGAATGACCGGCTACACTTTTGCCTATCTCGACGAGCAGACCAAGCGGATGATCCGCCGCGCGCTGCTCAAGGCGGTGGCGATCCCGGGCTATCAGGTGCCGTTCTCGAGCCGCGAGATGCCCATGCCCTACGGCTGGGGCACGGGCGGCGTGCAGGTGACGGCCGCCTGCCTGACGCCCGAGGACCGGCTCAAGGTGATCGACCAGGGCGCCGACGACACCACCAATGCGGTCTCGATCCGCAGCTTCTTCCGCAAGGTCGCGGGCGTCGCCACCACCGAGGCGACGGCCGAGGCCACCATCATCCAGACCCGCCACCGCATTCCCGAGACGCCGCTGGCCGAGGGGCAGATCCTTGTCTTCCAGGTGCCGATCCCCGAGCCGCTGCGCTTTCTGGAGCCGCGCGAGACCGAGACGCGCAAGATGCACGCGCTGGCCGACTACGGGCTGATGCATGTGCGACTGTACGAGGACATCGCCCGCCACGGCGCGATCACCCGGGCCTACGCCTATCCGGTGCAGGTCGAGGGGCGCTATGTAATGGATCCCTCGCCGATCCCCAAGTTCGACAACCCCAAGCTGCACCGCTCGCCCGCGCTGATGCTGTTCGGCGCCGGGCGCGAGCAGCGCATCTATGCCCTGCCGCCCTACACGGAGGTCCGCAGCCTGGATTTCGAGGACTACCCCTTCGAGCCGACCAAGGCCGGACATGCCTGCGCGCTGTGCGGCGACGACGCCAGCTATCTTGACGAGGTGATCGTGGACGACGCCGGCGGGCGGATGTTCGTCTGCTCCGACACCGACCACTGCCGCAGCCGGCGCGCCGCCGGGCGGCGCGGCACCATGGCCGCCCCCTTCGAGGACGCCGCCGCATGAGCGCGCCGATCCTGCAGGTGCGCGGGCTGACGAAGCGCTACGGCGCCCGCATCGGCTGCGCCGAGGTGGGGTTCGACCTCTGGCCGGGCGAGGTGATGGGCGTCGTGGGCGAATCGGGGTCGGGCAAGTCCACCCTGCTGGCCTGCCTGTCGGGGCATCTGGCGCCCGATGCCGGCAGCGTGGTCTGGCGCCGCCGCGACGGCGCACCGGTCGAGACGCTCGCGCTGCCCGAGCGCGACCGCCGGGCGCTGATGCGCAGCGACTGGGCCTTCGTGCACCAGAACCCGCGCGACGGGCTGCGCATGGGCGTGACCGCGGGGGGCAACATCGGCGAGCGGCTGATGGCCCGGGGCGCGCGCCACTACGGGGCGATCCGCGCCGCGGCGGCCGACTGGCTGGCCCGGGTCGAGATCGACCCCGGGCGGATCGACGAGGCCCCCCGCGCCTTCTCGGGCGGGATGCAGCAGCGCCTGCAGATCGCCCGCGCGCTGGTGACCGCGCCGCGGCTGGTATTCATGGACGAACCCACCGGCGGCCTCGACGTCAGCGTGCAGGCCCGGCTGCTGGACCTCTTGCGGGGCCTGGTGCGCGACCTCGGCCTGTCGGCGATCGTGGTCACGCACGACCTGGCGGTGGTGCGGCTGCTCGCGCAGCGGCTGATGGTGATGAAGGACGGCCGCGTGGTCGAGGCGGGGCTGACCGACCAGGTGCTCGACGATCCCCGCCACGCCTATACCCAGCTTCTGGTCAGTTCCGTGCTGCAGGTGTGACGCGATGATGCATGTCTGGCGCCCCGAGGGCGGCCGCCTCGTCCGGCTGGACGAGGGCGTGCCCCTGTCCGCAGCCCTCTGGATCGACCTCGACTGTCCGACGCCCGAACAGGCGGCGGCCGTCGCCGCGCTGGGCGTCGCGGTGCCGACCCTCGCCGAGATGGAGGAGATCGAGCTCTCCGCCCGGCTGTACCGCGAGGGCGGGGCGAGCTACATGACCGTGACGCTGCCCGGCGCGTCCCTGACCAAGGATGCGGTCATCGGGCCGGTGACGTTCATCGTCACCGCCGAGCGGCTGGTGACGGTGCGCCACCACGCCCCGCGCCCGTTCGAGACCTACCCCGAGCGTGCCCATCGCACCGGCAGCGGCTGCGAGACCCCCGACCGGCTGTTCCTGGGCCTGATCGAGGAGATCGTGGGCCGGCAGGCCGACATCCTCGAACAGTGCGGCCGCGCCCTCGATGCGGCGACGGCGCAGGTCTACGCCGACGGCGGCGCGGCGCGGGCCGAGACGTTGCAGGCGCAGCTGCGCGAGATCGGCCTGCAGTCGGAACAGATCGGCCGCGTGCGCCTGGCGCTGCTCACGCTCGAACGGGCGATCGGCTTCTTCGGCCAGTCGCTCGTCGACCGTCCGAAGGACCCGGGCCAGCGCGGCACCCTCAAGGGCCTGATCCGCGACATCCGGGCGCTCGAGGTGCACGCCGATTTCCTGTCGTCGCGGGTGACGATGGCGGCCGAGGCCACGCTGGGCATGATCAACATCAGCCAGGCCCAGACGATCAAGATCGTCTCGGTGGTGGCGGTGGTGTTCCTGCCGCCCACGGTGATCGCCTCGGCCTACGGGATGAACTTCGAGGTCATGCCCGAGCTCGGCTGGGACTACGGCTATCCCATGGCGCTGGCGCTGATGCTGGCCTCGGCGGTGGGCACCTACCTGTTCTTCAAGTGGAAGCAATGGCTGTGAGCGTGCGGGGCGAGCCGGTGATCCGGGTGGCGGGGGTGGGCAAGGCCTTCACCCTGCACACCCAGGGCGGAGCGACGATCGAGGTTCTGCGCGACGCCGCGCTCGAGGTGCGGGCGGGCGAATGCGTGGCGCTGACCGGCGTCTCGGGGGCGGGCAAGTCCACGCTGATGCGCATGATCTGGGGCAACTACCGGGCCGAGACGGGCTCGATCCGCGTGGGCGGGGTCGAGCTTGCCGGGGCCGAGCCGCGGGCGGTGCTGGCGGTGCGGGCGCGCACGCTGGGGTACGTCAGCCAGTTCCTGCGCGTCATCCCGCGGGTGCCAGCGCTCGAGGTGGTGGCCGAGCCGCTCCGGGCGCTGGGCACCGACCCGGAGGCGGCGCGCGCGCGCGCCGCGGCGCTGCTGGCGCGGCTGAACATTCCCCGGCCGCTGTGGGCGCTGTCGCCCACCACCTTCTCGGGGGGCGAGCAGCAGCGGGTCAACATCGCCCGCGGCTTCGTTCACCCCTTTCCGGCGCTGCTGCTCGACGAACCCACGGCCAGCCTCGACGGCGCCAACCGCGACACCGTGCTGGCGCTGATCGAGGAGGCGCGCGACCGCGGCGCGGCGATCCTCGGCATCTTCCACGACGCCGCCGCGCGCGACCGCGTCTGCACCCGGGCGGTGGATGTGGGCGCCTTCGCCCCCGCCCGGGGGGTGCCGGCGTGACCGGGCGGCTGGTGGCGGTGGTGGGCCCCTCGGGGGCGGGCAAGGACACGCTGCTGGCCGGGCTCGCCCGGCGGCACCCCGGGGTCGTCGTGGCGCGCCGGGCCATCACCCGCCCGGCCGAGGCGGGGGGCGAGGACCACATCGCGCTGACCCCGGCCGAGTTCGCCGCCCGCGCCGCGGCTGGCGCCTTCCTTGTGCACTGGCAGGCGCACGGGCTGGACTATGGCATCCCGCGCGAGGTGCTGGACGCGGTGGCGGCGGGGCGGACGGTGCTGTTCAACGGCTCGCGCGCGGCGCTGCCGGCGGCGCGGGCGGCCTATCCCGCGCTCGAGGTGGTGATGGTCACGGCCCCCGCCCCGGTGCTGGCCGCCCGGCTGGCCGCCCGGGGGCGCGAGCGCCCCGGGGACATCGCCGCCCGGCTGGACCGCAGCGCGCTAGCCGCGCCCGAGGGCGCGGCCTGCGTGGTCAACGACGCCAGTGTGGCCGAGGGCGTCGCGCGGCTTGCTGCCGCGCTCAGCCTTGCAGCGGCAGGCGCCTGAGCAGATGGAACCGGCCGTCCGCCCCCTCGCCGAACACTGCGAGCTCGCGCATCGTCTCGGGCCGGCCCAGCGCGGGGGCGAAATGCGCCTCGGCGGCGGCGGCGACGGCGGCGGCCTCGGCGGGCGCCAGCGGACCGGTCAGGGTGACGTGGAAGCGAAGCTCGTCCATCACATGGGGATAGCCCCAGGCGGCCAGCAGCGCCTCCTGCCGCGGGGTCAGCCCGTGCCGGCGGCGACGGGCGAGCTCGGCCTCGTCAGGCGGCGCGCGAAAGGCGTCGAGGTCGCGCACCAGATCGGCGGCGAACTCGACCAGCGCCGGCGGCTGGGCCACCGGCACCAGCGCGAGGAACGGGCCCAGCGCCGCCACCCGAAGCGGCCCGAGCGCGACAGGCGGGCGGCGCGCGGCCCAGGCCGCGGCGGTCTCGACCAGATCGTCGGCCGAACGCCCGGCGGCCAGCCGCATCGGCGGCTTCAGCGTGCCGTGCAGCCCGTAGCGCCGGGGCGCCTCGGTCAGCTCGGCCAGCGGCCGGCAGCCGGCGGGCAGCGGCGGGGATGGCTGCGCGACCGGCCCGGCCTCGGCATCGCGGCCCAGCCAGGCGGTCCCCAGCCGGGCGAGGTCGCTGCCCGCTTCGGGGGCGTAGTAGAGGGCATAGCGTGCATACATGGGCGGTCTCCGGCAGGGCGCATGGCCCGTCATGGGCTGGCGATGTCACAGCGGCGTGACAAGCCGCGATGTACAGCCCCGGTGTAGAGCGGAGCAGCAGCGGAGAACAGCATGGCCGAGACGATCCTGACCAATGCGCGGCTGGTGCTTGAGGGCGAGGTCGTCCCCGGCACGCTGGTGCTGCGCGACGGCTGCATCGCGGCGGTGGACGGCGGGGCCAGCGGCCTGCCCGCGGCGCTGGACTGCGAGGGCGACTGGGTCGCGCCAGGGCTGATCGAGCTGCACACCGACAACCTCGAACGCCACATGACCCCGCGGCCGGGGGTCGACTGGCCGCACCCCGCGGCCATCGTGGCCCATGACGCGGAACTGGCGGGGGTGGGCATCACCACCGTGTTCGATGCGCTGCGGGTCGGCTCGGAGCGCGAGGCAGCGGCCGGCAAGACCGGCTATCGCCCCTATGCCCGGGCGATGGCCAGCGAGATCCTCGGGATGCGCGCCACGGGGGCGCTGCGGATCGGCCATTTCCTGCATCTGCGGGCCGAGATCTGCTCGGAGACGCTGGAGGAGGAGCTTGCCGCCTTCGCCCCCGGCGACCGGGTCGGCCTTGTCAGCCTGATGGACCACACCCCCGGCCAGCGCCAGTTCGCCGACCTCGCGCAGCTGCGCACCTACATGCGCGGCAAGCACGCCATGACCGAGGCCGAGTTCGAGGCCCATGTCGCCCGCCGCCGCGCGCTGGGCGAGCGGGTGCGCGAGGGCCACACCGCCGCCGCCGTGGCCCATGCCGCGCGGCTGGGGGCGCGGCTGGCCAGCCACGACGACGGCACGCCCGCGCATGTGGCGCAGTCGGCCCGCCACGGGGTGCGGCTGGCCGAGTTTCCCACCACACGCGCCGCCGCCGAGGCCTGCCGCGACCACGGCATCGCGGTGATGATGGGGGCGCCCAACCTGATCCGCGGCGGCTCGCATTCGGGCAACGTGCCGGCGGCCGACCTCGCCGACGCGGGGCTTCTGGACATCCTGTCGTCGGACTATGTGCCGTCGGCCCTGCTTTCGGGGGCGCTGCGGCTGGGCGACCGGCTGGGCAACCTCGCCGCCGGGATCGCCCGCGTCACGGCAAACCCTGCCCGGGCGGCGGGCCTGGAGGACCGCGGGCGCCTCGCCCCCGGCCTGCGCGGCGACGTGATCCGTTTCCGCCGCATCGGCCCCGCGGCGGTGGTCCGCGGGGTCTGGGTGCGGGGTGCGCGGGTCGCCTGAGCCGGTCGGCGCCCCCGGCGGGGGCGCCGCGGGGCGTCACTTCACCGCGATGCGGCCGTCCAGATAAGGCCGCACGGGCGCGTGCGCGACCATGTGCTCGACCAGCACATCGGCCAGGTCGGGGCCGTAGTCGTAGGCGTTCAGCGCCTCGGTGGCGAAGATGCGATAGCCGTCGCCGCCCGCGCGGAGGAAGTTGTTGCTGACCACCCCGTAGATCTTCTCCGGGTCGAGCGGCACGAAGGCGTCGCCCTCCTGCACCGTCACCTCGCCGACCCGCGCGCCCTTGGGCGCCGCCGGGTCGAAGGCAAAGCGCAGCCCCGCCACCTGCGGGAAGCGGCCCGCGCCGCCCTCGACATCGCTCACCCCGTTTTCCAGCGCCGCGCGGATCCCCGCACCCGACAGCTGGAAGGTGGCCAGCGTGTTCTGGAACGGCAGCACGGCCAGGATCTGCCCCATCGTCACCGCCCCCGCCGGGATCGAGGCGCGCAGGCCGCCGCCGTTCTGGATGGCGATCTGGATGCCCTGGGCGCGGGTGCGCGCAAGCATCGCGTCGGCAACCAGATTGCCCATCTGGCATTCGCGCGCCCGGCAATTCTCGCGGCTGCCATCGATGGCCTCGGCCGCCTCGGCCACGACGCGCGCCTTCATCTCGTCGATCGGCCCCGCCAGCGCGGCGACCCGCGCCGCCACGGCCGGATCGGGCGCCACGCTGGCGTCGATCAGCAGCGCGTCGCCGCCGGCGTGCAGAAGCGTGCCCGCGGCGTCGAACTCGAGCTGCAGGTGGCCCAGATACTTGCCGTAAGCATAGGCCTGCACCACCGGCACCGCGGTACCGTCGGGGCGCGTCACCCAGGTGGGATAGGCGCCGCGGCGCTTGGGGTCCGACGACGAGAGGTAGGTGTGGCTGTGCCCGCCGATCACCGCGTCGATCCCCGGCACCATCGCGGCGATCTCGAGGTCGCGCGGCAGCCCGACATGGGTCAGGGCGAGGATGATGTTCACCCCCTCGCCCTCGAGCTCGGCCACCGCGGCCTTGAGCCCGTCGATCTCGTCCTGGAAGGTCACGGTGGGGCCGGGCGAGGCGATCTCGATCGTGTCCACCGTCAGGGCCGAGACGATCCCGACGCGCCGGCCGCCGACCTCGAGCACCGCATGCTTGGCCACCCGCCCCGCCAGCCGGTTGTCGCGGCTGACATCGAGGTTGGACGAGACGACCGGGAACGACACGCGATCGAGGAAGCCCGCCAGCCCGTCGGGGCCGTCGTCGAACTCGTGGTTGCCCACCGCCATGGCGTCGAAGCCGATCAGCTCCATGAACTCGGCCTCGGCCGCACCCTTGTAGGTGGTGTAGAACAGCGAGCCCTGGAACACGTCGCCCGCGTTCAGCACCAGCACGCTGCCGCCCGCCGCGCGGATCGCGTCGCGCAGCCCGTTGATCCTGGTGGCCAGCCGCGCGATGCCGCCAAAGCACTTGCCGGCCGCGTCATCGGCCGCCGAGCAGGTGGAATCGAAGGCGTTGATGGGCTCGATCCGGCTGTGGAAGTCGTTGATGTGCAGCACATCGAGCTTGAAGTCGGCCAGCGCTGCGCCCGACATGAGCGCAAGTGCCGCGACGGAAGCGAAAAGACGCATCGGCATGGGACATCCCCCTGAGTTCGGCTCTGCGAGCATGGCACCCGCGGCCCGCCGCTGGCAAAGCGGCGCGGCCGCGGCCAGACCCCGCCGGGCAGGATGGCGGCCGGTGATGACGCCCGCATGACGGCCCCGGCCCGGGGCGGCCGCCGGCCATTGACCGGCGCGGCGCCAGCGGGCATGACCGCGCCATGCTGATCTTCAAGATCCTCCGCCCGGACGAATGGGCCGCGCTGCGCCGCACGGGCGAGACCGCGGGCGCCCCCGTCGATGTGGCCGACGGCTTCGTCCATTTCTCGACCGCGGCACAGCTGGCCGGGACGGCGGCGAAGCACTTTGCGGGCGAAGGCGACCTCGTGCTTGTCGCCGTCGAGGCCGCAGCCCTGGGCGCGGCGCTGCGGTGGGAGCCCGCGCGCGGCGGCACGCTCTTTCCCCATCTCTACCGGCCCCTGCGGCTGGCGGATGTGGTCTGGGCCCGGCCGCTGCCGCAGGGCGACGGCGGACATGTCCTTCCCGAAGGGCTGAGGTGAGCGTCCTCGAGCGGGCGGGGCTGGCGCTGCTGCGGCGCCTCGACCCCGAGCGCGCGCATGCCCTGGCGCTGGCGGCGCTGCGCGCGGGCCTCGTGCCGCTGCCGGGGGTGGTGCGCTCGCCGCGGCTCGCCTGCCGGCTGGCCGGGCTCGACCTGCCCAACCCGCTGGGGCTGGCGGCGGGGTTCGACAAGAACGCGGTGGCGCTGGGGCCGCTCGCCCGGGCGGGCTTCGGGCTGATCGAGGTCGGCGCGGCGACACCCAGGCCGCAAGCGGGCAACCCGCGTCCGCGCCTGTTCCGCCTGGCCGAGGACCGCGCCGCGATCAACCGCTTCGGCTTCAACAACGACGGGATGGACGCGATCGCCCGGCGGCTGGCGGCGCGGCCGCGCGGGGCGGCGGCGGTGGGGGTCAACCTCGGCGCCAACCGCGACAGCGCCGACCGCGCGGGCGATTTCGCCGCGGTGCTCGCGGCCTGCGGCGCGCATGCCGATTTCGCCGTCCTCAACGTGTCCTCCCCCAACACCGGCGGCCTGCGCGACCTGCAGGGCCGCGCCGCCCTGGCCGCGCTGCTCGCGCGGGTGATGGAGGCACGCGCCGCCCTGCCCCGGCCGATCCCGCTGTTCGTCAAGATCGCGCCCGACCTGACCGACGGCCAGCTGGCAGACATCGCCGAGGTGGCGCTGGCCGCCGGGGTCGGGGGGATCGTGGCGACCAACACGACCACCGCGCGCGTGGGGTTGCGCAGCCCTGCGGCGGCCGAGGCGGGCGGGCTGTCGGGCCGGCCGCTGTTCGAGCGTTCGACCCGGCTGGTTGCGCGGCTGTCGGTGCTGACCGGGGGGCGTCTGCCGCTGGTGGGCGTGGGCGGGGTGGACTCGGCCGCGACCGCCTACGCCAAGATCCGCGCCGGGGCAAGCGCGGTGCAGCTCTACACCGGGCTCGTCTACGAAGGGATGGGCCTTGTCCCGCGCATCCTTGCCGGGCTCGACGCGCTGCTGGCGCGGGACGGCTTCGCTTCGGTCGGTCAGGCCGTGGGCAGCGGGCGCGACGCCTGGCTTTAGCCGCGCCGCGGCGGCGGGGCTTGCGGCGGCGGCGGGGCGGGGTTGCGCCTGCCGGCCGCCTGCGGCACCGTCCCGCTGCCCGGCGCGGCCGCGGCCCGGAGACGTCCCCGATGCCCCGACCGCGGCGCCACCCCGCATGACCCAGACCGCCGCCGCCCCCGCCGATGCCCGCCGCTGGCTGCTGCTCGGCGGGGTCTGGGCGATCTACTTCGCCTTCGGGCTCACCTCGGCCGCGCTCGGCCCCCTCGTCGGCCCGATCGGAGCCGCGTTCGGGGTGGGCCACGGCACGATGGGGGCGATCATGGGGGCCTGGCCCTTCGTCTACATCGCCGCCGCGCTGCCCTGCGGCCTGCTGCTGGACCGGATCGGTGCGGCCCGGGGCCTTGTGCTGGCGGGCCTTCTGATCACCGCCTCGGGGCTCGCCCGCGGCCTGGCCCCGGGGCCGGGCACGATGCTCGCGGCGGTGGGCCTCTTCGGCCTGGGCGGGCCGCTGATCTCGGTCGGGGCGCCGAAGCTGATCGCGGGGCTGTTCGAGGGGCCGGCGCGGGGCACTGCCATGGGCGTCTACATGACCGGCCCCTACCTTGGGGGCATCGCTGCGGTGGCGCTGACCGGGTCGGTGCTGCTGCCCGCCTTCGGCGGCGACTGGCGCGCGGTCCTCGTCGCCTATGCCGGGGTGGCGGGGCTTGCCGCGCTGGTCTGGGCGGGGCTGGCCCATCCGCGCGCGGCGGGGGGCGCGCTGCGGGCCGAGGGGCCGGGCAAGGGCTTCAGCCTGGCCGCCTTCGCCGCACTCCTGCGCCTGCCCGAGGTGCGGCTGGTGCTGGCGATGAGCGTGGGCATCTTCTTCTTCAGCCACGCCTTCAACAACTGGCTGCCGGCGCTTCTGACCGCGCGTGGGCTGCCGGCGGCGGCGGCGGGCCTGTGGGCGGCGATCCCGGCGGCGGTGGGCGTGGCGGGCGCGCTGGTGATCCCGCGCCTCGCCACCCCGCCGCGGCGGATGTCGATCCTGGCGGGGCTCTTCGCCGCGGGCCTGCTGGCCAGCCTGCTGCTGCATCTTACCCCCGGTCCGGGCCTCGTTGCGGGGCTCGTGCTGCAGGGTCTGGCGCGCAGCGCGGCGATGACGCTTGCGGTGCTGATCCTGATGGAGCTGCCGCGGGTGCCCAAGGATCGCCTCGGCATGGCAGGCGGGCTGTTCTTTGCCGCGGCCGAGGTGGGCGGCGTGCTGGGGCCGGTCAGCTTCGGCGTGCTGTCCGAGGCGACGGGCGGCTTTGCCGCGCCGCTTCTGGTGGTCACGGCGCTGATGCTGGGGCTGCTCGGCCTGCTGCAGGCGCTGGCGCGCACCCCCTGGCGGCCGTAGCGCGGCCCCGACCTCGGGCCGATGCGGCGCAGCCACCCTGCGCTGCTGCACCCGCTGCCTGCGCGGCACCCGGATCGTCGCCGAAGGCCACGCCGACCGGGCGGTGATGTGATATCGCCGCGGCGACGGCGCCCGAAGCCCGCCGCCGCGGCCTCTTGCGCGCGGCCGGGCTTCGGCCCCGCCCCTGTGCGCCGCGACGGTCACGGCCCGCGCAGCCCCCAAGACAGCCCCCCGGGTACCCCCCGGATCCCGCCCCGCGGTGACGGCGCGCGCCCCGCACGGAGGCCCCCTTTCGTCCCGCCCGGGGCGGTGGCAGGCTGGCCGCCGGACCCTTTCGCCGACGCCGGCCGCATGCCCCGCGCCAGCCTTGCCCATCTTGCCCAACCGGGTGCCCGCATCGCGGTGCATGTCACGCCGCGGGCGGGGCGGGACGCGCTGAGCCTCGAGGACGGCGCCATCCGCATCCGCGTCACGGCCCCGCCCGAGGACGGCCGCGCGACCGAGGCGGCGCGGCGGCTTCTGGCCCGGGCGCTGGGCGTGGCGCCCTCGCGGCTGACGCTGCTCATGGGCGCGGCCGCGCGCGACAAGCTGTTCCGACTGGACTGAGCGGGCGGCGGCCGCGGGCCCTTGCGCGGATCGGAGCCGACGGTGACATTCGGATGCGTTGCCGGACATGCGACGGCGGTGTAACGCCGGGCAAAAGCCGGGGGAGGAGACCGCCATGAGCTATGCCGAGACCTATGCCGCCTGGGCCGCCGACCCCGAGGGATGGTGGATGCGCGCGGCGCGCGCCATCGACTGGGTCAGGCCCCCGTCGCGCGCGCTGTGGGCCGGGAGGGCGCCGTTTTATGAATGGTTCGCCGATGCCGAGGTCAACGGCTGCTGGAATGCGGTGGACCGCCATGTCCGGGCCGGGCGCGGCAGCCAGACCGCCGTCATCCACGACAGCCCGGTGACGGGCACGATCCGCCGCATCAGCTATGCCGAACTGCAGGAGCGGGTCGCGCGGCTGGCGGGCGCGCTCGCCGCCCGCGGCGTCGGGGTGGGCGACCGCGTGGTGATCTACATGCCCATGGTGCCCGAGGCGCTGGAGGCGATGCTGGCCTGCGCGCGGCTGGGGGCGATCCACTCGGTCGTCTTCGGCGGCTTTGCCGCGCCCGAGCTGGCCGCGCGGATCGACGATGCCACGCCCAAGGCGATCATCGCCGCCTCCTGCGGCATCGAGCCGGGGCGGATCGTCCACTACAAGCCGCTGCTCGACGCCGCCCTCGCGCAGGCCCGCCACAGGCCGGCGTTCTGCGTGATCTTCCAGCGCGAGCAGGAGGTGGCCCGGCTGACCCCGGGGCGCGACCTCGACTGGCACGCATTCCAGTTCGGCGCCGCGCCCGCGCCCTGCGTGCCGGTGGCGGGCAACCATCCGGCCTATATCCTCTACACCTCGGGCACCACCGGCCAGCCCAAGGGCGTGGTGCGGCCGACCGCGGGGCATCTGGTGGCGCTGAACTGGACCATGGGGGCCGTCTACGGCATGAAGCCGGGCGAGGTGTTCTGGGCCGCCTCGGACGTGGGCTGGGTGGTGGGGCACTCCTACATCTGCTACGGCCCCCTGATCCATGGCAACACCACCGTGATGTACGAGGGCAAGCCCGTCGGAACCCCCGACGCGGCCGCCTTCTGGCGGGTGATCGAGGCGCACCGGGTCGCCTGCCTCTTCACCGCCCCCACCGCCTTCCGCGCCATCAAGCGCGAGGATCCGGGCGGCGCGCTGGTGCGCCACCACGACCTGTCGTCGCTGCGCGCGCTGTTTCTGGCCGGCGAGCGCGCCGACCCCGACACGATCCGCTGGGCCGAGGCGCAGCTGGGCGTGCCGGTGATCGACCACTGGTGGCAGACCGAGACGGGCTGGGCCATCGCCGCCAACCCGCTGGGGCTGGGCCTGCTGCCCGTCCGCGTGGGCTCTCCCGGGGTGCCGATGCCGGGCTACGACGTCCAGGTGCTGGACGAGGGCGGCCATCCCCTGCCCCCCGGACAGCTTGGCGCGGTGGCGGTGCGCCTGCCGCTGCCCCCGGGCACGCTGCCCACGCTGTGGAACGCCGAGGCGCGGTTCCGCAAGGGCTATCTCGACCACTTCCCCGGCTTCTACGAGACCGGGGACGCCGGCTACCGCGACGAGGACGGATACCTCTACATCATGGCCCGCACCGACGATGTCATCAACGTCGCCGGGCACCGCCTGTCCACCGGCGCGATGGAGGAGGTTCTGGCCAGCCACCCCGATGTCGCGGAATGCGCTGTCATCGGGGTGGCCGATCCGCTCAAGGGGCAGGTGCCGCTGGGCTTTCTGTGCCTCAACAAGGGCTGCGCCCGCGACCATGCCGAGATCGCGGCGGAAGCCGTGCGCCTGGTGCGCGACCGCATCGGGCCGGTGGCCGACTTCAAGCGCGCGGCGGTGGTCGAGCGGCTGCCCAAGACCCGCTCGGGCAAGATCCTGCGTTCGACCATGGCGAAGATCGCCGATGGCGAACCCTGGAAGATGCCCGCGACCATCGACGATCCCGCGATCCTGGACGAGATCGGCGCAGCGCTGCGGCAACTGGGCTATCCGCGGGGTTGACCTTGTCCGCGCGCGCCGGCACTCTGCACCTGTCCTTTTGGACAAGTTGGTTGGCTCGTTCGCATTTCGTATGCAGGGATTATGCAACTTCTGAGTGTGCCGGACCGGAGCCGACCCGCCGCTGAACGGCACGGCTTGCGCGTCGCAGCGGGGGTTCCGTGAGGGCGGGCGGCCATGATGCGGGGCGGGGCGCCGCCCCGGCCGGTCCAGCCCGGCGGGCGGGGCCCGGATCGTCCCCCGGGGGGCCGGCACTGGGGGCGCTTTTGGGCCATGATCTGCGCGCCTCGGTCTCGGACATCCTGGGCGGGCTGCGCCTGATCGACCCCGCGCGCTTCGACGCCGCGACGCGGCTGCAGTTCGAGCGCGTGCGCGTCGCCGCCGAATCGCTGGCGGCGCTGCTGGAAGAGGGCCTGTCGCTGATGCTGGGCGAGGTTCATGCGGCCGGGCAGCCCGACGCGCCGCTGTCGCTCGACCGGCTGTTGCAGGACGTCGAGTTCCGCTGGTCCGGGCGGGCCCGGGAGAAGAACCTGGGCTTCGCGCTCGACCGCGGACCCGGCCTGCCCGAGACCGTGGCGCTGGACCGGATCGCGATCGAGCGCATCCTGTCCAACCTGCTGACGAACGCCATCAGGTATTCCGACACCGGCACCGTGCGGCTGGCCGTCACGCTCGAGCCGGGCGCCATCCTGCGCCTGCGGGTCGAGGACGACGGGCCGGGATTTCCTCCCGAGCTGCTTGAGGCTGGCGCGCCGCCGGCCACGGGGGCGGCCCCGCAGCCAGCGCGCGATGCCGCGGGCTCGGGTCTCGGGCTGCACATCACCCGCGAGATGGCCGGTCGCCTCGCGGCGCGCCTGGAGCTGGCCAACCGCCCCCAAGGCGGCGCCCGCGCCACGCTCGAGGTGCCGCCCGAGGCCTGGCGCCCCGGCCCGGACAAGGCCGCCCCCCCCGCCCAGCCCCCCCTGCCCGACCTGACCGGCCTGCGGGTTCTGGTGGCCGAGGACAGCGCGACCAACCAGGCGCTGATCCAGTCGCTGCTGCGCCGTCTTGGCGGCACGCCCGTGCCCGCCGCCGACGGGGTCGAGGCCATCGCGCGGCTGGGCGAGGGGCCGTTCGGCCTGGCCCTCGTGGACATCGAGATGCCGCGGCTCTCGGGGCTCGAGGTGATCCGCTGGCTGCGTGCCCAGCCGGGGGCGCTGGCCCGGCTGCCGGTGCTGGCCGTCACCGCCTACATGCTGCGCGCCAACCGCGAGGTAATCTTTGCCGCCGGCGCCGACGGCATCCTGCCCAAGCCGATCCTCGGGATCGACTCGTTCGGTCAGGCGATTGCCGCGGCGCTGGCGCGGGTGCGCGGCGAGCCGGCGATCTATGCGCCCGCGCCGGACGGCCTGTCGATCGACAGCAGCCGGTTCGAGCGGCTGCTCGACCTTGCCGGGCCGGGCGCGGCGGACGACCTGATCGGCCGCCTGGTCAGCGACCTGTCGGTGATCGAGCGGGGGCTGGTGCGCGGCCTCGGCGCGCCCGATCCGGCCGAGGTGCGCGCCCAGACCCATGTCCTGATCGCGCTGGCCGGGGCCGTGGGCGCGGGCGAGCTGCAGCGGCTGGCCGAGGCGCTGAACGGCGCCGCCCACCGCGGCGGCGAGGAGGCAATGGCGGTGCTCGGCGCCGACACGCTGGGCCAGCTTGACCACCTGATCCACTTCATCACCGGCGAGCGCGACCGCCGCCGGGGCGGTGTGCGATGACCGGCCCGACCGCGCCACCGCTGCTGCTGATCGAGGACACGCCGTCGCTGCAGCTGGTCTACGAGGCGATGCTGCGCGCCTCGGGCCATGCGGTCGAGACGGCAGGAACGGCCGCCGAGGGGCTTGCGGCCTTCACCCGGCTGCGGCCGCGGATCGTTCTGCTCGACCTCGTGCTGCCCGACCGCGACGGGCTTGCGCTGATGCAGGACATCCTGCGGCTGGCGCCGGAGACCGCGGTGATCGTGATCACCGCCAACGGCTCGATCAACCGCGCGGTCGAGGCGATGCGTGCCGGGGCGCAGGAGTTCCTCGTCAAGCCCTTCGACGAGCCGCGCCTGCTGGCGGCGGTCGAGAACGCCCGCGCCGCCCAGGGGCCGGAACCTGCCGCCCCCGCCGGGCCGGGGCCGGGCGGCTTCATCGGCCGGTCCGAGGCGATGCAACAGGTCTACGCCAAGATCCGCTCGGTCGCGCGGTCGATGGCGACGGTCTTCATCACCGGCGAAAGCGGCACCGGCAAGGAGCTTTGCGCCGAGGCGGTGCACAACTGGTCGGCGCGGGCCTCGGGGCCGTTCATCGCGCTCAACTGCGGCGCGATCCCCGGCGACCTGCTGGAAAGCGAGGTGTTCGGACATCTGCGCGGGTCCTTCACCGGGGCCATCGCCGACAAGACCGGGGCGGCGGCCGCCGCCGACGGCGGCACGCTGTTTCTCGACGAGGTCTGCGAGATGGACCTCGCCCTGCAGACCAAGCTGCTGCGTTTCCTGCAGACCTCGACGATCCAGCCGGTGGGCGCGACGCGGCCGCGCAAGGTCAACGTGCGGATCGTCTGCGCCACCAACCGCGACCCGATGGCGGCCGTCCGCGCCGGGCAGTTCCGCGAGGATCTCTATTACCGCCTGCATGTCATCCCGATCCACATGCCCCCGCTGCGCGAGCGCGGCGACGACGTGATCGAGATCGCCGAGGTGATGCTGGCCCGCTTCGGTGCCGAGGAGGGGCGGCGGTTCGACGGGCTCGACGAGGCGGTACGCGACATCTTTCGCGCCTATCCCTGGCCGGGCAACGTGCGCGAGCTGCTCAACGTCCTGCGCAACGTCGCGGTGCTGAACGAGGGCGGGCGGGTGACG
This sequence comes from uncultured Paracoccaceae bacterium, assembly GCA_937983405.1. Lineage (GTDB taxonomy): Bacteria > Pseudomonadota > Alphaproteobacteria > Rhodobacterales > Rhodobacteraceae > JAHDXW01. The sequence goes on from CALJZN010000004.1 coordinate 88,115, forward strand.
CCCGCGATGCTGCCGGCCTCGCTTGCCGCGGTCCGCCCGCCGGCGCCGGGCGGCGGCCCGGCCGGCGACCGGCCCGACCTCGGCGTGGATGGCCTGATCGGCCGAACCCTGGCCGAGATCGAGCAGATCGTGATCGAGGCGACGATCGCGCGCCACGGCGGCTCGGTTCCCCGGGCGGCGCGGGTGCTCGATGTCGCGCCCTCGACGCTTTACCGCAAGCGCGAGGGCTGGCTGCGTCCGCCCTCCTCGGGGTCGGACTGACCCCGGAAGGCCGGCCCCCGGAAGGCCGACCTCAGGCGAACTGCTCGCGAATCAGCCGCTCGTCCAACCCGTGACCGGGGTCGAACAGGATGCGGTGGGCGACCCGGGGCTCGCTTTGCACCTCGACCCACAACACCCGGGGCACCGACCGGCTGTCGGCGTCGGCCATCACCGGGCGCTTGTCGGGCTCGATCACGTCGAAGCGCACCAGCGCGGTCTTGGGCAGCAGCGCGCCGCGCCAGCGCCGCGGCCGGAAGGCCGCGATCGCCGTCAGCGCCAGCACTGCCGCCCCGATGGGCAGGATCGGCCCGTGGGCCGAATAGTTGTAGGCGGTCGATCCCGCCGGGGTCGAGACCAGCGCGCCGTCGCACACCAGCTCGTCCATCCGCACCGTGCCATCGACCGAGATGCGCAGCTTGGCCGCCTGCGGCCCGGCGCGCAGCAGCGAGACCTCGTTGATCGCCAGCATCCGGTGCTCGGCCCCGTCGGGGCTGCCCGCGCGCATCGCCAGCGGGTTGATCACCGCCTCCTCGGCCGCGGCCAGCCGCTCGGGCAGGCGGTGGGCGTCGTAGGCGTTCATGAGGAACCCCACCGTGCCGCGGTTCATCCCGTAGACCGGCACGCCGAGCCCCGCGGTCGCGTGCAGCGTCTGCAGCATGAAGCCGTCGCCGCCCAGCGCCACCACGACATCGGCCCCCTCGAGCGGATGGTCGCCGTAGCGGGCGACGAGTTCGGCGCGCGCCTCGGCCGCGACCGGCACCGGGCTTGCCAGGAAGGCGATCCTTGGTCCGCGCTGCACCGCACCCTCCCCGGCCAACCCGGCGTCGTCTTGGCCCGCCCCCGGGGCAAAGGCAACCCCCCGTCCGGCCCGCGGCGCGGGGCGCACGCCATGGCGCTTTCCTCCCGGGCCGGGATGGACTAGATGCCACGGCGATCCCAGCCGAAGGACACCGCCCGATGAACGCCCCCCACCGCGACGCCGGCTTCTTCCACGAAGCGCTTGCCGCCCGCGACCCCGAGATCGCCGACGCCATCCGCCGCGAGCTCGGCCGGCAGCGCGACGAGATCGAGCTGATCGCGTCCGAGAACATCGTCAGCCGTGCCGTTCTGGAGGCGCAGGGTTCGGTGATGACCAACAAGTATGCCGAGGGCTACCCCGGCCGGCGCTACTACGGCGGCTGCGCCTTCGTCGATGTCGCCGAAACGCTGGCCATCGAGCGCGCCTGCAAGCTGTTCGGCTGCGCCTTCGCCAACGTCCAGCCCAATTCGGGCAGCCAGGCCAACCAGGGGGTGTTCCTTGCCCTGCTCCGGCCCGGCGACACGATCCTCGGCCAGAGCCTCGATGCGGGGGGGCATCTGACCCACGGCGCGCGGCCCAACCTTTCGGGCAAGTGGTTCGACGCGGTGCACTACGGCGTGCGGCGGCAGGATCTGCGGGTGGACTACGACCAGATCGCCGCGCTGGCCGAGGCGCATCGCCCGAAGCTCATCGTCGCCGGCGGCTCGGCCATCCCGCGCATCCTCGACTTCCCGCGCCTGCGCGCCATTGCCGACGGCGTGGGCGCCTATCTGCTTGTGGACATGGCCCATTTCGCGGGGCTGGTGGCCGCGGGGCTTTACCCTTCGCCGTTCCCGCATGCCCATGTCGTCACCACCACCACGCACAAGACGCTGCGCGGTCCGCGCGGCGGGATGATCCTGACCGACGACCCCGAGATCGCGAAGAAGGTCAACGCGGCCATCTTCCCGGGGCTTCAGGGCGGGCCGCTGATGCATGTCATCGCCGCCAAGGCGGTGGCCTTCGGCGAGGCGCTGCGGCCCGAGTTCCGCAGCTATGCCGCGCAGGTGATCGCCAATGCCCAGGCGCTGGCCGACCAACTCGCGAAGGGCGGGCTCGAGATCGTCACCGGGGGGACCGACACGCATCTGATGCTCGTCGACCTGCGGCCCAAGGGGGTGAAGGGCAACGCCACCGAAAAGGCGCTGGGCCGCGCGCACATCACCTGCAACAAGAACGGCATCCCCTTCGACGACGAGAAGCCCACGGTGACCAGCGGCATCCGCCTCGGCAGCCCCGCCGCCACCACCCGCGGCTTCGGCGAGGCCGAGTTCCGCCAGATCGGCGACTGGATCGTGCAGGTGGTGGACGGGCTGGCCGCGAACGGCGAGGACGGCAATGCCGCGGTCGAGGCGCAGGTGAAGGCCGAGGTCGCGGCGCTCTGCGCGCGCTTCCCGGTCTATCCCGGGCTCTGAACGGCCCCGACGCGATACCAGGCCGCGATCAGCGCGCGCGCCTCCGCGTCCAGCCAGATCCGCCCGCCCGGCGGCATGGCATGGCTGCGCGCCGCCTGAAGATGGAACGCGCGGGGCTGACCGGCGATCTCGGCCGCCGCCTCGAGCCGCACGCCCCCGGGCGTCCGGTGCAGCCCGGGCCACAGCGGCGCGGCTGCGTGGCACATCGCGCAGCGGGTCTGCACCAGCGCCTCGACCTCGGCAAGGCCCGGGGCGGCGGCGGGGCCCGGCGCCTGCGCCGAGGGCTCCGGGCCGCCCAGCGACGACAGCCGGACGATGGGAAGGAAGATCGCCGCCGTCGCGCCCCAGGTCACCACGGGCGGCCGCTGCGGGGGCGCAGCGTGTTGAGGAAATGCCGGATCGTGACGCCCATGAGGAACACCAGGCTGGCGATGGCCCAGGCCCAGTCGCCGCCGAACGCCAAGGGGTAGTGGTTCGACAGCATCGGGAACACGAGCGGCAGGGTCAGATAGGTGTTGTGCGTCGAGCGCAGCTTGGCAATCCTTCCGCATCTCGCCGCCGGCACACGCCCCGCCTTGAGGTTGGCCGCGACGATCTTCTGGTTCGGGATGATCCCCAGAAAGACATCGGCCGACATGATCGTGGTGGCGGTGAAGGCGCCAAGGTTCAGCAGCGCCGCGCGGCCCGGGAGAAGGGCTGCGCATAGCCCCAGGCCATCGCCATCCGCAGCGCGAACAGCACGAGCATGAGCAGCGTCGGGCGCTGCCCCAGGGGCGAACGGCAGAGCCGGTCGCAGACGCCCCAGCCGAGGGCCAGCGACGCCATCGAGATCGCCACCGCCTGCGGCACCGAGAGGTCGCGCACGCCGCGGTCGATCAGGTAGAGCTCGGCGCCGAGGTAGTAGACGACCGCCATCAGCGCGAAGCCCGTCAGCCAGGTGGAACAGGCCTCCCACTTGAACCAGGTCAGGCGCCCGGGCAGCCGGTCGGGCGCGACGAGGTATTGCTGGATGTGGTAGAACCCGCCGCCGTGGACCTGCCATTCCTCGCTGTCGGCGCCCGAGGGCGGGCGCGGGTCGCGCAGGAGCCCGAGGTCGAGCGCGATGAAGTAGAAGGACGACCCGATCGAGGCGATGGCGGTGACCACATGCAGCCAGCGCAGCGCGAACCCGGCTTGCTGGCCAAGCACGGCAAGGTCAGCCATCGCCGCGCAGCCTTGCAGAAAGCGAACCTATCCGGGTCAGCGCGCTGGGCCCGTCTCGCCTGTCCGGGCGCGTGATTTGCCTTCTTGCCAGCTTCAACCGTCAGCTCCCGCAATAGGTCGAATAGCCGAAGGGCGACAGCAGCAGCGGCACATGATCATGTCCCCCGGGTCCGCGATGCCGAAGCGCATCGGGACCTCGTCGAGAAACGTCGGCACAGCCGCGGCGAGGCCCGCGCCGCGCAGATCGGCGCCGGCCTGGACCAGCAGCGCGTGGCGGCCCGCCCGAAGCGCGCCCCGGGGGACCAGCGGCGCGTCGGTGCGCCCGTCGGCGTTGGTCACGGCCTCGGCCGGCCGCGCCCGATCGGGCCCCGCCAGACGGTAGAGCGTGATCCGCACCCCCGCCGCCGGGCAGCCCCGCGCGGTCTCGAGCGCATGGGTCGTGAGCCAGCCGTCCGCCATCCGCACCTCCGGTCCCCTGGCGCCGCACCCCTGCCGCGGCGATGCGCGCGACGCAGCGGCCCTGCTTGCGCGGCGCCGCAGGAGGGGCCTAACTGTCGCGGTCTGCCCGCAGAGAGGCCGCCATGACCGCCCCCCGCTCTCCGCGCGACCTTCCGGGATATGGCGCTGCCATCCCCCGATGCCCGCCGGCCGGCAAGCGCGAAGGTCGCCGTCTCGCTGGTCGTGAACGAAGAGGAGGGGGGAGACAACTGCCTCCTGCACGGCGATGCGGCCTCCGCGGCCTTCCTGTCCGAGATCGTGGGGCCCAGCCCTGGCCGGGGCAGCGGCACCGGAACATGGAGCAGCTTGACGACTATGGCGCGCGGACGGGGTTCTGGCGGATGCAGCGGCTGCTGACGCGGCCGCGCCTGCCGGTCACCGTGTTCGCGCTGGCCACCGGCCTTGCCCGCAGCCCCGAACAGAGGCGCGCGATGCAGGCCGCAGGCTGGGAGATGGCCAGCCGCGGGCTGAATTGGGTCGAGCACCGCGACATGCCCGAGGCCGAGGAGCGCGCGGCGATCGCCGAGGCGATGCGGCTGCACGGCGAGGTCACGGGCAGCCGGCCGCGGGGCTGGTTTACCGGGCGCTGCTCGATGAACACCGTCCGTCTGGTGGCCGAGGCGGGCGGGTTCGACTGGATCTCGGACGCCCGCGACGACGATCTGCCGCACTGGCTGCGCCTCGGCGGCCGCGACCAGCTGGTGCTTCCCTACACGCCCGACGCCAACGACACGCGATTCGCCACCGCCCAGGGGTTCAACACCGGCGAGCCTGTCTTTGCCTATCTCCGCGATGCCTTCGATGCGCTGTGGGAGGAGGGCGCGGCCGGGGCGGCGAAGATGATGCCGGTCGGCCTGCATCGCCGCCTGGTCGGCCGGCCGGGGCCGATCCCGGGCCTGCACCGCTTCCTCGACTACGCGCTGGCCAAAGGGGGCGTCTGGTGCGCCCGCCGCGCCGACATCGCCGCCCACCGGGCGCGCGCGCATCCGCCCCAGCCGCGCGAACGCCCCTCGGCCATGGACCGCGCCGCCTTCGTCGCCCGCCTCGGCGGCATCTTCGAACATGCGCCCTGGATCGCCGAGCGGGCGCATGCGCTGCAGCTCGGCCCCGCCCATGGCGGCGCGCTCGGGATGCACACCGCGCTCGTGCGGGTGTTCCGCAGCGCCGGCGCCGACAAGCGGCCGGGCGTGCTGCGCGCCCACGCCGACCTGGCCGGGCGGCTGGCGGCGGCGCCACGGCTTACGGCCGCATCGACCGCCGAACAGGCCAGCGCCGGGCTGGATGCGCTGACCGACGCCGAGCGGGCCGAGTTCAAGCGGCTCGACGCCGCCCGCAGCGCGCGCCATGGCTTTCCCTTCATCATCGCGGTGCGCGACCACGACAAGGCCGGCATCCTCGCCACCTTCCGCCGCCGCCTCGCCAACGACAACGCCACGCAATTCGCCGAGGCCTGCGCCCAGGTCGAGCGCATCGCCGAGCTTTGCCTGAAGGCCATCCTGCCATGAGCCCCTACGCCCCCCCGCCCGGCGGCCTGCCGCCCCAGACCGCGCTGCACACGGGCCGCGCGGTGTTCACCGAGGCCTATGCGGTGATCCCGCGGGCCTGCATGTCCGACATCGTGACCTCGGCCCTGCCGGGGTGGGAGGGGGCGCGCGCCTGGGTTCTGGCCCGCCCGCTGTCGGGCTTCGCCGAGACCTTCGCGCATCTCCTGATGGAGCTTGCCCCCCACGGCGGCAGCCGCAGGCCCGAGCCGGACCCGGCGGCCGAGGCGGTGATCTTCGTGACCGATGGCGCGGTCTGGCTGGGCCTTGGCGCCGAGGAGGAAGAGCTTGGGCCGGGCGGCTATGCCTATCTGCCCCCGGGCGCCGACTGGCACATCCGCAACGGCGGCGCCGCGCCCGCGCGGCTGCACTGGATCCGCAAGCGCTACGAGCCCGCCCCCGGCATCGCCGCCCCCGCCGCCTTCGTCACCCACGAGGCCGAGATCGCCCCCGTCCCGATGCCCGGCACGGAAGGGCGCTGGGCCACGACGCGCTTCGTCGACCCGGCCGATCTGGCCCACGACATGCATGTGAACATCGTGACGTTCCGCCCCGGCGGGCTGATCCCGTTCGAGGAGACGCATGTCATGGAGCACGGGCTGTTCGTGCTGCAGGGCAAGGCCGTCTACCGGCTCAACCGCGACTGGGTCGAGGTCGAGGCGGGCGATTTCCTGTGGCTGCGCGCCTTCTGCCCCCAGGCCTGCTATTCCGGCGGGCCCGAACCGTTCCGCTACCTGCTCTACAAGGACGTCAACCGCCACCCGCTGCTCTCGGGCGTGGGCGCCTTCGGGCGATGAGCCGGCGCATCGCGCCCGAGCCCCTGACGGCCGGCACCTTCGCCTCCTTCGGCGAGGTGCTGGGGGCCGCAGGCCCGCCCGACCGGACCATCAACGAAGGCGCCTGCGGGCGCTGGCACGACCGCGCGCGGCTCGACTTCGGGCCGGGGGGCGCGCGGGCGTCTCGCGCTTCCGGCCCGGGGCGCGGGCGCTGCCGCCGGTGCTTGCCCTGATGGAGCGGCACCCCGAGGGCAGCCAGGCCTTCCTGCCGATGACGGCCGATCCCTTCCTCGTCGTCGTCGCGCCCGCCGCAGGCGGCCGTCCGGGGCGGCCGCGCGCCCTTCTCAGCCGCCCCGGGCAGGGGGTGAACTATGCCCGCGGCACCCGGCACGGGGTGCCTGCGCCGCTCTCCCTGCCGGGGCTTTTGGCGGTGATCGACCGCATCGGACCGGGGCCGAACCTCGTGAAGCACGGCTGGGCCGAGCCCTGGATCGTCGGCGGCTGACGCGGCCCGCCGGGCCCCCGGGGCGCCGCCCGCGGCCGGCCGGGCACGGGGCGGGGCATGGGGGCGGGGCTTGGGGGCGGGGCTGGATCGCGCCGGCCTTGCCGGCGCGCGGGGCGGCGGGCCAGCTGTGCCCGCGCGTCGCCCGGGCGCGGGCCAGGGCCGCGGTGCCCGGCGGCCGGGGCAAGGGGCCTACCGCCCCCCGGCTGCGCGGGCGAGGGCGAGCGCCGCCTCGAGCGCCGCCCGATCGCCGATGTGGTTGGCGAGGATCAGCACGAGGCGGGCGTCGAGCGCCGCGCTCTCGGCCTCCGAAAGGCCGCGGTGCGCGGCCAGCAGGGCGGCATAGAAGCCGTCCGGGTCGGCCAGGTTCGGCGTCGTCACAAGGCTCATGCCCGACCCTCCCACACCGCCGCCGCGGCGGCGGCCACATCCCCGGGCGCGGCCGCGACCCAGCGCGCCGCCACCACCTGATCCGGGCGCAGCAGCAGCAGCGCCCGCGGCGCCGCGCCCAGATAGCGCGCGCGCACCACGTCGTTGATCTCGGCCGCCACGCCCCGCAGGCCCGGCACCGCCGGCGGAGCGCAGCCCACCCCCAGAAGCACCATGTCGCCCCCGAGCCGCTCGAGCAGCCAGCCCGCCCCCTGCGGCGCATCCGGCGCCACCGCCCCGGGGCGCGAGGCCGCCGGCAGCCGGGCATCGTCGGGCGCTCCCGGCAGGGGATAGACGCACGGGGTGGACAGCCGGCCCGAATTGACCAGCCCGCGCGCGAAGGGCGCCTGCGCGGCCAGCGCCAGCACCGCATCGCGGAACCGCCGCTCTGCCCCGGGCGCGGGCGTCATGAAGCGCGTCGCGCGGGTCGCGTGCAGGATGTTCTCGTCCGCCGCCACCTGCCGCTCGCGGTCGTAGGCGTCCAGCAGCCCCGCGCCCGCCCGGCCCTGCACCACCGCCGCCAGCCGCCAGCCCAGCGCGTCCACGTCCTGCAACCCGCCGTTGCCCCCGCGCGCCCCGAAGGGCGAGACGACATGGGCCGCGTCGCCCGCAAAGATCACCGGCCCGTGGACGAAGCGCGCGAGCCTTCGGCACTGGAAGCTGTAGACCGACACCCAGTCGAGCCGGAAGTCGCTGTGGCCGACCAGGCGCTCGATCCGCGGGATCACCCGCTCGGGCCGCCGCTCGGCCTCGGGGTCGGCGTCCCGGCCCAGTTGCAGGTCGATCCGCCACAGATCGTCGGGCTGCTTGTGCAGAAGCGCCGACTGGCCGGGGTGGAACGGCGGCTCGAACCAGAAGCGCCGCTCGGCCGGAAAGGCGGCCTTCATCTCGATGTCGGCGATCAGGAAGCGGTCCTCGAACAGCTCGCCCGCGAAGTCGAGCCCGAGCATCCCGCGCACCGACGAGCGCGCGCCGTCGCAGGCCACGAGCCAGCGCGCCTCGAGCGCGTAGGGGCCGTCGGGCGTCTCGACCCCGAGGCGCACATGGTCGGCCTGGGTGCCCACCGCGACCACCCTGTTGCGGAAGCGCAGGTCGATCCGCGCCTCGGCCAGGGCCCTTTCGGCGAGGTATTCCTCGACATAGTATTGCTGGAGGTTGACGAAGGCCGGCATCTTGTCGCCCGCTTCGGGCTGCAGGTCGAAGCGCCAGACCTCGGCCTCGCGGTGGAAGGTGCGCCCGACCGTCCAGGTCACGCCCTTGGCCAGGCAGGCCGCGCCCAGGCCCAGCCGGTCGAGGATCTCGAGCGACCGCTTCGACCAGCAGATCGCGCGGCTGCCGACCGACACCACGTCGTTGTCGTCCAGCACCACCGAGGGCACCCCCTGCCCCGCCAGCTCCAGCGCCAGCGCCAGGCCCACGGGCCCGGCGCCGACGATGACGACCGCGTGGCGGGGTTCGGGCGCGGTCACGCCCGGCGGGGTGCGGTAGGCGAAGGGGCGGTGGCTGTAGGCCATGCGCGCGCTCCTTTCTCAGCGACCGTCGCCGCGCCACAGCCGCAGCGCCGACCACACCGCGGTGCCGCCAAAGAACCCGCCGGCGAGCAGCACGATCTCGACCCAGGCCACCCCCTGCACGCCGTGACGCAGCAGGGCCACCGCCATCAGGGCAAGGCCCGCCAGCGCGAAGCCGAGACGGAACCACAGCTCGCCGCGGGTCGGGCCGAACTTCATCGCCGCACCGCGCGGCGGGCGGGGGTTGCGCGGGTCATCCCTGCAGCGCCTCCCACATCGTGCGGTCGCGCTGGGCGGTCCAGACGCGCGGAGTGTCGATCCCCTGCGCCTCGTCGAACGCGCGGGCGACGTTGAAGGGCAGGCAATGCTCGTAGATCGCGTAGTCCGCGAACTTCGGGTCGCATTCGCCGCGCACCGCCTCCCAGGCCTGGCGCAGGCTGCCGCCGCGGGCGGCGACGCGGGCGGCGGGGCGGAAGGTGGAGCCCAGGAAATCGGCGGTGTTGCCCAGCGCTTCCTCGACCCGCGCCTTGCCCACCAGCGCATCCCCGCGCCCGGGGGCGATGGCAGCGGGGCGAAAGGCCGCGATGGCGTCCAGCGTCCGCGGCCAGTCGCGGAAATGCCCGTCGCCGCAGTAGCAGGCCGAGCGATCTTCGACGATGTCGCCGGTGAACATCACCTCCTGGTCGGGCACCCAGACCACTGCATCGCCCGCGGTATGCGCGCGCCCGGGCGTCAGGATGTCCACCCGCCGCCGGCCGAGATAGACCGTGAGCCGCCCGTCGAAGGCGGTGGTGGGCCAGGTCAGCCCCGGGATTTCCTCATGCCCCTGGAACAGTCGGGGGAAGCGGGCGAATTCGCTCTCCCAGTCCTCCTGCCCGCGCTCGGCCACCATGGCGCGGGCGGCGGCCGACATGATCACCTCGCGCGCGCCATAGGCCGCGGCGCCCAGCACCCGCACCGCATGGTAATGCGTCAGCACCAGATGGGTGATCGGCTTGTCGGTGACGCCGCGGATCGCCGCGATCACCCGGCGCGCCAGGCGCGGGGTCGCCTGCGCCTCGACCACCATCACGGCATCGTCGCCGACGATCACGCCCGAGTTCGGGTCGCCCTCGGCGGTGAAGGCATACAGGCCCTCGCCGATCTCGGTGAAGCTCGTCCGCTTCTCCGCAAGGTCGTCCTGCGAGGCGAAGGTCTTGGCCATCTGCTCCCTCCTCAAGCTGCGGGATGCGGCGGCGCACGCCGCACCCCCTGCCCCCGCGGGCGCCCCCCGCCGCCCGCGTGCCGCCGTGGCCGCCGGCTCATGGCGCGCCGCCGAAGGGATCGGCAAGCGCAGGCAGCACCGTGCCCGCGCAGTCGCCGAAGCCGATCCGCCAGCCCGCGCCCCGGGCATGGCCGCGCAGCGTCACCGTATCGCCGTCCTCGAGGAAGCTGCGCATCGCCCCCCCGGGCAGCGCAAGCGGTTCCCTGCCGCCCCAGGACAGCTCCAGCATCGAGCCGCGCTCGCCCCGCGACGGCCCCGAGATGGTGCCCGACCCCAGCAGGTCGCCGGTCTGCATCGGGGCGCCGGCGGTCGCGTGGTGGCACAGCTGCTGCGGGAAGGAATACCACAGGTGGCGCGACGAGGTGCGGACGATCACCGTCTCGGCCCCGCCGGCGGGCGTCAGCGCCACCTCGAGCGCGAGGTCGAGCGTCATCGGATGCGGCTCGACCAGATAGGGCAGCAGCGGCACCTCGCGCGGCGGCCCGGGCACGCGGAAGGGGGCCAGCGCCGCCGCCGGCACGATCCAGGGCGAGATCGTGGTCGCCGTCGCCTTGCCGAGGAAGGGGCCGAGCGGCTGATACTCCCAGGCCTGGATGTCACGCGCCGACCAGTCGTTGAGCAGCACATAGCCGAAGAGCATCGCCTCGGCCGCCGCCACCGTGACCGGACCGTCGGAGGGCCTGCCCACCACCGCGCCCAGCTCGAGCTCGAAGTCGAAGCGGCGCGAGGGGGCGAAGACCGGCGCGGGGGCGCCCTGCGGCCGGATCTGCCCCCAGGGCCGGCGCACCGGGCTGCCCGAGACCACGACCGAGGCGGCGCGCCCGTTGTAGCCCATGGGCATGTGGTCCCAGGCGGGCGGCAGCGCCGCCTCGGGGCCGCGCAGCATCGTGCCCACGTTCAGGGCATGGTGACGCCCGGCGTAGAAGTCGCTGAAGCCCGCGACGCGGAGCGGCAGGTGCAGCCGGGCGCCGTCCATCGGCACAAGGAAGGGGGCCGCCGCCGCCGCGCCCTCGGCCCCCTCGGCCAGGTAGCCCATGAGCAGCCGGCGCAGCTGCGCCCAGGCCGGCGGCCCGAGCGCCATGAAGGGGTTCCAGACCCCCTCGCCCAGCACCGGCCGGGGGGCCAGCGGCAGCAGGCCCGCCGCCTCCATCCCCGCCACGTCAAGGATCATCCCGCCGATGGCCACCCCGCAGCGCGGCGCGCCGCCGGCGACCGAAAAGACGCCATGCGGCAGGTTCCGCAGCGGAAAGTCGGTTTCGGGGTCGTTGGCGCTGGCGACCCAGCTGCGCAGGCTCGGCATGCGTCC
>CALJZN010000005.1 GCA_937983405.1 uncultured Paracoccaceae bacterium
GGGTCGTCGAACGAACCCTCGCATGGCTCAGCCGCAACCGCCGTCTTGCCAAGGACTTCGAACAAACCATCGCCTCGGCAACCGCCTGGCTATTCATCGCATCCATCCAGCTCTTCACACGGCGAATCGCAAGGCACTGCAAATGCTCAGGATAGTTTTGAATCAGACTCTCAAGAACCTGCTGAAGGACTTCGCCAAGCCCGCACTTGATCTGCGCCCCAGCCGAGCAGCAGGCAGGCTGGTCGAGGAAATCGGATCGCAGGCCGGGTTTCAGGCGTTTCAACTCCCTGAAAACGCTCACGCCTGATCATCCTGCGCGCAGCGATGCGCACGGTCGCGCGCACATCTGGCGTTCCCGCTTCTGGCCGCTTCCGGCTGCTCCTGACGCCGCGTGGGGCCTCCCAACGGTCGAATTCCGACAGGTCTTGGTCGGAAGCTCCGGGTTCGTGGCTGACATGCCATGTGGGTGCTTGTTTACATCGCTTCGCTGTCGTGCCATCTGCTTATGCGAATCATTATCTTAGAGGCTTGATCATGCACTCCATCCCCTTCATCCCGCTTGGTTTCCTGTGCTCGTTCGGGCTGTCTGGCGCAGTCCTCGCCGGAGGTGCGCGCATGCTGGAACCCGTTGAGAAGGCCGGCTCTGGCGTGGAGGCATCTCTTCCTGCCGATCGCGAACTGGACGGTCAGGAGAGGAGAGAGCGGCAGGCGGCAGCGCAGGAGGCAGTCACTGCACCATCTGCCGTCGGCGAGCCAGGCCGTCGCGGAGATGATGCCATCGTGGTGATCGGCCGCCGGATAGCCGGGGAGGTCGTCGAACGCGGCGAGCGCTTCCAGGCACGACAGGTCCGCGATCTGTTTGACGCGGACCCGTCAATTGATATTGCCGGCGGCAGCCGCAATGGCCAACGGCTATACCTGCGCGGCATAGAGGGTTCGAACCTGAACATCACCATCGATGGGGCGCGGCAGGGCCAAAACCTCTACAACCATCGCGGCGGGCTGCAGAACATCGATCCGGAAATCCTGAAGCGGGTTGACATCGAGCCGGGTCCTCCGGCCGCCGACCAGGGCTTCGGAGCGCTCGGTGGCGCGATCCGCTTCGAGACGGTGGACGCACAGGACCGTCTGCGGCCGGGCCAGCGCCTTGGTGCCCTTGCCCGCGCAGGTTACGGCAGTGCAGCGCGCTCCAGGCGCGGCGCCGTAGCGGCTTACGGGCTGCTTTCGGATGAAGTCGGTGTGCTGGGCTATGTGACGGCCACAGACTTTAACGACATCCGCATTGGCGGCGGAGACCGTCTGCCCTTCTCCGGCGGCTCGGATCGAACCGCGCTCTTGAAGCTGTCGATCCGCGATCTCGGGCCCCATTCGCTGCGGATCAGCTACGAGCGGAACGACGCCGATGGCCTCAATTACATGCAGCGCGGCGACTATCCGTGGCAGCTCCAGCCCTCGGACCCGAGAGCGCGCCCGCCACAGCAGCAGAGCCTGACGCGCGATACGGCAACCCTTCGCCACCGCTGGGACCCGGACGACAGGCGCATCGATCTCGAGGTCAATGCCTTCTTCAATCGCAACGACTTTTTCGCCCCCAACAGCAATGGCGAGCGCTTCACAAGCGAGGTAGTCGGCGGGGATCTGCGCAACATCTTCTCGTGGGTTCTTGCAGGAGCCGAAACCACGACCACCGTGGGCGTCGACTGGGCACGGGACAACGGCAGGGCGCAGCGGTCAGATGCCGGCACCCGGAGCAACCGGAACGAGAACTTCGGCCAGTTCGTCCAGCAGCGCCTCGAGACCGAACTGCTCTCGCTGGGCGCCGGCGTCAGGCGCGATAGTTTTGTTGCAGACTATGGCCCCCGGTCGTCACGTGGCGACACCTGGTCGTTCAACGCCAGCGGCGCGTTACGGCCCCTGCGCGGACTGAGCCTGTCGCTCGCCTGGGGGGAGGCAAGCCGAGGCAATGGAAACCTGCCCATCCACTTTGCCCGCAATGCCCAGCCCAGTCTCACGTTCAACGGCAGTCCGGAAGGGACGTTGAAGCCTGAACAGGCAAGCCAGGTCGAAGCCTCTGCGCGCCTTTCAAACATCGCGCTGGGCGCTGCCGGGCTGTCACTTGCCGCCGATGTCACCTGGTTCGAGACCCGGATCCAGAATGCGATCCTTTATTTCCAGCCCGGCACAGGCGGCCTTGGCGGGCGCCCGATCAGCAACATCTTCAACTGGGACAAGACGATCCGTTTCGAAGGTTGGGAGGCTGGCGCATCCCTCTCGGGCCGAAGTTTCGCCAGCTCGCTGCGCTTTTCTTCTGTCGATATCCGCAACATGCCGCCCGAGCCGCAGTTCATCGCACGCATCGGTGCGCCGCGCGGCGACCAGCTGGTGTGGGACACGCGCATGGCGATCGGCGACCGGCTGGCCTTTGGCTATACGCTGCGCAGGACCGGACGCCTCAGCACCGTTCCCGCAGGCCAGATCGTCTATATCCCGAAGCCGGGCTTCACGCTCCATGACATCCAGGCAAGCTGGAGGCTTCCGGTTCGGTTCGACAGCCAGGTGGAGCTTGCGGTCACCAACCTGACAGACGTGGAATATGTCGCGCACTCCACCCTGACCCAGAACGGGTTCGGAACGCAGGACCCTGGCAGGGATATCCGCCTTTCGCTCGTGGCCCGCTTTTGAGTGGCTGCGTCTGCGAGGGGTCTGCTGCGGCGCGCCGGATAGCACTGTGTCTCCAGCCAGGACCAGCCAGCGAATGCCGCGACATGCTCACATTGCAACATCATCTGACCAGTGCGGATTGTCCAATTCAACCGAGACTAGGAGCCACATCGCATGATTCGCCCCGGCAGCACTGTCCTTGTCCTTGCGCTTGCCGCCGGTTTGCCGGCCGAGGCGCATGCCACCCCGGAGGCTGATGCCAGCCCGACCATCCTGGTCACCGCCGACCGGATTGCTTCCTCTGCGGCCGATTCGCTCGCAGCCCGGCGCGAGGCGCCGAGCGCGCGCACCGTGATCGATGCCGAGCAGCTCGGCCAGTTCGGCGAACTGCCGCTTGGCGACGCGCTCCGGCGGATGCCCGGGGTCACCTTCGATGGCGGCAACCGCGCCCGCGAGCTCAGGCTTCGCGGCATCGGCGACGAATATGCCCAGGTGCTCCTGAACGGCCAGCCGTTCATCGACGGCAACAGCCGCCGTTCCGCCCAGCTCGACCGGATTCCCTCGATCCTCATCCGGCGCGCCGAGATCATCCGGTCACCTGTCGCCCGGCTCAACGGCGAGGGGGCAGCGGGCACGCTGAACCTCATCCTGCCAACGGGCGACTTCGACCGGCGCGCAAGGTTCAATGCCGCTCTCGGCGACATCGACCAGCAAGGCGCAGTGGGGGAGTTCGCCGCCGATCTTGCCGGGCGGCGCGGCGATTTCGGCGGCGCGCTTGCGGGCGGCTGGCAGCGCAACCGCCGCGCCGAATCGAAAGACAGCCTCGTCTTCCGCGGGGACGGCAGCCCCAATGGCGGCGAGCTGCAGGCCAATCTGCGCCGATACCGGCAGGCCGCACTGCTGCCCTCGGCCGGCGTCACGCTCGGAGCGCGGAGCGAGGCCCGGCTCGAGGGCTTGTGGCTGTGGACCGAGGAGAAGCGCCGCGACGAGCGCACCGAGCTGCTCGCCAACCAGGTCGATATCCGACGCCGAACCGAGGAGGATCGCCTGCGGGAGCGCGAGAACGGGCTGGTGCGCGCGACACTGGCAACGGGCGTTGGCGAACGAGGCCGGCTGGAACTGGCGCTCGACTGGCAGGCCTCCCGCGAGGACACCGAACGCGACGAGCGCCGCTTCACTGCTGCCGGCATCCAGGACCGCAGCCGCCAGCGCTCCGAGTCAATCCGGCTTGAGCGGCTCTCCCCATCGCTTGTCGCGGTCATCCCGCTGGACCGCCACACGCTGCGCGGCGGCATCGACTGGAGCGAGCTCACACGCCGCGAGCGCAATGCCGAGATCGACAATGGCGTGCCCCGGCCGCCCAATCTCGCCCGGGTCTATGACATCGACGAACAGCGGGTGAACTTCTACGCGGAGGATGTCTGGGCGCTCTCGGACCGCGCCACGCTTGCCTTTGGCGCGCGGATCGAATGGTCGCAGACCGACACCGAAGATGCAACCGGCGCCCGCGGCCGCAAGGCGGCGACCTATTTCCTTCCGAATGCCAACCTGAGGCTGGCGCTCGCCCCAGACCTCGACCTGCGCGCCGGGGTGGCGCGCACCCTGCGGCGCCCGAACCTGCGCGAGCTGTCGCCCGTGGTCACGCCCAACGCCGGCACCATCGCCAACCCGGATATCGGCGGCAATCCTGAGACGGCTCCCGAGCGGATCTGGGGCCTCGACGCAGGCCTCGACCGGTATCTCGGGCGGGACGGTCTGATCGCGGTCTCCGGCTTCTGGCGCCAGTTCGATGACAAGATCGAGTTCCTGCCTCAAGCGGAAGCCGGCCGGATCGTGTCGCGGCCGCAGAATGTCGGCAGGGGCAGGCTCACAGGGCTCGAGGCCGAAGCGCGCGTGCCGCTTTCGGCGCTGGCTGCACCGTGGCTGACGCTGTGGGGCAATGCCACCCTCATCCGCACCCGGCTGGAGGCGGCCGATGCCGTCGCCGGCGGCCGAAGGCGCTTCCTCGACCAGCCGGATGCCGTGCTCAATGGCGGTATCGACCTGTTTGCCGAACGGCTGCGCACCACCTTCGGCACCTCCCTCAACTGGAACAGCGGCTACGCCCAGGAGCGCCGGCTTGCCAATGCCGACATCCGCCGCGACGAGGTCGATGCGATCCTGCGCTGGGATGTCTCGGCCCGCGCCCAGCTTGCAAGGCAGCTGAGCCTCTCCGTCTCGGCAACCAATCTCCTCGGCCAGGTCGAGCGGACCCGCACCCAGATCCGCGCGCCCGATGGGGCCGTCCGTTCGCTCACCCGGATCAGCGAGCCGACCTACCGGTCGGTCTTCGTCCGCCTCGGGATCGAGCTGTGACCGGGGCTGGCCCGGCGGAGAACGCGCAGTCCCTGCGCCTTGCCCATGCCCATCGCTCATCAGGGGCTGCAAAGCGCCGCTCCCTCTGGTGGCGGGTGCATGCCTGGGCCGGGCTCAAGCTCAGCCTGCTGCTCGCCGTCATCCTCTTCACAGGCACGCTTGCGACCGTTTCGAACGAGATCGACTGGCTGCTCCGCCCGCCGATGCGCGCGACCAGCACCGACGCTCCGCCAGCCAGCTTCGGAACCATGCTCGGGCGGGCGCAAACGGCCCTGTCCCGGGATGAGCGGATCGACCGCCTGATCCTGCCCGAAGACAGCTGGCAGAACGCGCGGGCGCTGGTTCGCGGGCCCGGAGATCAACGCCGCTTCATCTATCTCGACCGCGCGACCGGTGACGTCGCAGGCGAGGGCAGCTGGATCACCATCCAGCGGGTGCTGCGCGACATGCATCGCCGCCTCTTCATCCCGACCGACTGGGGCATCCGCATCGTCTCGGCCTTCGCGATCCTGCTGCTGGTGTCGCTGGTGACGGGTCTTGTCACCTACAAGCGTTTCTGGCGCGGCCTCTTTCGGCGCCCGCGCACCCAGGCGGAGACCGCGCTGGTCCACGACCGCCGCTTCATGGGCGACCTGCACCGCCTCCTCGGGCTCTGGTCGATCCCGCTCCTCGTCGTCATCAGCCTCACCGGCCTCTGGTATCTTGTCGAGGCCTCGGGCGGGGCCGCGCCCAAGCCCCGGGCCGAGCAGGAGGCGAGGGCACAGCTTGCAGCGCGCGCCGAACCCGCAGCCGCGCCGGCCGGCCCCGTTTCTCCCGACCTGCTCGATCAAATGGTCGCCGAGGCAAAGGCGCAAATCCCGGGGCTCGAAGTCCGCGAAGTGCATCTGCCCGGCATGTCCGACCAGCCCGTCGCCGTGATGGGGCAGGCATCGGCAAGCCTCGTGCGCAACCGGGCCAACGCGGTGTGGTTCGATCCGGCATCGGGAGAGCCGCTTGCAGCCGTCCGGGGCGAGGCGCTCAATGCGCACCAGCGGATCGCCGAGGCGGCCGACCCGCTGCACTTCGGAACCTTCGGCGGGCTTGCGACGCGCATCCTCTATTTCCTGCTCGGGCTCGCGCTCACCTTCCTCGCAGTGTCGGGCGCGCTGGTCCATGCGCTGCGGCTCGCTGCAGCCGACCGCGAGGCCTATCCCGCACTTGCGCCGCGCATCCTCGCCGGCATGGGCGCCTGGCGCTACCTGAGCGTCGCAGGCCTCGTCATCGCGCTCGTTCTCGCGCCCCTCTCGCTCTCGGGGAGGCTCTGAACCCCAGGCCTTCCGGCGCCCCTGCGCACAGAAAGCCCGGCGTGCCGGTCAGCTGCGCCAGCGCTCGACGAGGGCGGGCAGTGCCGTGACGAGGGCATCCACATCGGGCTCGGAGCTTGCAAGCGCCGGGGTCACGCGCACGCAGGCGCCGCGCGCCGGGCCCGGGCGCATCACGGTCAGGATCCGGTGCCGGTCGAGAAGTTCCCGGGCGATCGCCGCATTCTCCTCCGGTCGCACCCGGCCGCGGATGCGGAAGCTGGTGATCCCGGCATGCAGCACGGGATCCTCGGGCGTCAGGATCTCGAGGCCATCGAGGCCTCGCAGGGCCTCCACCCACCGGGAGCGCAGGGCCCGCAGCCGGTCCTCCCGCGCGGCCGGGCCCATGGCTTCAACGAGATCGAGCGCACTGGCGAGCGCCAGCCACGCGGCCCAGTCGAGCGTTGCCGGGTGCACGCGATCATCGATCCGGTCTGACGGTGCGGTACCTGCTGCAGGGTCTTCCGCAATGTCGTCCAGCCGGCCTTCTCGGATGAAGAAGCCAGCCGTGCCCAGCGGAGCCCCGATCCACTTGTGGCAGTTGAACCCGACAAAGTCTGCCCCGAAACGCGCCACAGGCATCGCAAGCTGGCCAACACCA
Source organism: uncultured Paracoccaceae bacterium (assembly GCA_937983405.1). GTDB lineage: Bacteria > Pseudomonadota > Alphaproteobacteria > Rhodobacterales > Rhodobacteraceae > JAHDXW01. Next base: position 6,958 of record CALJZN010000005.1, read on the forward strand.
TGCGCCGCATCGACAATGCAGTCCGCGCCGTGCACCCGGGCGAGCGCGACGATCTCCGCCACCGGCAGGACAAGGCCGGTGCGGTGGCTCACCTGGGTCAGCAGCAGCAGCCGCACCCGGCGCTCGCGTTCGAGGACGGCGGCATAGGCATCGATGAGCGACTGGCGCGTTGCCGGCTCGGGCAGGGCGATCCGCACATGCCGCGCCCCGCGCTGGTGCGCCAAGCTGGCCATGAGGGCGACCATCGCATCATAATCGAGGTCGGCCGTGACCACGGCCTCGCCCGCCCGCAGCGGCCTGTAGCCGAGGATCAGCGCCCGCAGCCCCTCGGTCGCGTTGCGGCACAGCGCGACTTCGCCGGGTGCCACGCCGAGGAAGCCGGCAAGGCGGCCGCGAACCCGGTCGAGGTCGGGCCAGAGGGCGCTGCGGGCATAGGCCGCTGTCTCCCGCCCGAGCCGATCGGAGGCCGCCCGCCACGCCGCGCGCACCGGATGCGCCATCATGCCGAACTGGCCATGCTCGAGATGGACCAGGCCCTGCGGTCGGTCGAACAGCCTGCCGACCGCGTCCCAGTCGATCGCGCCAGCAGAGCCCGCACCCGGGGCGGCCAGACCTTCCGTTCGCGGGGCCGCAGCCGCTGTCGCGCCGCCAGCAAGGGCCGCGCCCAATGCCAGCAGCTCGCGCCGGCTTGCGGCCCGTTGCTTGCCTGCCGGCCTGCTCAGAAGTCGAGCCCCAGGCGGACATACCAGTGCCCGCCATCGGTATCGTAGGGCGCGTTCCTTGAATAGATGAGGCCCCGGTTGGCCTGGAAGGTCGCTTCGTCCGGGTAGCGGTTGAAGACATTCTCCGCGCCTGCCGTCAGCCTGAGGTTGCTGGTCGGCTGCCAGGTCAGCGAGAAGTCGAACAGGGCAATTCCCCCGAACCGCTGGAAAATGTCTCCCGTCGCGTTCCCTGTCACGTCGGTCCACGGGCCATAGTAGCGGCCGCGCGCCATGATCTCGAAGGCGCCCACATCGAAGACCAGCGAGCCGGTGGCATTGTGTTCGGGCAGCCGCTTCTCGAAGACGGTCCGCTGGGTCTCGTTGGGGATGGTGGTCGGCCGCTCGGAGGTCACGCGGGTGCGGGTGTAGGAATAGGCGAGGCTTGCGGTCAGCTGACCTGGGCCAACCTGGCCGTTCCAGGCAACAACCGTGTCGACGCCGCTGGTCCGGGTCGAGAAGTCGTTGGTGAAGAACGAGACGGCCGTGAAATTGTTGGGATTGGGCGCATCCGGTGGCACCGGGAATGCGCGGGATTCGCCGAAGCGGTCCTTCACGTTGATGCGGTAGATGTCGACGGTCGCAGTCAGCCCGCCAGATGGCGACAGCACCAACCCGCCAGCGATCGTCTCCGAGGTTTCGGGGATGAGCGGCCGGGCGCCGAGCCGGACCGCCAGCGGATCCACTGGCGACAGGCGGCCACGTGTGAAGACCTGCAGCGTGCGGGTGTCGAGGCCCTGGACCGTGCTGGTCGAGCGGAGCTGCGCTGGTGTCGGGGCCCGGAACCCGGTGGACCACGATCCGCGCAGGGCAAGCCACGGCAACACCTCGGCGCGTGCACCGAGCCGGTGATCGAACGTGTTGCCGAACTCGGAATAGTCTTCGTACCGCAAGGCACCAGCGACGGTCAGGCGCTCGATCGGGTTGGCCTCGACATCGAGGAAGGCGCCGATGCTCCGCTGCGACCAGGCGCCAGCCTGGAGATCGCTGAATCCCGGAAAGCCGTTGGAGTTCGGGGCAAGCCCTTCGCGCGCACCGGGCCCGACCGCATAGGATTCCGGAACACCGGGCGAGATCCGGTAATTCTCGACCCGCCGCTGGACGCCGACCGCCACGTTGAGCGGGCGCGCAAGACCGATGTCGGGCCGCCAGACGGCATCGAGATCGAGGTTGAACTCGCGCTGGCGAAGCCTGCCGAGATAGAAGGCCGTGGGGCTGGCTGGCCCGAGCGAGGCATTGACCGTCTCGCGGATGTTGTAATCGACGATGCTGCTGCCCCAGCTGATGCCGCCGTCAAGGGTGAGGGCCGGTGCGACATCCGCCGAAAGGCCTGCCGACAGGTGCAGGTCCTCGAACTTCGAGCCAAACCGCGGCGTGAAACCCGCGGGGAAGATCTGCCGGAAGTTGAACCCCGGGAAGACCGAGACATTGCGGAACACGCCGGCCGTGCCGTCGGGGTTGCGCCAGTTGAAGTCATTGACCCCTTCGCCTGCCCGATAGATTGCGAACCCCTCGAGTTCCGCGCTGCCAAGCGGCACGAACAGATTGGCTGCCGCCCGGATGCTGGTAAGGTCTGGCTGGCCCCAGCGCTGGACCGGATCGGGCACGTTCAGGGATGGGTTGGCCGCCTGGAAGGCGATGGCATCAGGCCGCTGCCGGGAGCGCGAAGTGGCATCGCCGTCGGAGACTTCCGCGCTGACAACGAGGCTTCCGCCATCGCCGAGCGGAACACCTCCGCGCACGCCGCCCTGCCATGTCGTGCCGTCGCCTGCATAATATTGGCTGGCCTGGGCAAAGCCGCGAAACCCCGTGCTCCGGTCGAGAATCACGTTCACGACGCCTGCGATCGCGTCGGAACCATATTGGGCCGAGGCGCCGTCGCGCAGCACTTCCACCCGCCCGATCGCAAGTGTGGGGAGCGAGGAGAGGTCGGGCGCCTGGAAGACGCCAAGAAACGCCGAGCGATGGTAGCGGCGGCTGTTGACGAGCAGGAGGGTGTGGTCGGGCGAGAGCCCGCGCAGCCGCGCCGGGCGCACGAAGATGAACCCGTCGGAGAGCGGCAGGCGCTGGACATTGAACGAGGGCACCAGCTGCGCAAGCACCGACGAGAAGTCGCTGCTGATCGAGGCCTGCACGGCTGTGCCCGCAAGCACGTCGATGGGCGCAATGCTCTCAAGCGCGGTCCGCTGCTCGGCGCGCGTGCCGGTCACCACACAGATCTTGCGTTTGCTCGCCATGGTCGCTCCGGCCGAGACCCGAACCCCTCGCCTCGACAATCGAAGGCAAAGCTTACGAATAGATTAACCATATTATACTAGGAACAGCAGGCCATCCGCAGTGCCGGAACGTGGTCACGATTGGCTGGTCTCTTCACACCACTTGCGCCACATCTCGCGAAATGCGTCCTCCAGGCATTCGGTGAAGCCGGCCACGTCGGCGAGCGCCGACTGCGCGACCTCGTCGCGGAGACGCGTGCGCAGCCCGGCCAAGGCCCCGCGGTCGGCGCCCAGGCGCAGGGCGACCGCCGCCAGGTCGTCCGGGCCCGCGGCCACCCAGTCCGGATAACCGGCGGCGTCCAGCAGGCTCGCGCCCAGGCGCGCGGCATGGTGGCCGCCGGCCAGAGCGATCACCGGGACGCCCATCCACAGGGCGCGGCAGGCCTCGACCACGGCACCGT
>CALJZN010000006.1 GCA_937983405.1 uncultured Paracoccaceae bacterium
GCCCGCCGCAAGGGCGCCCCTCGGACGAAGGGCCGGGGGCGCTGGCGGCCCCGGTCTACTTCACCCCGGGCGTGCCGTCGAACTTCTTTTCCAGCGACGCCCAGCAGTCGATGTAATCGTCCTGCAGCGGCGCCTCGCGCGCGGCGAATTCGGTCAGGTGCTGGGGAAAGCGGGTCTCGAACATGAAGGACATGGTGTTGTCGAGCTTCTCCGGGGCGAGCTCGGCGGTCGAGGCGGCCTCGAACGCCTGCCGGTCGGGCCCGTGAGGCAGCATCATGTTGTGCAGGCTCAGCCCCCCGGGCACGAAACCCTGGGGCTTGGCGTCGTAGCGGCCGTAGATGTTGCCCATCAGCTCGGACATGATGTTCCTGTGGTACCAGGGCGGGCGGAAGCTGTGCTCGGCGACCAGCCAGCGCTCGCGGAACAGCACGAAGTCGATGTTGGCCGTCCCCTCCACCCCCGAAGGCGCGGTCAGCACCGTGAAGATCGACGGGTCGGGATGGTCGAACAATATCGCCCCCACCGGCGCATAGCTGCGCAGGTCGTACTTGCAGGGGGCATAGTTGCCGTGCCAGGCCACCACATCGAGCGGGGAATGGCCGATCGCGGTTTCGTGGAACTGCCCGCACCACTTCACCACCACGCGGCTCGGCGTCTCGCGGTCCTCGAAGGCGGCCACGGGCGTCCTGAAGTCGCGCGGATTGGCCAGGCAGTTGGCCCCGATCGGCCCGCGATAGGGCAGCTCGAAGGTCTGGCCGTAGTTCTCGCAGACAAAGCCGCGCGCCGGCCCCTCGAGCAGCTCGACCCGATAGACCAGCCCCCGCGGCAGCAGGGCGATCTCCTTCGGCTCGAGGTCGATCACCCCGAGTTCGGTGCAGAACCGCAGCCGGCCGGTCTGGGGCACCACCAGAAGCTCGCCGTCGGCCGAGTAGAAATAGTCGTCCTGCATCGAGCGGGTGACGAGGTAGAGATGCGCCGCCATCCCGGTCTGGGTGGTGACGTCGCCCGCCGTCGTCATCGTCCGCATCCCCGTCAGCCAGGTCAGCGGCGCCTCGGGCAGCGGCACGGGATCCCAGCGGTATTGCCCGAGGCTGACGATGTCGGGCAGCACATGCGGTGCGGTCTTCCAGTAGGGCAGGTCAAGGCGGCGGAAGCGTGCGCTGTGCCGGACCGAGGGGCGGATGCGGTAGCACCAGGTCCGCGCGGGCCGCGGCCGGGTGAAGGCGGTGCCCGAGAGCTGTTCGGCATAAAGCCCGTAGGCGCAGCGCTGGGGCGAGTTCTGCCCCTGCGGCAGCGCGCCCGGCAGCGCCTCGGTCTCGAAGTCGTTCCCGAAGCCGGGCATGTAGCCCACCTGCGTGCCGACGGCCGCGGCGGCGCGGATCAGGCCCGAAGGCCGGGCATCGAAGGTCATGGGCGGCTCCCCCCGCTGGGTAGGCCGACTATCGTTGCGGATGCAACGATCGTCAAGCCCGCACCGGCGCCGCCGCCCCGTTGACCGCGCGCAGCCGCAGCAGCGCGGCCAGCGCCGTCGCCAGCGCCACCCCCGCCACGGCGGCGAACAGCACGCCGTCGCCCAGCTGCGCCATGGCCAGCGTCAGCGCCGGCGGAAGCAGGATGCCCCCGGCCAGCCCCGCCGACATGATCGCGGGCGCCACGCGCGGATGCGCGCCCATCAGGCGCGCGGCGACCACGAAATAGGTGGGAAAGACCGCGCCGACGAAGGCCCCCGCCGGCACGAAGGCAACCGCCCCAGCGCCCAGCGCCGCCGCCAGCGCCAGAAGGCCCAGGCCCGCCACGGACAGCGCGAACAGGGTGAAGGCCGGCACCCGCCCGGCCAGCGCAACAAGCAGCAGCCGACCGGCAAGGAAGGCCAGGAAGAACAGCGACATCAGTTCCGCCGACCGGGCCTCGTCCGTGCCGAGCGCGATCAGCGCGGTGGGGCCGAGCCCGGCAAGGCTGGCCTCCAGCCCGACCGCCACGGCGCCGAACGCGAGGATCCCCCAGTTCGGCAGGAAGCGCCCGGGGTCCGGGGGCAAGGTCGCGGCCCCGGACAGCGCCGCCGCCGCCGGCCGCGGACCGCCACCGCCGGCGGCGGCAAGCGGCAGCATCAGCGCCGCCAGCAGCGCCAGTCCGAGATACGCCGCCCGGGGGTCCTGGCCCAGCGCAACCCAGGCCAGCGGCCCGATGATCGCCCCCAGCCCGAACATCGCGTTCAGCAGCGCCACCATCGCCGGCCCCCGCGCCGCGAAGAGGGCCAGGAAGCTCCGGTTGTAGACGGTGCTCAGGATCGCCCCGCCCGCACCGATGGCCGCGGCCCCCGCCAGCATCGCCCACCAGACCGGGCCGAGGGCGATCGCCGCCGCACCCGCGGCAAAGACGGCCAGCCCCGCGCGCGGCGGCAGCCGGCCCGGCGCCAGGACCATCAGCGCGATGGCGCTCGCCCCGCCGCCCCAGTGCGCCGCCAGCAGCAGGCCGAGCTGCGAAGTCTCGAGCGCGTGGCTCCGCGCGAAGACCGGCAGTGACGGGCCGTAAAGCGCCTGCGCCATGCCCGCAAGGATCAGACAGGGCAGTCCCGCCGCCACCAGCCCCGCCTGCGCCGCCAGCGCGCCCCGCATCCCCTGCCCCGCCGCCTTGCCGGACCGCGGCCTGCCCCCGGTCCCCGCCACCGTGGTCGGGCCGCGCGGGCGGGCTGTCAACGCCGGCCATCGGCAGGCCGCCATGCGCCCGCCGCATGGCAGCCCCCCCGCAACGCCTGCCGGGGGTTGGCTGCGCGGGCGACTGCCCCTAAGCTTCGCGCGCGACAGCAAAGCCCCCCGGCAGCATGGCCTTCACCCTCGCGACCTGGAACATCAACTCGCTGCGCCTGCGCGCGGGCCTCGTCGCCCGGCTTCTGGCCGAGGAGGCGCCCGACATCCTCTGCCTGCAGGAATGCAAGGCCCCGGTCGAGAAGCTGCCGCTGGCAGATTTCCACGCGCTGGGCTACGTCCACAGCGTCGCGCGCGGGCAGAAGGGCTACAACGGCGTCGCCATCCTGTCGCGCCTGCCGATCCGCGATGCGGGGGGCCGGGATTTCGCCGGCCTCGGCCAGGCGCGCCACGTGGCGGCGCGGCTGCCGTCGGGCGTTGTCGTGCACAATCTCTATGTTCCCGCCGGGGGCGACCTTCCCGACCCCGCGGCCAACCCGAAGTTCGCCCAGAAGCTCGACTATCTTGCGGCGCTGCGCGACTGGCTGGCACGCGAGCGGCCCGACCGCGCGATCCTTGCGGGCGACCTCAACATCGCCCCGCGCGCCGACGATGTCTGGGACCACCGCGCGCTGCTGAAGGTCGTCAGCCATACGCCCGAAGAGGTCGCGCGGCTGGCCGAGGTGCAGGAGGCCGGCGGGCTGGTGGACATCACCCGCGCCGACATCCCCGACGGGCGGCTCTATTCCTGGTGGTCCTATCGCGCCGCCGACTGGTCGGCCTCGGACCGCGGCCGCAGGCTCGACCACATCTGGGCCACCGCCGACATCGCCGGCGCCGGCCACGGCAGCCGCATCCTGCGCGCCGCCCGGGGATGGGACCAGCCGTCGGACCACGCCCCGGTCTTCGCCCGCTTCGACCTTCCCGCGCTGGACTGACCGCCGGGGCCGCGGCGGCGCCGTCCCCGGCGGCGCGCCCGCCCTG
>CALJZN010000007.1 GCA_937983405.1 uncultured Paracoccaceae bacterium
GGTGACGACGAAGCGGCGCGCGCCGTCCTCGCTCTCGAGCGGGCCGTAGGCGGCGATGGCGGCGGGATCGGCGCAGAAGCTCTTCAGCCGCACCTCGCCGCGGACCCCGAAGGCCCCGGCGACCGCGCCGACGCAGACCCGCCCGGCCATCGCCGCCGCCCCCCGCCCCCGCGCGCGCGGATCAGGCCGCGGCTTCGGCCTTCTTGGCCTTTTCGGCTGCACGCGCCTGGGCCTTCTTGCCGGGCACCGCGCGCACGGGGTTGTTGCGCTCGGCCTTGGGCAGCACGCCCGCGGCCTCGAGGAAGCGCGCGACGCGGTCGGTGGGCTGGGCGCCCTGGCCCAGCCAGTAGCGGATGCGGTCGAGATCGAGGCGGATGCGGTCCTCGCTGTCCTTGGGCAGCAGCGGGGCATAGATGCCCAGCTTCTCGATGAAGCGGCCGTCGCGCGGCATCCGGCTGTCGGCGGCAACGATGGCGTAATGCGGGCGCTTCTTCGAGCCCCCGCGGGCGAGGCGGATCTTCATGGCCATGGGTCGGGTCCTTCGGTTCGGGCAGGCGGGGCGCGGCCCCGGGCTGCGGATATGGACTGCGGATCAGGGGTTTGCCGCGGCGGCGGCGTGCTTCTCGTGGTGGCGGATCACTTCCGAGATGATGAAGCGAAGGAATTCCTTCGCGAAATCGGGGTCGAGGCCGGATTCGGCCGCAAGCCGCTCGAGCCGCGCGATCTGCTGCGCCTCGCGCGCGGGGTCCGACGGCGGCAGATCGTGCGCGGCCTTGAGCCGGCCGACCGCCTGGGTATGGGCAAAGCGCTCGGCCAGGGTGTAGACGAGGATGGCGTCGAGCCGGTCGATCGAGGCGCGATGCTCGCGCAGAAGCGCGGCGGCGCGGCTGGCCGGGTCGGTCATGGCCGGGCCTCCGGGGTCGGGCGACGGGGGATCGGGCGACGGGGGGGGGTCGGGCGACGGGCGGGCGCGGGCGGTGTCGGGCGACGGATCATGTCACGGCTTCCGCCCCGACCCCGGCTTGCCCAGCCCCGACAGCCCCGGCGGCAGCGCCAGCCCCCGGCCCGCCCCGCCGAAGCCGCCGGGCAGCGTCATGCCGCCCGGGCTGCGGGCGGCCTGGGCGGCGGCGGCCTTCATCAGCGCGCCATCGGCGGCCTCGTCGCCGCCCTTGCCGAACATCGACCTCATCGCCTGCTTCAGCATGCCGCCCTTGCCCATCTTCTTCATCAGGTCGGCCATCTGGCGGTGCATCTTCAGAAGCCGGTTGAGTTCGGACACCTCCAGCCCCGCCCCCGCTGCGATCCGCCGCTTGCGGCTGGCCTGCAGGATGTCGGGGTTCGCGCGCTCCTTCTTCGTCATCGACTGGATCAGCGCGACCTGCCGGCGGATCATCCGGTCGTCGAAGCCCGCCTCCTCGACCTGCTTCGACATCTTGCCCATGCCGGGCATCATGCCCATCACGCTTTGCATCCCGCCCATCTTGAGCATCTGGTCGAGCTGCGCCTTGAGGTCGTTCATGTTGAACTGACCCTTCTGGAAGCGCTTCATCATGCGCTCGGCCTGCTCGGCCTCCAGCGTCGCCTGCGCCTTCTCGACCAGGGCGACGATGTCGCCCATGCCCAGGATGCGGCCGGCGATGCGCTCGGGCTCGAAGGTCTCGAGCGCGTCCATCTTCTCGCCCGTGCCCACGAAGCGGATCGGCTTGCCGGTGACCGCGCGCATGGAAAGCGCCGCGCCGCCGCGACCGTCGCCGTCCATCCGCGTCAGCACGACGCCGGTGATGCCCAGCCTGCGGTCGAACTCCTGCGCGACCTCGACGGCGACCTGGCCGGTCAGCCCGTCCACCACCAGAAGCGTCTCGCGCGGTTTCGCGACGGCCGAGACCTCGGCCACCTCGTCCATCAGCGCCTGGTCGATCTGGAGCCGCCCGGCGGTGTCCAGCAGCACCACGTCGTAGCCGCCCATCGTCGCCGCGCTTTTCGCGCGCCGGGCGATCTGCACCGCGCTTTCGCCCTTCACGATCGGCAGGGTATCCACCCCCACCTGCCGGCCGAGGATGGCAAGCTGCTCCATCGCCGCCGGGCGGTTGGTGTCGAGCGAGGCCATGAGGACCTTCTTGCCCTCGCGCTCCTTCAGGCGGCGGGCAAGCTTGGCGGTCGTCGTGGTCTTGCCCGAACCCTGCAGGCCCACCATCAGGATCGGTGCGGGCGGATTGTCGATTTTCAGCGCGCCGGGATCGTCCCCGCCGCGCAGCACCGCGATCAGCTCGTCATGCACGATCTTGACGACCTGCTGGCCGGGGGTGACCGATTTCAGCACCGCCTGGCCTGTGGCCTTCTTCTGCACCCGCGCGATGAAGTCGCGCGCCACGGGCAGCGCGACATCGGCCTCGAGCAGCGCGACGCGCACCTCGCGCAGGGCGGTGGCGACATCGGCCTCGGTCAGCGCGCCCTGGCGCGTCAGCCGGTCGAAGACGCTGCCAAGGCGTTCGGACAGGTTCTCGAACATCGCCGCTCTCCTCGTCGGCCCGCCCCGGAAGAGGAACGGGCACCCCCAATGCCCAGCGACACCCGCGGGCGCAACGCGCTGGCGGGTGTCGATCCCCGCAATGCGGAGACCGGAAGGCGCAGGCGCGTTCCGGATGACCCGGCGCGGATACCGCCGCGCGGGCGCCGAGTCAAGCCGCGCGCGGCCCCGCCGTTGGCAGCGGCCCGGCCTGTGCCGCCCCGACCCCCGTCCGCGGGGAGCCGCCGGTCGGCCGGCCCTCAGCCGTTCACGCTGTCCTTCAGCGTCTTGGCCACGGCCACACGGATCATCCGGTCGGCGGGTTTTTGGATGGCCTCGCCGGTCGCGGGGTCTTGCACGGTGCGCGCGGGGCGTTCGCGGCAGGCGATCTTGCCGATCCCGGGCAGCGCGACGGCGCCGCCCGCCGCCACCTCGCGCGCAACCAGCGCGGCGAGCGCCGTCAGCGCGGCGCCGGCGGTCTTCTTGTCCGCCCCCATCTCGGCGGCCAGCGCCGCCACCAGCCGACCCTTCGTCATCGCTTTCGCCATCTCCCTCTCCTCGTTGTCCACCGGGGCGCCGCCGGCTTGCGCGCTGCCGGACGGGCGCGCGACGGCGCCGGGTGCATGATGCCCCCCATTCCCCGCCTCAGCGTGCTACACACGCTTTCGCGCCGCAAATCAAGCGCAAGTGAACCCGTTGGCCACGCGCCGCCCGGCCGGCGCCGACTGGGTCAGAGGAAGGCCGTCTCCTCGAAGCTGCGCAGCTTGCGGCTGTGGATGCGCTCGAGCGGCATCTCGCGGATGCGCTCCATCGCGCGGATGCCGATCAGCAGGTGGCGGCCGACCTGGGTGCGGTAGAACTCGGTCGCCATGCCGGGCAGCTTAAGCTCGCCATGCAGCGGCTTGTCCGAGACGCACAAGAGCGTGCCGTAGGGCACGCGAAAGCGGAAGCCGTTGGCCGCGATCGTGGCCGATTCCATGTCGAGCGCGATGGCGCGCGACTGGCTCAGCCGCCGCACCGGCCCCGACTGGTCGCGCAGCTCCCAGTTGCGGTTGTCGATCGTGGCGACGGTGCCGGTGCGCATGATGCGCTTGAGCTCGAAGCCCTCGAGCTGCGTCACCTCGGCCACCGCCTCCTGCAGCGCGATCTGGATCTCGGCCAGCGCCGGGATCGGCACCCACACCGGCAGGTCGGCGTCCAGGACGTGATCCTCGCGCAGGTAGGCATGGGCCAGCACGAAGTCGCCCAGGCTCTGCGTGTTCCTCAGCCCCGCGCAGTGGCCGACCATCAGCCAGGCATGGGGGCGCAGCACCGCGATGTGGTCGGTGGCCGTCTTGGCGTTCGACGGGCCGACGCCGATGTTGACCAGCGTGATGCCCTGCCCGTCGGCGCGCTTGAGATGGTAGGCGGGCATCTGCGGCAGCTTGGCGGGCACCGGCAGCGGCTGGTCGGGCGCGGTGATCGCCTGGTCGCCCGTGCCCACGAAGGCGGTGTAGCCGCTGGCGGGGTCGGCCAGGGCGCTGCGGGCATAGGCCTCGAACGCCTCGACATAGAACTGGTAGTTGGTGAACAGCACATGGTTCTGGAAATGCTCGGGCGTCGTCGCGGTGTAATGCGCCAGACGGGCGAGCGAATAGTCCACCCGCTGCGCCGTGAAGGGCGCCAGCGGCCGGCTGCCGTCGGGGTTCTCGAGCCGCACGCCGTTCACGATGTCGTCGTTCGTGGTCGCGAGGTCGGGCACGTCGAACACGTCGCGCAGCGCGAAGTCCAGCACCCCCTCCTGCGGCACGTTCAGCGCGCCGGCCGTGGCGACGGCGAAATGCACCGGCATCGGCGTGGGCGAGGGCCCGATCCCGACCGGGATGCCGTGGTTGCGCATCAACAGGCCGATCTGCTGGATGAGATAGTTGCGGAACAGGTCGGGCCGGGTGACGGTGGTGGCATAGACCCCGGGCGCGGTGACATGGCCGAAGCTGAGCCGGCTGTCGGCCTTGGCAAAGCTCGTCACCCGCACCCGGATTTCGGGATAGAAGGCGCGGAACCGGGCCGGCGGGCGGCCGCCGGACAGCGCCTCGCGGAATCGCTCGGTCAGAAAGGCGGTCGCCTCGGCATACAGCTCCTCGAGCCGCGCCACCGCCGCGGCGGGGTCGTCGAACAGGGCGGCGGCGCGCGCCGGGGGCGTCAGCACGGGCAGGGCCGTGTCGGGCGGCATCATGCGGAATGATCCTCGAAAAGCCCCGTCACCTCGAAGCGGCGCACGTCCACGAGCCCGAGGTCGGAGACGCGCAGCTCGGGGATGACCACGAGGGCAAGCAGCGAATGCTGCATGTAGGCGTTGTTCAGCCGGCAGCCCAGCTGGGCCATGGCGGCGACCATCCGCTCGGCCTTCGCCGCGACCTCGGCCGCGGGGCGGTCCGACATCAGCCCCGCGATGGGCAGCTCGACCAGGGCGATCTCGGCGCCGTCCCGCCACACCGTCACGCCGCCGCCGACCTCGGCCAGCCGGTTCGCCGCCGCCGCCATGTCGGGGCGCGAGGTGCCGACCACGATCATGTGGTGGCTGTCGTGCGCCACCGTCGAGGCCACCGCCATGCGCCCGCGATAGCCGAAGCCCGAGACCAGCGCGTTGACCACCCCGCCCGTGCCGCGGTGGCGTTCGACCAGCGCGATCTGGGCGATGTCGCGGGCCTCGTCGGGCTCGATCCGGCCGTCGGCCACCTGCATGGAAAGGCTCAGCGCCCGGGTCGGCGCCTGGTTCTCGACCACGCCGATCACCCGGGCGGTGACGCGGTTGGCCCCCTCGGGGGCGCGGATCACGAAATCCTCCGGCCCGAGCCTCCGCCCCGGCCGCACCGTGGCGCGCACCTCGGCGGGCCAGGCAAGATGGGGGCAGTCCACCAGGATGCGCCCGCCTTCCGCCACCGGCCGGCCGCGGGCCCAGACGCGCTCGATGGGCAGGGCGCGCAGGTCCGAGGTCAGGATCAGGTCGGCGCGGCGGCCGGGGGCGATGGAGCCCAGCTCGCGCTCGAGCCCGAAATGGGTGGCCGTGTTGATCGTGGCCATCTGCAGCGCCACCAGCGGGTCGGCGCCGCAGGCGATGGCGTGGCGGACGACGCGGTTCATGTGGCCTTCGTTGACCAGCGTGCCCGAATGGCAGTCGTCGGTGCACAGGATGAAGCCGCGCGGGTCGAGGCCCCGTTCGGTGACGGCGGTGATCTGCGCGGCCACGTCGAACCAGGCCGAGCCCAGCCGCAGCATCGCGCGCATCCCCTGGCGCACGCGCGCCACCGCGTCCGCCTCGCGCGTGCCCTCGTGGTCGTCGGCCGGGCCGCCCGCGGCATAGGCGTGGAACGGCGGCCCGAGGTCGGGGCTGGCGTAGTGCCCGCCGATGGTGCGGCCCGCCCGCGCCGCTGCCGCCATCTCGGCCAGCATCTGCGCATCGCCCGCGATCACGCCGGGGAAGTTCATCATCTCGCCCAGGCCCACGATGCCCGGCCAGCCCATCGCCTCGGCCACGTCCTCGGGCCCGATCGGGTAACCGGTGGTCTCCAGCCCCGGGGCCGAGGGCGCGCAGGAGGGCATCTGGGTGAAGATGTTCACCGGCTGCAGAAGCGCCTCGTCGTGCATCAGCTTCACGCCGCGCAGGCCGAGGACGTTGGCGATCTCGTGCGGATCGACGAACATCGTCGTGGTGCCGTGGGGGATGACGGCGCGGGCGAATTCGGCCGGGGTCAGCATGCCCGATTCGATGTGCATGTGCCCGTCGCATAGGCCGGGGATGGCAAAGAGGCCGTCGGCCTCGACCACCTCGGTGCCCGCACCGATGCAATGGCGCGCGTCGGGGCCGCAATAGGCGAAGCGGCCCGCGGCGATGGCGATGTCGTGGTGCGGCAGGGCCTCGCGGCTGTGCACGTTCACCCAGGTGGCGCCGCGGATGACAAGGTCGGCCGCCGCGCGGCCGGCGGCGACGGCGATCAGGCGCGGGGCGGCTTCGGCCCAGGAGGGAAGGTGCGGGTGCATGCCCGACCCTGCCATTGCCGGGGGGCAGGCTTCAAGGGGGTTCGTCGGTCGCCTGGCCGACGGCCCGTCTGCGGCAGGCGGCGGCCGGCGGGACATGCCAGGCCGCCGGCCCCCGCCCGGGGAAGATGCGCAGGATGGCATGGGACACATCCTGCGGGTCGCGGCTGTCGTGATGTCGCCGGGGCTGTCCCTGCCCCGCGACGGCGCAGAAGCTCCCGCTCGGGGTGCGTCGCGACATGGGCCGGCCGCTGCCGGACCGCACGGCAACCGCGGGCGGGGTGCGGTTCGTCGAAGGCCGCGCCGCGCTCGAGCGCTTCGGTTTGGTCCGCCCCAAGGCCGCACCGACGCGGTTCGCCACCGAGGTCGGCCGCACCGCGCCGCCGAGCGGGAACGACCGTCGCGCTGCGCGGCGCCTCGGCGGTCACCGATGCGCCGATAGTCACCGGTGCGCCGATAAAGGTCGTGCACCCGGCCCGCGGCATCTCCGCCCGCGACGCGGCGCAATGTGCGGCTCTGCCGCCGGACTGTCGAGGACTGGCTGCACCGACGCGCAGCCTGCGGCACCCCCTTGCGCCCGCCGCGGGGTTGATTATTTTTCGAGGCACCTCGGGGTGCCCGGCGACGGGCTGAGACGCGCCACGCGAACCCGTTGAACCTGAACCGGTTAGGACCGGCGGAGGGAAGGTGCTTGAGATGTCCTCTTGCCTGACCCCGCCCGTCGCGCATGGAGGATGGCATGAAGTATCCGACGCTCGCTGCGGGATGTCTGATCGTCGCGCTTGCCGGCCCGGCCTCGGCCGAGGTGCCGGTGCTGACGGTCTACACCTACGACAGCTTTGTCTCGAAATGGGGCCCGGGCCCGGCCATCGAGGCGGGGTTCGAGGCCGTCTGCGGCTGCGACCTGCGGCTGGTGGGCCACGGCGACGGCGCGGCGCTGCTTGCGCGCCTGCGGCTCGAGGGGGTGCGCAGCCCCGCCGATGTGGTGCTGGGCCTCGACACCAACCTGACCGCGGCGGCGGCGGCGACCGGGCTCTTCGCGCCGCACGGGGTCGAAGCCGCCTATGACCTGCCGATCGCCTGGGACGATCCGCTGTTCGTGCCCTACGACTGGGGCTATTTCGCTTTCGTCCACGACCGCGCGCGGCTGCCCGCGCCCCCCGCGAGCTTTCCCGAGCTCGCCGCCTCGGACCTCACGGTGATCGTGCAGGACCCCCGCTCCTCGACCCCCGGCCTCGGCCTGCTGATGTGGGTCAAGGCCGCCTACGGCGACGGCGCGGCCGACATCTGGCGCGCGCTTGCCCCGCGGATCCTGACGGTGACCCCCGGCTGGTCCGAGGCCTACGGGCTGTTCCTGGCGGGCGAGGCCGACATGGTGCTGTCCTACACCACCTCGCCCGCCTATCACCTGATCGCCGAGGGCGACGACGGCAAGGCCGCGGCGATGTTCGAGGAAGGCCATTACATGCAGGTCGAGGTCGCGGGCATCCTCGCCCACTCGCCCCGGGGGGACCTTGCCGCGGACTTCCTGCGCTACCTGACGGGGCCCGAGGCGCAGGCGGCGCTGCCCACGACGAACTGGATGTATCCCGCCGTCACCCCCGAGGGCGGGCTGCCCGCGGGCTTCGAGACGCTGGCCGTCCCGGCGAAGGCGCTGCTGTTCACCCCCGAGCAGGCGGCGGCGCTGCGCGACGCGGCGCTGGCCGAGTGGCTGGCGGCGCTGAGCCGCTAGGGGTGGACGCTGCCTGCCCCCGCCCCGCGGCGCGCCCGCCCGCGCCGGCCCTTGCGGCGGCGGCGGTGGTCGCCGCGCTGACCCTCGGGCCGCTGGCGGCGGTTGCGGTCGTCGCGGGCGGGGCGGGGGCGCCGGGCCCGGCCGACTGGGCGGCGCTGCGCTTCACGATCCTGCAGGCGGCGCTGTCGGCCGGCCTGTCGGTGGCGCTGGCGGTGCCGCTGGCGCGGGCGCTGGCGCGGCGGCGCTTTCCGGGGCGCAGGGCGCTCATCACCCTGCTCGGGGCGCCATTCCTTCTGCCCACGGTGGTGGCGGCGCTGGGGATCCTCGCGGTCTTCGGCCGCCGCGGGCTGGTGAACGAGGGGCTGGCGGCGCTGGGCCTGCCTGCGGTGCAGATCTACGGCCTGCAGGGGGTGGTGGTGGCCCATGTGTTCCTGAACCTGCCGCTGGCGACGCGGCTTCTGCTGCTCGGCTGGCTGGCGATTCCGGCCGAGCGCTTTCGTCTGGCCGCGGCGCTGGGGTTCCGCCCGGCCGACATCGCCCGGCATCTGGAACGCCCGGTGCTGCGGGCGGTGCTGCCCGGGGCGGCGGCGACGGTGTTCCTGATCTGCCTGTCAAGCTTCACCGTGGCGCTGATTCTCGGCGGCGGGCCGCGGGCGACGACGCTTGAGCTGGCGATCTACCAGGCCTTCCGCTTCGATTTCGACCTGCCGCGGGCGGCGGCGCTGGCGCTGGCGCAGCTCGGGTTGTGCGCGGCGGCGCTGGCGGCGGCGGCAAGGGTGGCGCTGCCCGCGGCCTTCGGCCCGGGGCTCGACCGGGTGGCGGGCTGGCAGGCGGCCGACAGCCCCGGGGCGCGGGCCGGCGACGCGGCGGTGATTGCGCTGGGCGCGGCCTTCCTGCTTGCCCCCCTCGGGGCGGTTGTCGCGGCGGGGCTGCCGCGGCTGGCGGGGCTGCCGCCCGAGGTCTGGCGGGCGGCGGCGCGCTCGCTGGTCGTGGCGCTGGCGGCGGCGGGGCTGACGGTGACGCTGGCGCTGGCGCTGGCCGTGGGTGCGGCGCGGGGGGCGGGGCACTTGGCGCTGGCCGGGGCGCTGCCGCTGGCCGTCTCGCCGCTGGTGCTGGGCACGGGGCTGTTCCTGCTGGTCTTTCCGCTGGCCGATCCGTCCGGCTGGGCGCTGCCCGCCACGGCGCTGGTCAACGCGCTGATGGCGCTGCCCTTCGCGGTGCGCGCGCTCGAGCCTGCCGCGCGCGCCGCCGAGGCCGATTTCGGCCGGCTGGCCGACAGCCTCGGGATGACCGGTCGCGCCCGGCTGCGGCTGCTCACGCTGCCGCGTCTGGCCCGGCCGCTGGCGTTTGCCGCCGGGCTGTCGGCGGCGCTGTCGGCGGGCGACCTCGGGGTGGTGACGCTGTTCGCCGGCACCGGCGGCGCGACGCTGCCCCTGGAGGTCTTCCGCCTGATGGGGGCCTACCGGATGACCGACGCCGCGGCGGCGGCGCTGCTGCTCCTCGCCCTCAGCCTCGCGCTCTTCTGGGCGCTCGACCGCGGGGGGCGCGGCCGTGCTGCGGCTTGAGGGGGTGCGGATCGTCCAGGGCGAGTTTGCCCTTGCGGCCGACCTCGCCGTGGCGCGCGGGGCGCGGGTGGCGGTGATCGGCCCCTCGGGGGCGGGCAAGTCCACCCTGCTTGCGGCTGTCGCGGGCTTCGTGCCGCTGGCCGCCGGCCGGGTGACCTGGGAGGGGCGCGATCTTGCCCCGCTGGCCCCCGGCGCGCGCCCGGTGAGCATCCTGTTCCAGGACAACAACCTCTTTCCGCATCTGACGGTGGCCGAGAACGTCGGCCTCGGCCTGCGCCCCGACCTGCGGCTGTCGCGCGCCGAGCGGGCGCGGATCGAGGCTGCGCTGGCCCGGGTCGGGCTGGGGGGCATGGGCGCGCGGCGGCCCGGCGCGCTGTCGGGGGGCGAGCAGGGGCGCGCGGCGCTGGCGCGGGTGCTCCTGCGGGCCCGCCCGCTCCTGCTGCTGGACGAACCCTTCGCGGCGCTGGGCCCCGCGCTCAAGGCCGACATGCTGGCGCTGGTCGAGGCGATCGTGGCCGAGGCCGGGACGACGCTTCTGATGGTCACCCACGATCCGCGCGATGCGGCGGCGATCGCGCCCGAGACGATCCTGGTGGCCGAGGGGCGCGCCGAGGCACCGCGGCCGACGGGCACCCTGCTGGCCGACCCGCCGCCGGCGTTGCGCCGCTATCTGGGCTGACGCCGCCCCCCAGACTGGAAGGGGGGCGCCCCGCGGGCGCCCCCCTTCGCCGGCCGCGTGGCGCGGGGTCTCAGGCCTGCCGGGCGCGGGCCTTCACCGGCGCCCAGAGGCGCTTGTTCGTCAGATACAGCAGCACCGACAGCAGCGTCAGGATGAGCACCGCCGTGAACCCCGTCTGCTTGCGCGCCATCATCTTGGGCTCGGCCGCCCACATCAGGAACGCGGCGACGTCCTGCGCCATGGCCTCGACATCGTTGGGGCTGCCGTCGGCGAACTCGACCTGCCCGTCCGACAAGGGCGGCGCCATGGCGATCCATCGGCCGGGGAAGGCGGTGTTCTCGTAGAACATCGAGCCGGCCTCGAACTTGTCCTCGCCGGTGTAATGGGTCAGCAGCGAGGCGATGTATTCCGGCCCCCCGATGCCCATGAACAGCGGGCGCAGCGCAAGGCCGTAGGGCCCCTCGAAGCCGACCCGCGCCTTGGCCATCAGGCTCAGATCCGGGGCGTTCTCCAGCGACGACCCGGGGAAGTGGTCGGTCGGCGTGCGGGGGCGGAAGTCGCCCGTCGCGGGATCCTCGATCTCGAATTGCGCGGCGTAGGCCCGGACCTGGTCGGCCGGAAGCTGCGGGCCGCCGGGGTCGGCCAGCGTGCGGATGGGCACATAGCGCAGCCCGTGGCAGGCCGAGCAGACCTCGGTGTAGACCTGCAGGCCGCGCTGCAGCTGGTTGGTATCGAAGCGGCCGAACGGCCCCTCGAAGGAGAAGCTGTAGTTGGTGATCTCGCGCCCCTCGCCGCCGGCGGCCTCGGCGCCGCCGGAGGTCAGGGCAAGGGCCGCGGCGGCCGCAAGGGTGAGTTTCCGGATCATGTCGAAAGCGTCCTTTCCGTCACTCGGCCGGGGTGGCCTGGGGCGCCGCGCCGCCGTGGGCGGCGCTGCCGTAGTGCGCATAGAAATCCTCCTCGATCGTGGCCGGCTGGGGCAGCGGCTTTTCCAGCACGCCCAGCAGCGGCAGGATGACGAGGAAGTAGGCGAACCAGTAGGCCGAGCCGATCAGCGAGATGGTCGCGTAGATGCCCTCGGCCGGGCGCCCGCCGGCCCAGGTGAGCACGACGAAGTTGACCACGAACAGCCAGAACCACCACTTGAACATCGGCCGGTAGCGGCCCGAGCGCACCGACGAAGTGTCAAGCCAGGGCACCAGCGCGAGCACCAGGATCGAGCCGAACATCGCCAGCACGCCGAAGAACTTGGCGTCGATGATCCCGAAGGTCACGAAGTTGACGAGCTGGACGACCCAGACATCCGCGGTGAAGGCGCGCAGGATCGCGTAGAACGGCAGGAAATACCACTCCGGCACGATGTGCGCGGGCGTCACCAGCGGGTTCGCCTCGATGTAGTTGTCGGGGTGGCCGAGGAAGTTGGGCATGAAGCCCACGATGGCGAAGAAGATCGCCAGGATCACCGCCAGTGCGAACAGGTCCTTGATCACGAAATAGGGCCAGAACGGCAGGGTGTCCTTCGCCGCCTCGGCCTTGGACGCGCGCCGCACCTCGACCCCGGTGGGGTTGTTGTTGCCGGTGGTGTGGAAGGCCCAGATGTGCACGATCACCAGCCCGAGGATCACGAAGGGCAGCAGGTAGTGCAGCGAGAAGAAGCGGGTCAGCGTCGCGTTGTCGACCGCCGGGCCGCCCAGCAGCCATTCCTGCAGCGTCGGGCCGATGCCCGGGATCGCGCCGAAGAGACCGGTGATGACCGTGGCGCCCCAGAACGACATCTGCCCCCAGGGCAGCACATAGCCCATGAAGGCAGTTGCCATCATGGCAAGGTAGATCAGCATGCCGATGATCCAGGTCACCTCGCGCGGGGCCTTGTAGCTGCCGTAGTAGAGGCCGCGGAAGATGTGCAGATAGACCGCGGCGAAGAACAGCATCGCACCGTTCTGGTGGATGTAGCGCAGCATGTGCCCGCCGTTGACGTTGCGCATGATGTGCTCGACGCTGGCGAAGGCCATGTCGGCGTGCGGCGTGTAGTGCATGACCAGCACGATGCCGGTGACGATCTGCATCACCAGGCAGAAGGTCAGCACGATGCCCCAGATCCACATCCAGTTGAGGTTCTTGGGCGTCGGAATCATGATCGTGTCGTAGATCAGCGCCGCGATCGGCAGGCGGCTGTGCAGCCACTTTTCGGTGGCAGACTTCGGCTCGTAATGGTCGTGGGGAATACCAGCCATCTCTGTTGCTCCCTCAGCCCAGCTGAATGGTGTTGGCGTCGACGAAGCGCGCCACGGGAATGTGCATGTTCTCGGGGGCGGGGCCGCGGCGAATGCGCCCCGCCGTGTCGTAGTGCGAGCCGTGGCAGGGGCAGAACCAGCCGCCGAAGTCGCCCGCCTCGCCCAAGGGCACGCAGCCCAGATGGGTGCAGACGCCGATCATCACCAGCCATTCGCCGTTCGCGTCGAGGCTGCGGTTGACGTCCTCCGCCGTGGTCCCGCGGCTGTTGGGGTTGCGGGCGTTGCGGTCGATCAGCTCGCTCAGCGCCACGGCGCGGGCGGCCTCGATCTCCTCGGGCGTGCGGCGGCGGATGAACACCGGCTTGCCGAGAAACTTGACCGTGATCTGCCCGCCCTCCTCGACGCCGCCGACATCGACATAGATCGACGACAGCGCCTGCACGTCGGCCGACGGGTTCATCTGGTTGATCAGCGGCCAGATCGCGGCACCGGCGGTGACCGCCCCGACCGCGCCCGTCGCGTAGTAGAGGAAATCCCTCCGGCTTGCGGCGGGTTCTTCAGCGTGCGACACGACAGCACTCCCTTCCATGGCATGGACCTGCGGCAAACGGCGCCCGTGCAAGTCCGTAACAGCTTCTAGCGGATAGGTAGCGGGCCGCCGGTGGGGCGTCCAGCGCGCAATCGCCGATCGGCCGGCCCATGGTGTCGCATCGGTGTCGCACAGGCGCCGCGGCGGGCCGCGGCCGTCCCGCCCCGGGCGCAGGGCGCGGCGTCAGCCGGGCGGGGCCGTCGCCGCCATGCTCGCGCGGGCGCCGAAGCGGCCGGCCCAGGCGGCCAGACCCTCGCGCCCGCTGCGCCAGGCCCGCGAGGGGTGGCGGAGGTCGAGATAGCCCAGCGCGCAGCCGACCGCGATCTGGCCCATGTCGAGCGGCCCGCAGAGGTGGCTCAGCCAGCGGTCCTCGAGCGCGTCCAGCGCCCGCGCAACCTTGGCCCACTGCCCCTCGACCCAGTCGGGATGACGGCGCTCCTCGGGCCGCAGGCGCGCCTCGTAGACCATCAGGATCGCGGCATCCATGATCCCGTCGGCCGTGGCCTCCAGCGTCAGCGTCTGCCACAGCCGCGGCGCCGCAGGATACAGCCGGCCCCCCGCGCGGTCGTCCAGATAGCGGCAGATCACCCGGCTGTCGTACAGCGACGGCCCGTCGTCGCGCTCGAGGCAGGGGATCTTGCCCAGCGGGTTCTGCGCGAGCGGCAGCGTCCCCGGATCGACCGGGTTGCCGCCTGCGGGCACCAGCGTCACCGCGTCGGTCTGATCGGTTTCGGCCAGCAGGACCATGACCTTGCGCACGTACGGCGAGGTCGGGCTGTGGTAGAGGCGCATGTGCGTCAGACCCTGCGCAGGCGCAGCCGGCCAAGCGCCGCCGCGTCGATCTCGATGCCCGGGCCCGTCCGGCCCAGACGGATCACCCGGCGCAGCCGCGCCGTCGCGTTCAGCTGCGGCCCGCGGTCGCGCGGGCGATGGGCGGTCAGCCCATCGTGCAAATCGTCCAGCGCGTCTTCGGCGCGCTGATCGGTGCGCCCCGCCTGCGCCGCCTGGCGCAGCACGACGATCCCGGCAAGCGCGACCGCCCCGTATTTCAGGGCGGCGCCGGCAAGGGGCACGATCGGCAGGGC
This sequence comes from uncultured Paracoccaceae bacterium, assembly GCA_937983405.1. Taxonomy (GTDB): domain Bacteria; phylum Pseudomonadota; class Alphaproteobacteria; order Rhodobacterales; family Rhodobacteraceae; genus JAHDXW01. The sequence continues at coordinate 14,405 of CALJZN010000007.1, forward strand.
CATGGCGATCCTTTCCTGGGCTTGTTGAAGCTAGGCGCTGGCGGGGCGTCTGTCCACCCGCCTGTTGCGCGCGGCGCCGATGCTGCGGTGCAGCGCACCCTTGACCCCGAGCCGCATTTCCCCCAAGGCTGCACCGGCATCCTTGCAGCCGAGGCCCCCATGACCCAGCGCCTGCACCTTGTTTTCGGCGGGGAGCTCGTCGATCCCGCGGGCACCGAGTTCCGCGATGTCGAAGCGATCCACATCGTCGGGCTGTTCCCCGATTTCGCCTCGGCCCGGGCGGCCTGGAAGGCCGAGGCGCAGCGCACCGTGGACAATGCGCACATGCGCTATTTCATCGCCCATCTCCACCGCCTGCTGGACGAGGAGAGCGAGGGGGCCGCGACCGAGCCGGTCCGCGGCTAGCCCGCGGCGAGGGGAATGGGACGGTCGCTGGGGCTGGCGCTGTACCTGCTGGCCGCGCGCCGCGGCGGCCGCACACCGGCCCCGCCGGCGGCGCCGCGGCCCGACGGCCCGCTGGTGTGGTTCGCCGCCGGCAGCGCCGCCACCCGGCGCGCCGGCGCCGCGCTGGCCCGGCGGCTGCGGGCCGGGCGGGACGGTGTGACCACCCTGCTCACCGCCCCGCCCGGGGCCGGACCCGGCCCGCAGGCGCCGGGCGTGGTTCTCGCCGCGCCGCCGCCCGATGCGCCGGCGCCGGCGCGCGCCTTTCTCGACCACTGGCGGCCCGCGGCGGTGATCCTGACCGAGAACGAGGTTCCCCCCGCGATCGTCGCGGCCGTGGACGAGCGGCGCATCCCGCTGTTCCTGGCCAACGGCAGGGCGCCGCTGATGCCGTCGAACCCCTGGCGGCGGGCGCCGGGCCTGATGCGCTCGGTCATGGGCCGGTTCCGGCACATCCTGATGACCGACACCACCGGCCTGCGCTATGCCCGCCGCGCCGGCGCCCCCGCGGGCCGGGTCGAGGCCGCGGGCTGGCTGGACGACGGCGCCGAGGCGCTGGGCTGCACCGAGGCCGAGCGCGCGGCGCTGGCGCGGATGATCGGGGCGCGGCCGGTCTGGCTGGCGGCGGGCCTGCCCGCGTCCGAAGCCGACCTCGTGTTCGATGCCCATGCCGCGGCGCTGGAGCGCACGCATCGGCTGCTCCTGGTGGTGGTGCCGGCCGATCCCGCCGCGGGGGCGGCGCTGGCCGCCCGCGCCGCCGCGCGCTGCGGCGGCGCCGCGTTGCGCTCGGCCGACCAGTATCCCACCCATCAGGAGGCGGTCTATGTCGCCGACACCGAGGGCGAATACGGCCTGTGGTATCGCCTGGCGCCGGTCTGCCTGCTGGGCGGAACGCTGGCCGGACCGGGGCCGCTGCGCGCGCCGTCCGAGCCCGCGCTGCTGGGCTCGGCCATTCTGCACGGACCGCAGGGCGGGGACGAGGCCGAGGTTCTGGCGCGGCTCGATGCCGCCCGCGCGGCGCGGGCCGTCTCGGACGCGGCCGGGCTGGCCGAGGCGGTGGGCGACCTGCTTGCCCCCGACCGCGCGGCGCTGCTGGCGCACAATGCCTGGGCGGTGATGACGGCGGGCGGCGCCGTGACCGACCGGCTGGCCGCCCTGGTGCTCGATGCCCTGCCGGCCGCGGCCGCCGCGGCTGTCCCGAACCCGGGCTAGGGCGATGCGCGCACCGGGCTTCTGGTTCGCCGACCCCGCGCGCCCGGACTGGCGCGCGCGCCTGCTGGCCCCGCTCGGGGCGCTCTATGCCGCGGCGACCGCGCGGCGGGTGGCGCGGCCGCCGGCGCTGCGGCCGCCGGTCCCGGTGATCTGCGCGGGCAACCTCAACGTCGGTGGCACCGGCAAGACGCCCACGGTGATCGCCCTCGCCGGGCGTCTGGCGGGGCATCGGGTGCATGTCGTCTCGCGCGGGCACGGCGGGCGACTGGCGGGGCCGGTGCGGGTGGACCCGGCCCGGCACGGCGCGGCCGAGGTCGGGGACGAGCCCGTGCTGATCGCGGCCTTCGCGCCGGTCTGGGTGGCGCGGGACCGCGCCGCGGGCGTGGCCGCGGCGGTGGCGGCGGGGGCGGGCGCGGTGCTGCTCGACGACGGCCATCAGGATCCCGCGGTCGCCAAGGCCCTGTCGATCGTCGTCGTCGACGCGCGGCGGGGCTTCGGCAACGGCCGCGTCCTGCCCGCCGGACCGCTGCGCGAGGGGGTGGCGGCGGGCCTTGCCCGCGCCGATCTGGTGCTGGCCGTCGGCACGGCGGCCGACCGCGCGGCCTTCGCCGCGCGCTGGGGCGGCGCCATCCCCTGCCCGGTGGCGGGGGCCGAGCTGCGGCCGCTGCCGACCGGCCTGGACTGGGCGGGCCTGCCGGTTCTGGCCTTCGCCGGCATCGGCGACCCCGCGAAGATGTTCGACACCCTGCGCGGCCTCGGCGCCGACCTGCGCGGCACCGTCGCGCTGGACGACCACCAGCCGCTGGGCGAGGCGCTGCTGCGGCGGCTGGCCGCGGCGGCGCGCGGCCTGGGCGCGCAGCTTGTCACCACCGAGAAGGATGCGGTGCGCCTGCCGCCCGCCTGGCGGCGCGAGGTGCTGACCCTGCCGGTGCGCCTGCACCTCGACGATCCCGCGCCGCTCGATGCGGCCCTCGCGCGGATCGGGCTGGGCTGAGCACCGCGCGCCGCCCTCGCCCTGCGGCCGGCCCGGCGCCCCCGGGGGCGGCGCCCGCGCGCCCGTCGCCGGCCCCCTAGCCGCCCCAGGGCGAGCGCCCCTCGGCCAGCGCCGCGCGCACGGCGGCATCGTCGGCGCCGAGCGCGGGCGCCGCCCGGTCGCAGGCCACCTCGGCCCCGGCGAACCGCATCGGCGAGCGGACGCCCGGCACCTGCCCGAGCGCCAGCCGCAGGCCGCGTGCGGCCACCTGCGGGTCGGCGAAGACCTGATCGAGCGTGTTGATCGGCCCGGCGGGGACGCCCGCGCCCTCGCAGGCGGCCAGCAGCTCGGCTACGGCCAAGCCCCGGGTGGCCTCGGACAGCTGTCGCCCGAGCTCCGCGCGCCGGGCCACGCGGTCGGCGTTGCTGGCAAAGGCGGGGTCGCCGGCCAGATCGCCCCGGCCGAGCAGGGCGCAGAGGCGGCGGTATTGCGCATCGTTCCCGGTGGCGATGATGATCCAGCCGTCGGCACAGGGAAAGGCATCGTAGGGCGCGAGATTCGGATGCGCGTTGCCCATGCGCCGCGGCGCCGTCCCGGAGACAAGGAAGTTCATCGCCTGATTGGCCATCACCGCCACCGCCACGTCGAGCAGCGCCATGTCGATGTGCTCGCCCGCGCCGGTCGCCGCGCGGCGGTGCAGCGCGGCCAGGATCGCCGTGGCGGCGTAGACGCCGGTGAAGAGGTCGGTCACCGCGACGCCCACCTTCTGCGGCGGGCCGTCGCCCTCGCCCGTGACCGACATCAGACCCGACATGCCCTGGATGATGAAGTCGTATCCCGCCCGATGCGCATAGGGCCCGTCCTGTCCGAAGCCGGTGATCGAGCAGACGATCAGCGCCGGGTTCAGCGCCCGCAGCGATGCCGGGTCGAGGCCGTATTTCGCAAGGCCCCCGACCTTGAAGTTCTCGATCACCACATCGGCCTGCGCGGCAAGGGCGCGCACCAGGGCGCGGTCGCCCTCGGCGTTGAAGTCGGCCAGGACCGAGCGCTTGCCGCGGTTGGTGGCGTGGAAGTAGGCCGCGGCGCGGTCGCCCTCGCCGCGGTCCAGGAAGGGCGGCCCCCAGCGGCGGGTGTCGTCGCCCTCGGGCGCCTCGACCTTGATGACATCGGCGCCGAGGTCGGCCAGCGTCTGGCCGGCCCAGGGCCCGGCCAGGATGCGCGCGAGTTCCAGAACCTTCAGGCCGGCAAGCGGGGCAGGCATGCGTCGCGTCTCCGGTCCCGCGGCCGGCGGCAGGCGCGGCCCGGGCGCCCCTGACTACCGTGCAACCGGGTGCCGGGCCAGAGGCTGCGCGCGCGGTCAGTTCGCGAGCTTGGCGTCGAGCAGCCGGGCGAGCTCGGCGTAGGGCATGTTGGGATGCCGCGTGCCGTTGATGACCAGCGTCGGCGTCGCCTGCACCCCGTCGGCAGCGGCATTGGTCTGGTAGGCCGCCACCAGCGCCTGCGCCGCCTCGCGGTCGCCGAGGCAGGCGTTGACCTCATCGTCCGAAAGCCCGGCGATGCGCCCCATCCGGCGCAGATTGTCCGCCACCACGGCGGGGTCGTTCGAGGCCGCCCAGCTGCGCTGCTGGGCGTAGATCATGTCGGCGATGCCGAAATACCGCTCTTCCCCGCCGCAGCGCGCCAAAAGGCCCGCCCAGAGGCCATAGCGGTCGAAGTAGACCTCGCGGTGGATGTAGCGGACCTTGCCGGTCTCGACGTAATTGGCCTTGAGCTGCGGCAGCACGTTGGCATGGAAGTTGGCGCAGTGCGGGCAGGTGAACGACGCGTATTCGATCAGCGTGATCGGCGCGCCGGGGTCGCCCAGTGCCATGTCCATCGCCGGATCGGCCGGCAGGGTGCTGGCGCGTTGCGGCAGGTCGGCGCCGGCGCCCGGCGCATCCTGTGCCGCCGAGGCAAGCTGCAAGGCGGCCGGCGCGGCCGAGGGCGGGGCGGCCGACAGCCCGGCCGCCGCGCTCGAGGCCGCAAGCGGGGCCGGCGGCGTGGGCATCAGCCCGAACCAGGCAGCGCCGGCAAGCGCGGCCGCGGCGATGGCGAAAAGGGCGACCCGGGGGGCCGGTATCTGTCTCATGTCAGGACCTGTCGTGGTGTGCTGCCGGTGCGGCGTGTCAGGATGCTGCGGCCCAGGCCTTCGAGAGCGCTGCGCAGCCGGGGGTCGGCGATGCCGGCGGTGGCGGCCGCCACCCGCGACAGCGCATCGGGATCGGCGGCGGGCGGCGCCGGGGGCGGGGCGGCCGGGGCAAAGGGGCTCTGCCCGTCGGCAAAGCCCCGCGGGGCGGTCTGGGTGAGCACGATGCGCGCGATCGCGGCATAGCCGTAGAAGGCATTCACCTTCTCGCGGATCGCCGGAAGCTGCATCTGCACCACCGGGGCCGAGGCCGGGGCCACGAGCAGCGTCAGCGTCGCCCCGAACCCCTCGCGCGCATAGCCGATGCGCAAGGGCCGGCTCAGCCGGGCGATGTCCTCGCCCACGATCTCGGGCCAGCGCGTCAGCAGCCGGACGAGGGCGAAGCCGCGCTTCTCGCCCGCGGCGCGGATGCGGTCGGCCAGCAACGCGCCGGCGGCGCGAAAGCCGCGGCTGGGTCGCGCTCTGTCCTGTCCGGCTTCGCCCATGGCTGCCATGGCTGTCCGATCCGCCCGCCGCTATCTTAAGGCGCAGGGTGGCGCGCGCCACCGATTTGCGGTCAGGGAGCCCTGAATATTGCGTGACGCGGTCGACGCCCTGCCCGACCGGGGCCGAGCCGCCGCCATCGGCGCGGCGCTGCTGGCATGGTACGACCGCGAGGCGCGCGCGATGCCCTGGCGCGTCGGCCCGGGCGAGCGGCTGGCCGGGGCGCGGCCCGACCCCTACCGCGTCTGGCTGTCCGAGGTGATGCTGCAGCAGACCACCGTGGCGGCGGTGCGCACGCCCTTCCTGCGCTTCCTCGAACGCTGGCCCGATGTCGCGGCCCTTGCCGCGGCCGAGGATGCGGAGGTGATGGCCGCCTGGGCGGGGCTGGGCTACTACAGCCGGGCGCGCAACCTTCTGGCCTGCGCGCGGGCGGTGACGGCGCGGCACGGCGGGCGCTTTCCGGCCGAGGAGGCAGCGCTTCGCATGCTGCCGGGCATCGGCCCCTACACCGCGGCGGCGGTCGCGGCGATCGCCTTCGACCGGCCGGCGGCGGTGGTGGACGGCAATGTCGAGCGGGTGGTGGCGCGGCTCTTCGCGGTCGAGACACCGCTGCCCGGGGCCAAGCCGCGGCTCGCCGCGCTGGCCGCGGCGCTGACGCCCGAACGGCGGCCGGGCGACCACGCCCAGGCGATGATGGACCTCGGCGCCACGGTCTGCACGCCGCGCCGGCCCGGTTGCCCCGCCTGCCCGCTGGCGGGGCTCTGCGCGGGGCGCGCCCGCGGTCTGGCCGAAGAGCTGCCACGCCGGCGGCCCAGGCCCGAGCGGCCCGAGCGGCGGGGCATCGCCTACCTTGTCCGCCGGGCCGATGGCGCCTGGCTGCTGGAACGCCGGCCGCCGCGCGGCCTGCTGGGCGGCATGCTGGGCTGGCCCGGCACGGACTGGACGGCGGCCGGCGACCCGCCCGCCCCCGCCCCGCCGCTGGCGGCCGACTGGCGGCCTGTGGCGGCCGAGGTGGTCCATGTCTTCACCCATTTCCGGCTGCGCCTTTCGCTTGCCGTGGCCGAGGTGGGCGGCGATGCCGTGCCGACGCGCGGCAGCTTCGTGGCCCCGGCCGCATTCTCTCCCGCCGCGCTGCCGACCGTCATGCGCAAGGCCTTCGAGCTGGCGCGACCGGCCTTCCCGCCGCGGGCCGCCGCGATGCCGCAGCGCGGCCCGGTTTCCCCCGGCGCGTAGGCGCGGTATGCTCCCGCCGCTTGGGGAGAGGCGGGACCGCCGCGGGGGGGGTGCGATGTCGGCAGGATCGTCGGGACGGCCCGAACATCCCGCGCCCTTCTGGCTGTCGCTTGGCCTCGTCCCGCTGGCGGTCGCGGGGGCGGTGTGGGGGGGCGCGGCGGTGGCCCTTCTGCCGCTCTACGGCTGGGGGATGTTCTCGCTGCTCGATGCCCTGACGGGGCGCCACGCCGTCAACGCCGACCCGGCGACGCCCGAGGCGCGGCTGCGCTGGCACCGTGCGGTGACGCTGCTGTGGTTTCCGCTCCAGTTCGCCACCGTGTTCGGGCTGGTCTGGTATGTGCCGCAGGCCGGCCATCTGGGCACCGTCGAGAAGCTCGCGCTGTTCTTCGGGCTGGGCGTGGTCTCGGGCACCGTCGGGATCAACTATGCCCACGAGCTCATGCACCAGAAGGGCCGGGGCGAGCGCTGGCTGGCCGACCTGCTGCTGGCCATGGTGCTTTACGCGCATTTCCGTTCCGAGCATCTGCGCGTGCATCATGTGCATGTGGGTACGCCGCGCGATCCGGTGACGGCGCGCTACAACGAAGGCTTCCACCGCTTCTTCGCCCGCGTGCTGCGGCAGTGCCCGGCCTCGGCCTGGGCGGCCGAGCGGGCGATGCTGGCGCGCCGGGGGTTGCCCGCCTGGCACCGCGCCAACCCGTTCTGGCGCTATGCGGCGCTGCAGGCGGGGATGCTGGGGCTGGCGGGCGGCCTCGGCGGGTGGGAGGGGCTGGGGCTGTTCCTCGTGCAGGCATTCTCGGCGGTCTGGCAGCTCGAGCTGGTCAACTACATCGAGCATTACGGGCTGACGCGCCGCCACCTCGGCGAGGGCCGCTACGAGCCGGTGCGGCCGCGGCACAGCTGGAATGCCGACCACCGCGCCTCGAACTGGCTGCTGATCAACCTCCAGCGCCATTCCGACCACCACTGGAAGCCCGACCGCCGGTTTCCGCTGCTCCAGACCTACGGCGAGGACGAGGCGCCGCAGCTGCCCTTCGGCTATCCGCTGATGACCTTGGCCGCCATGGTCCCGCCGCTCTGGCGGCGGCTGATGAACCCCCGGGTGCGCGCCTGGCGGCGGCGGCACTACCCCGACATCGCCGACTGGACGCCCTACAACCGCGGCAGCCTGCCGCTGCCGCGGGGGGGCTGAGGCCGCGGGGTCAGAGCCCGCCGGGGGCGGCGATCTGCGACCACAGCAGCAGCAGCGCCCCCGCCGCGCCGGCATAGGCCAGCGTCGGGCCCACGGTGTGGGCCAGCACCGCGCCCTCGCGCCCGGCAAGGCCCACGGTCGCGGCGCCGGCGATGATGTTGTGCGGCGCCACCGCGTTGCCGATGGCCGCGCCCAGCCCCTGGCCCGCGGCCATGGCCACCGGCGACAGGCCCAGCGCCGCCGCGGCATCGGCCTGGAACCCCGAGAAGAGGATGTTCGAGGCCGTCGCCGAGCCGGTGACGAAGGTGCCGAGCACGCCCACCAGCGGCACCGCCAGCGGCCAGGCCGCGCCCAGCCCGCGCGCCGCCCCGGCCAGCGCCGCGATCATCCCGGAATGGACCATCAGCCGCGCCAGCAGCAGCATCACCAGCAGCGCCAGCGCCACCGGCGCCAGCCGGCGCAGCGCGGCGGCGAAGGCGGGCACGAGCAGCCGCGCGCGGCCCGTGGCCAGCGCCGAGCCCACAAGCCCCGCAAGCAGCAGGGTTCCGGGATGGGCCAGCGGCTGGATCGACCAGGAAAATCCCCCCGGCAGCGTCCAGCCGAGCGAGACGGCCGCCAGCGCCTCGCGCAGCGGCGCCACAAGGCGGCTGGCCAGCACCAGTGCGACGATGGCGAGATAGGGCACAAGGTCGCGGCCGAGCCCCGCGGGCCGCGGCGCGGCTCCGCCCCCCCTCCGGCGCAGCACCAGCGCGAAGGCCGCGCCCCCCAGCAGCGCGCCGCCCAGCGTCGGCAGCTCGGGCCCCGTCAGCGCCGCAAGGGCCAGTGCGGGCAGCAGGAAGGCCGCCGCCGCCCCCGCCGCCCGGCCCGGCTGCGGCCAGTCCGCCCGCGCCCTGGCCAGCGTCGCCGGCAGGCCGCCGGCCCCGCCCGCGGACAGGCGCATCACTGCCAGCACAAGCCCCGCGCCCAGCAGCGCGTGCAGCGCCGCCGTCGCCACCGCGATCGCGCGGCCGTCAAGCCCGGTGGCCGCCACCTGCGCCATGACCGGCGTGCCGAGCGCGCCGAAGGATACCCCCGCGGCATGGCCCAGAAGCGCCAGCGCCACCGCCCGCACGGGGTCGAGCCCGAGGCCGGCGAGCAGCGGCGCGGCCAGCGCCACCGGCGTGCCGAAGCCCGCCGCCCCCTCCATGAACAGCCCGAAGAACCAGGCCACCAGCAGCACCTGCAGCCCGCGGTCGGCCGTCAGCCCCGCGAGCGCCGCGCGCAGCCGCTCGAAGGCCCCGGCGCGCAGCTGCAGCTCGTAGAGCGCAAGCGCGGGCAGGA
>CALJZN010000008.1 GCA_937983405.1 uncultured Paracoccaceae bacterium
CGTGCCGCCCGCCGCCGTGCCGCCTGCCCCCGTGCCGCCCGCCCCCGTGCCGCCGCCCGCCCGTCGCGCCGCATCCCGTGCCGCCGGCCGCGGCGGCCGCCCCCGGCGGCGGGCAAGGCGGCGCAGCGCGCGCAGCGCGGCCGAACCGGCCGCCGAGCCCAGCGCCCCGGCCAGGGCCGAGAGGGTCCAGAAAAGCCCGGCGACCGCCCACCACACCTCGTCGGCCAGCCGCAGCGTCAGCCGCAACAGCCGCGTCCGGCCCAGCACCTCGAGCGTGCCGAGGGTCCGCGGCCCCAGCGCCTCGGCGGCATTGGCCAGCCGGCGCGCCTCGGCCGGGGTGGAGGCGGCCGACAGAAGGCGGACGGCGGGGGCGAGGCCGCCCGCCGCCTCCATCCGCGCGGCGTCGCGGGCAAGATCGAGCGCGGGGGCGATCGCGTCCTGCCGCAGCGCCGCAGCGAGATCGTCGGCCGATCGCGCGGCGGGCAGCCGCGCCCAGTCCACCCCCTGCCGGGCGGCGGTGCGCAGCACATCGGCCAGCGGCGGCGCCAGCCGCCCCGCCCGCCAGACGGTCCGGGCCAGCCCCGCACCCGCCTTCGCGGGCGCGCTGGCCCCGCCGGTGGCCGGGATCAGCGCCACCGCCGCCAGCCCCACGGCCGACAGGACGACATCGACCTCGTCCACCGGGCGGCCGAGGGCATGGTTGATCCCCTCGCGCGCCAGCGCGGCCACATCGCCCAGCGGCGAAAGGTTGATGCCGACGCCGCACAGCAGCGCAGGCGAAAGGTCGCAGCGCCGCGGATCCCAGGCGCAGGCGGCGCATCGGCCGGCCGCGGCCAGAAGCCCGTGGTCGGCCGCGTGCAGCGCCGCGCGCCGTGCGGCCAGCTCGGGCGACAGCGCGATTCCGCGCTCGGTCGCGACCCCCTCGACCGCCAGGATGGCCGGCCAGTCGCGCGGCTCGGCCTCGAGCAGCCCGGCCAGCCGCGCCTCGATGGCGCCCTCGGCGGCGGCGCGGGCCATGGCGCGCTCGGCCGCGGCGCGGATGCCATCGGCCCCGCGCTCGACCAGTGCCGCGCCCGCGGGTGCCTGCGCCAGCCGCCAGAGGTTTGCCCCCGACAGCGCCAGCGCGCCGATCAGGACGAGGGAGAGGATCGCGCGGGCCAGCCGCGCCGCCATCCCGCCCCCGGCCCTCACGCCCGCCGCGAGCGGACCATGCCCACGATCTCGTAGGTGCGTTCGAGGATCGGCCGCGCGATGGCCTCGGCCCGCTCGGCGCCGCGGCCGAGGATGCGGTCGATCTCGGCGGGGTCGGCCATCAGGCGGCCCATTTCGGCCGAGATCGGGGCCAGCACCGACACCGCCAGTTCGGCGAGCCTCGGCTTGAACGCGGCAAACCCCTGCCCGGCGAAGTCGGCCAGCACCTGCTCGGGGCTGACCCCGGCCAGGGCGGCGTAGATGTTGACGAGGTTGCGCGCCTCGGGCCGGCCCTCGAGCGCCTGGGGGATCTCGGGCAGCGGCTCGGCGTCGGTCTTGGCGCGGCGGATCTTCTGGGCGATGTCGTCGGCGCTGTCGGTCAGGTTGATGCGGCTCTGGTCCGAGGGGTCGGACTTGGACATCTTCTTCGTGCCGTCGCGCAGCGACATCACCCGCGTCGCCGCGCCCTCGATCACCGGCTCGGCGATGGGGAAGAACTCCACCCCGTAGTCGTGGTTGAACTTGGCGGCGATGTCGCGGGTCAGCTCGACATGCTGCTTCTGGTCCTCGCCCACCGGCACATGGGTGGCGTGGTAGGCCAGGATGTCGGCCGCCATCAGCGCGGGATAGGCGTAAAGCCCGAGGCTTGCCGCCTCGGCGTTCTTGCCCGCCTTGTCCTTGAACTGGGTCATCCGGTTCATCCAGCCCAGCCGCGCGACGCAGGTGAAGATCCAGCCCAGCTCGACATGGGCCGAGACCTGGGACTGGTTGAACAGGATCGAGCGCTCGGGGTCGATGCCTGCGGCGATGAAGCCCGCCGCAAGCTCGCGCGTGGCATGGCGCAGCTTCGCGGGGTCCTGCCAGACGGTGATCGCGTGCATGTCGACGATGCAGTAGACCGACTCGATCCCCGCGTTCTGCGTCTCGACGAAGCGCTTGAGCGCACCGAGATAGTTGCCGAGCGTCAGGCCCCCCGAAGGCTGGATGCCCGAGAACACGCGCGGGCTGAACCGTGCCGTCGCCGCTGCTGTCATGGCCCCCCCGCTCTGCCGCTGGAAATCGCTGCCGCGACCGCTTATCGCTGGCCCTGCCGCCCGTCAACCGAACCCGGGGCTCCGCGCCATGACGACCGACCCGAACGCCCCGCCGCTGAACCCCGTGCCGCCGGTGGTCTGGCTGCTGCTTCTGCCCGTGGTGACGGTCGAGGCGGTGCTGTGGGCCGGCGCGCAGGGCTATGTCGGCGGGCCGATGGCGGCGGGCTGGCGGCTGGAGGCGATCCGCTCGGCCGCCTTCGCGCCGCAGGTGCTGGACTGGATGATCGCGACGGGGCGCTGGATGCCCGAGCATCTGGCGCGCTTCGTCCTCTATCCCTTCGTGCACCACGGCTTCACCCATGTGCTGTTCGTGGCCGTGTTCCTGTTGGCGCTGGGCAAGTTCGTGGGCGAGGTGTTCGCGGGCTGGGCGGTGGCGGCGGTGTTCTTCGGCTCGGCCATCGGCGGGGCGCTGGGCTATTGGGCGATCCTGGACGATCCGCGGCCGCTGGTGGGCGGGTTTCCGGGTGTCTACGGGCTGATCGGGGCCTTCACCTTCATCCTCTGGACCCGGCTGGGCGCGACGGGCGGCAACCGCTGGCGCGCCTTCGTGCTGATCGGCTTCCTGATGGCGGTGCAGCTTGCCTTCGGCCTGATCGGCGGCCTGGGGCCGGACTGGGTGGCCGAGCTCGCGGGCTTTGCCGCGGGCTTCCTGCTGTCGTTCCTCGTCAGCCCCGGGGGCTGGCACCGGGCGCTGGAGCGGGTGCGGCTGCGGTGACCGGCGCCGCTACTGTCCCCCGTCGGGGGGAAGCGCGGGCGGCGGCCCATCCCGCCGCCGGCGCAGCGCGCTGCGGAAGTCGGCGGGGCGGAAGGCGCCAAGGGCAAACCCCGCGCCGAAGTAGGCGACGATGCCCAGCGCGATCAGCCCGGCGAGCGCGAGATAGCGCAGCCCCGGCGCGGCGAGCGGGCCGGCCAGCCCCTGCGCGGCCAGCCACAGGACCGCGCCCATCAGCGCCGCCGCCACCGCGATGCGGCCGATGCGCGCCAGGAACCGGCTGTCGAAGGCTGCGGCGTCGCCCATCCCCCGCGCGCCGCGGGCCAGTTGCCACACCATCGCCCAGCCGGCCACCGTGGTGGCCAGCGCCGCGGCGATATAGCCGATCACGGGCATCAGCCCGACGGCCAGCGCCGCGTTCACCACCATCGCAAGGGCCGCATAGCGGAACGGCCGCCGCGTATCCTCGCGCGCGTAAAAGAGCGGCTGATAGACCTTGTGCAGCACGAAGGCGGGCAGGCCGGCGCCGTAGACCGCGACGGCCAGCGCCGTCTCAGCGGTGTCGGCGGGCCCGAAGGCGCCGCGCTCGAACAGGACCGCAACGATGGGCCGGGCGATGACGATCAGCGCCACGGCGGCGGGCAGGGTCAGCGCCAGTGCGAACTCGGCCGCGCGGTTGAACGAGGCGCGGCCCCCCGCCCCGTCGCCCGCCCGCAGCCGGCGCGACAGGTCGGGCAGCAGCACCACCCCCACGGCGATGCCCACCACGCCCAGGGGCAGCTGATAGAGGCGGTCGGCATAGGCCAGCCAGGCGATGGCGCCTTCGGTGAAGCTGGCCACCTGCCGCCCGACGATGAGGTTGACCTGCACCACCCCCCCCGCCAGCACCGCCGGCGCCGCGATCACCGCCAGCCGCCGCAGCTCGGGCGTCAGCCGCGGGCGACGCAGGGGAAAGCGGAAGCCCGCGCGGCGCGTGGCCCACAGCGTCATGGCAAGCTGGGCGATCCCCGTCACCGGCGTCGCCCAGGCCAGCGTCAGCCCCATGTCCCAGCCCGCCCGGTCGGCCGCAAGCATCGCCGCGATGAAGACAAGGTTCATCAAGACCGGCACCGCCGAGGTGTTGACGAAGCGCCCCGTGGCGTTCAGCACCCCCGACAGCAGCGCCACCAGCGAGATGAACAGGATGTAGGGAAAGGCGATGCGGCCGAACAGCACGGCGAGCTCGAAGCGTTCGTCGCCGGCAAAGCCCGCGGCCATCGCCAGCACCAGCCAGGGCATCGCGAGCAGGCCCAGAAGGGTGACACCCAGCAGGATCGCCGTCATCATCGCCCAGGCGTCGCGGGCGAAGCCCTGGGCGTCGTCGCCGGCCTCGACCTTCTTGGCGAACATCGGCACGAAGGCGAGGTTGAAGGCGCCCTCGGCGAAGAACCGGCGGAACATGTTGGGCAGCGAGAAGGCGATCAGGAACGCCTCGGCCACCGGCCCGGCACCCAGGTAGGCAGCCATCATCACGTCGCGCACGAAGCCCGCGATCCGGCTGACCAGCGTCCACGCGCCCACGGTGACGAACCCGGTGACCAGCCGGACGGGGCGCATCAGCCGCCCGCCCGTTCGGCCCCGGCGGCGATCGCGGCGCGCAGTTTCTTCTCCAGCGCCTCCTGCTTGTCCTTGCGCACAAGCTTCAGCCCGAACATGTCCTTGACATAGAAGGTATCGACCACCTGCGCGCCATAGGTCGCGATCACCGCGCTGGCGATGTAGATGTGGTTCGCGGCCAGCGTCCGGGTCAGGTCGTAAAGCAGGCCGGGCCGGTCGCGGGTGTCGACCTCGATGATGGTGTAGATGTCCGAGCCCTCGTTGTCGAAGGTGATCGTGGTGGGAAAGCGGAAGGCGCGCTCGCGCTTCTTCAGCCGGTCGCGGTCGCGCAGGGCGTCGCGGGCCACGACCTCGCCGCTGAAGGCACGCTCGACCATCGCGCGCAGCCGCGGCAGGCGCGCGGCCTCGTAGGGGGCGCCCTCGGCATCCTGGATCCAGAAGACGGCCGTGGCATAGCCGTCCTTCGAGGTGTAGGTCCGCGCGTCCACCACGTTCGCCCCCACCAGCGCCAGCGCGCCCGCCAGGCGCGAGAAGATGCCGGGGTGGTCGGCCAGCGCGAAACAGGCGCGGGTGGCGTCGCGCTCGGGCTCGGGGTGCAGGTCCATCCGCATCTCGTCGGGGCCGAGACCCTTGAGCAGCCGGGCAAAGACCACCTGGGTCTCGGTCGAAAGCCCCTGCCAGTAGGGGTCGTAATGGCGCTCGAGCTCGGCCTTGGTGTCGCGCGCCTCCCATCCCGGTTCGCCGGCCATCGCCTCGCGGAAGGCACGGCGCGCCTCGCCGCTGCGCTTCTCGCGGTTCACTTCCTCCAGCCCGCCCTCCAGCGCGTCGGCGGTGTCGCGGTAAAGCCGGCGCAGCAGCATCGCCTTCCAGTTGTTCCATGTCCCCGGGCCGACCCCGCGGATGTCGCAGACGGTGAGCACCGTCAGCAGGTCGAGCCGCTTGCGGCTTCGCACCGCCCGGGCGAAGCCGCGCACCGTGCGCGGGTCCGAGATGTCGCGCTTCTGCGCGGTGTCGGACATCAGCAGATGGTGGCGGACCAGCCATTCGACCGTCTCCGCCTCGTCCGGGGTCAGGCCCAGCCGCGGGGCAAGGCGCCGGGCGATCTGGGCGCCGAGGACCGAATGATCCTCGGGCCGGCCCTTGCCGATGTCGTGCAGCAGCAGCGCGACATAGAGCACGCGGCGGTTGACGCCCTCGGCAAGGATCTTCGAGGCGACGGGCAGCTCCTCGACCAGCTCGCCGCGCTCGATCTGGGACAGCACGCTGATGCACTGGATGATGTGCTCGTCCACCGTGTAGTGGTGGTAGACGTTGAACTGCATCATCGCCACGATCGGCTCGAACTCGGGGATGAAGGCCGCGAGCACGCCAAGCTCGTTCATCCGGCGCAGCGCCCGCTCGGGATTGCCGTGCTTCAGCATGAGGTCGAGGAACAGGCGGTTGGCCTCGGGGTCGGCCTGCAGCTCGGCGTCGATCAGCGCAAGGTTGGCCGCGACCAGGCGCATCGCGTCGGGGTGGATCAGAAGGTCGGTGCGCAGCCCTTCCTCGAACAGCCGCAGCAGGTTCAGCTTGTCGGCCAGGAACGCCGCCGGATCGGCGATGTCGAGGCGGTTCTGTCGCACCACATAGCCGGGGCGCACCTTGCGCGGCCGCCGCAGCAGGCCGACCAGCCCCGGCGCCTTCTTGACATGCCGCGCCTCGAGCGCGGTCAGGAAGATGCGGGTCAGCTCGCCCACCCGGGTGGCGTGGCGGAAATAGTCCTGCATGAAGTGCTCGACCGCGCGCCGCCCGCCGTGGTCGGCATAGCCCATCCGCGCCGCGACCTCGACCTGGAGATCGAAGGTGAGCTGGTCCATCGCCCGCCCGGCGATCTGATGCATGTGGCAGCGCACCGCCCAGAGGAAGGTCTCGGCCTCGCGGAAGCTGGCGTATTCCTCGGCCCGGAAGACGCCCAGGGCCACGAGATCGGCCGCGCGGTCGACCCGGTGGAGATATTTGGCGATCCAGTAGAGCGTCTGCAGGTCGCGCAGCCCGCCCTTGCCCTCCTTGACGTTGGGCTCGAGCATGTAGCGCTGGCCGCCCTGGCGCTTGTGCCGTTCGGCGCGCTCGGCAAGCTTGGCCTCGATGAACGCGCTCCCCGAACCGCTGAACAGCTCGCTCCACAGCCGTTCCTTCAGCTCGAGCGCCAGCGCCTCGTTTCCGGTGAGGTGCCGGCACTCCAGAAGGGCGGTGCGGATCGTCATGTCCTCGCGCGCCAGGCGCAGGCAGTCCTTCACCGTGCGGGCGGCGTGGCCGACCTTCAGCCTGATGTCCCACAGCATGTAGAGGAGCGATTCGATCACGCTTTCGGCCCAGGGCGTGATCTTCCAGGGGCTGAGCACCAGCAGATCGACGTCCGAGAAGGGCGCCATCTCGGCCCGGCCATAGCCGCCCACGGCGATGAGCGCGATGCGCTCGCCCTCGGTGGGGGTGGGTCGCGGGTGCAGGCAGTGCACCGCGACATCGAACGCCACGGTCACGAGGGCGTCGGTAAGGACCGCATAGGCGCGCACCAGGCCGCGCGCGGCGCGCGGGCGGGCCCGGAACGCGGCCTCGAGCCGCTGGGTCGCCTGCTGGCGGGCGGCGGCGAGGTGGCGCACCGCGATGCTGCGCAGCGCGCGCCCGTCGGCCGCCTCGCCCGCCGCGGCCGCCTCGCGCATGATCGCCGCCAGCAGGGCCGGCCGATCGACGATCTCCTCTGCCGGCAGGATCGGGGCATCCTCGCCGTCCGGCGCGGTGCTGCCGACGGACAGCGGGACGGCCTGCGCCTGCGCCTCAGAACCCGGCGCCGACGAAACTGCGGGGTGCGGGGTCAATCACGGTCACCTGGCGGTTGAGAACCTGCGCGACGGCAAGGCCGCGTTCGTTGGTGCCGTCGGCGAGAAGGCGGAACACGCCGTTCACGCCCACGAAGCCCGAGGGCTGCGTCAGCGCCTCGCGCGTCAGCGCGTCGCCGCGCCCGGCCTGGATCAGCGCGCCGATCGCGGCGATCCCGTCATAGGCAAGGCCCGCGATGGGGTGCGGCCCCTCGCCGAAGGCGACGCTGTAGCGCGCAGCGAAGCGCGCCGAGAGGTCGGGGTCGGGCAGGGCGAACCAGCCGCCCTGGATGCCGGGCAGCGCCAGCGTCGCCGCCGGGATGTCCCAGCGCGTCAGCCCGATGTATTGCGTGTCCTCGGGCGAAAGCCCGTTTTCGGACAGAAGCTGCGTCAGCAGCGGCAGCGCCCCCGCGGTGTCCGAGGTCAGAAAGACGGCGTCGGCCCCGCTCGCGCGGACGCGCGCCGCAATGCCCGGCACCGCCGCGACCACGCCCGCCTGCGAGAACTCGAACGACTCCGTCCCGGCCGGCGTGGCCCCCGCCGCGGCGATGGCCTGGGCCACCGCGCGCCGGCCGATCTCGCCCACGGTGTTGCGCTCGTGCAGGATCACGATGCGGCCCTTGCCGCGGGCGGCGGCGTAGCGCACCAGCCGGTTGGCGGTGTTCTGGAAGGTGGGGCCGAGGACGAAGACGTTGCCCCCGGCGATGTCGGCGTTGTTCGAGAAGCTGAGCACGTTGACACCCGCGCCGGCAACCGCGATGCCCGCGGCATTCGCCTCGGCCCCGAACACCGGGCCAAGGATGATCCGCGCGCCCTCGTTCACGGCGCGGACGGCCGCGGCTGCCGCCCCGGCAGGCTGGCCGGTGGTGGGATAGACCCGCAGGTCGATCCGCACCGCGTCGAGGTCCGAGATCGCCAGCCGCGCCGCATTCTCGAGCGCGCGGGCGAGCACCGCATCGCTGGCCTGCCCCGATCCGCTGGGCACGAGCAGCGCCACGGGCACCGCGCCGCGCGGATCGACCCGCGGGCCAGTCGAGGGGCCCGGCGCCGCGCCCGGGTCGCAGGCGGCAAGGCCGAGCGCCGCCGCCAGCGCCAGCAGCGGCGGCCGCAGCGGGCGGGAAATCAGCTTGCGGACGGCGGACAGAAGGGCAAACATCGCAATTCCTCGCTTCGAGGGGCCACCGCCATGTCCGCGCGGCGCCGGCTGCGGCGCGCGGGGCGACGGGCGGCCCGGTCGGGCGCAGCCTAGGCGCTCGCCACGGCGAAGTAAACTTGCAGAAGGCGCCCTGCCGATGTCTGCCCGCCCGCCGCACCGCCCGATCCCGCCGCAGGGGGCGCGCGCGCCCGACGCCGGCCGCGGCCCGCAGCCCGCAGCC
This sequence comes from uncultured Paracoccaceae bacterium, assembly GCA_937983405.1. Taxonomy (GTDB): domain Bacteria; phylum Pseudomonadota; class Alphaproteobacteria; order Rhodobacterales; family Rhodobacteraceae; genus JAHDXW01. The sequence continues at coordinate 8,825 of CALJZN010000008.1, forward strand.
CCGCCCGCCCGCCTGCCCGCGGCCGTGCCGCCGCAGGGCAGGGGCGACGGCGCCGACCCGGACGATCGCGCAACCGCCGGGGAGGCCTCTGCCTGCCCGCCCGAGAGCGCGGCGGACGCCGCCCGCCGGCCCGTTGCGCCAGGGCTGCACTTCGTCGCCACCCCGATCGGTGCCGCCCGCGACATCACGCTGCGCGCGCTCGACGTGCTTGCGCACGCCGAGGTCCTGGCCGCCGAGGATACCCGCCGGTTGCGCCAGCTCATGGCGATCCATGGCCTGCCGCTCGCCGGCCGGCCGCTCTGGGCCTACCACGACCACAACGGTTCCAAGATGCGCCCCCGCCTGCTGCGCGCGCTGGCCGAGGGCCGGTCGGTCGCCTACGCCTCGGACGCGGGAACGCCGCTGGTGGCCGACCCCGGCCATGTCCTGGCGCGCGAGGCGATCGCCGCGGGCCATCCCGTCCATGCCGTCCCGGGTCCGTCGGCGGTGCTCGCGGCGCTGACGGTGGCGGGGCTGCCGACCGACCGGTTCCTGTTTGCCGGGTTTCCGCCGGCTGGCGAAGCGGCAAGGCGCAGCTTCCTACGCGACCTCGCGGCCGTGCCGGCAACGCTGGTGCTGCTCGAATCACCGCGGCGCGTTCACGACACGCTGGGGGACCTGTGCCGGGAACTGGGCGGACCGCGCCCCGCGGCAATCTGCCGCGAACTCACCAAGCGCCACGAGGAGGTCATGCGCGGCACGCTCGCGGAGCTGTTTGCGCGGACCGGCGGGCGCGACCTGCGCGGAGAGGTCGTGCTTGTGGTGGCGCGCGCGCCCCGGCCCGAGCGGGAGGCGCCGGCGGGAAGCGCGCGCGAGGCCGAGATGATCGCCCTGCTGCGCACGGCGCTCGAGACGATGCCGGTCAAGGCGGCGGCGCTCGAGGTGGCCGAAAGGCTCGGGCTGCCGCGCCGCGCCGTCTATCAGGCCGCGCTGTCCCTCGGGCGGGACTGACCTGCCCGCCGGGCACCGCGCGCCGTGTTCGGGCATCGGGCGGCCCGGCGGCGCCGCGCAGCCTGTCGGGCTGCAAGGCCGGCCGGGGGCGATTCCGCGGGGCCGCCGCCCGCCGGGTAACGGGATGGTAGTGCACCTCGGGCAAGGCTTCGGACGGCGCGAAGCAGGGGGCGCAGCGACCCTCAGGAAGGATGCGGACATGACGACGCGGTCAGGGGCGGAAGCAGCAGGGCAACGGGCGTTGGCCCGGTCGCGTGCGTGGCGCGGCGCCGTGGCGCACCGCAGCGGTCTGGCTGCGGAAGCGGCGGTGGCGGCGCATTTCGGTCGCAGTGGCCGGGCCATCGAGGCGCGGCGCTGGCGCAGCCCGCACGGCGAGATCGACCTCGTGGCCCGCGAGGGCGCGTGTGTTGTCTTTGTCGAGGTCAAGAAGGCCCGGACCTTCGCCGCGGCAGCCGAGCGGGTGACGGAACGCCAGTTCCGACGGATCGCCGCCGCTGCGCTCGACTACCTCGCCGATCATCCGCGCGGGCAGGACGCGGAGATGCGGTTCGACGTCGCCCTCGTCAACGACCGGGGCGAGGTGTCGGTGCTCGAGAACGCCTGGGTGGCCTGAACTTGCCCGCCGGGCACGCGCGGGGCCGGCTCTGCCGCGGCGGGGGGCGCCGGCGCGGAGCGTGCCGGCATTGCACCTCTCCCGCGGCTCGGGCATAGCTGTGCGGGTCACCGGGGGCGGGCATGGCACTGAAGGTTGCGTTCCAGATGGATCCGGTCGGGGCGGTCAACATCCGCGCCGACAGCTCGTTCCGTCTGGCCGAGGCGGCACAGGCACGGGGGCACCGGCTTTTCCACTACACCCCCGACCGGCTGATCTTCCGCGACGGCCGGGTGCTGGCGCGCGGCTGGCCGATGACGGTGCGGCGCGTGGAGGGCGACCATGTCACCCTGGGCCCCGAGGCCGAGGTCGATCTGGCCGACTGGGATGTGGTCTGGCTGCGGCAGGATCCACCCTTCGACATGGCCTACATCACGACGACGCACATCCTCGAGCACATCCATCCGCGCACGCTGGTGGTCAACGATCCCTTCTGGGTCCGCAACTCGCCCGAGAAGCTGCTCGTGCTGCGGTTTCCGCATCTGACCCCGCCCACGATGATCGCGCGCGAGCTGGGCGCCATCCGCGCCTTCAAGGCCGCACATGGCGACGTGATCCTCAAGCCGCTCTACGGCAACGGCGGGGCCGGGGTGTTCCGGCTCGACCCGGCCGACCGCAACCTCTCGGCGCTGCACGAGCTCTTCACCGGCTTCTCGCGCGAACCGCTGATCGTGCAGAAGTATCTGCCCGAGGTGGCGGACGGGGACAAGCGCATCATCCTGGTGGACGGCGAGGCGGTGGGGGCGATCAACCGCATCCCGCAGCCGGGCGAGACGCGCTCGAACCTGCATGCGGGCGGCCGGGCCGAGAAGGCCACGCTGACCGAGCGCGACCGCGCGATCTGCGCCGCGATCGGCCCGGTCCTGCGCGAGCGCGGTCAGGTCTTCGTCGGCATCGACGTGATCGGCGGCTGGCTGACCGAGATCAACGTCACCTCGCCCACCGGTATCCAGGAGCTCGAGCGGTTCGACGGTCTCGACGTGGCCGGCCGCGTCTGGGACGCGATCGAGGCGCGGCGGCGGGCCGTCTAGGGGCGGCGGCACGGACGGGGTGCGGCGATGACATGGTCCTTTCCGATCGGCCGGCTGCTGGGTTCCGAGCTGCGGGTCCATGCGACCTTCTTCCTGCTGCTGCTCTGGATCGGCGCCGCCGCCTGGCTGGAGGGCGGGGCGCCGGCTGCGGCCGAGAACCTCGTGTTCATCCTGGTCCTCTTCGCCTGCGTGGTCGCCCACGAATACGGCCATGCCCTGATGGCGCGCCGCTACGGGATCGCGACACCCGACATCACGCTTCTACCCATCGGCGGGCTCGCGCGGCTGGAGCGGATGCCCGAGCGCCCGGGGCAGGAGATCGCGGTGGCGCTGGCGGGGCCGGCCGTCAACGTCGCGATCTGGGCGGTTCTGGTGCTCGGGCTCGGCGTGGGCTCGGACCTCGGACGGCTGGCGGCGATCGAGGACGCGGGGGCGGGGTTCTGGGCGCGCGTGGCGGCGGTGAACCTGTTTCTCGTGCTCTTCAACATGCTGCCGGCCTTTCCGATGGACGGCGGGCGGGTGTTCCGGGCGCTTCTGGCGATGCGGCTCGGCCGCGTGCGGGCGACGCGGATCGCGGCGCTGGCGGGGCAGGCGATGGCCTTCGTCTTCGGCTTTCTCGGCCTGACCGGGGGCAGCCCGGTCCTTGTTCTGATCGCGATCTTCGTCTTCGTCGCCGCCCAGGCCGAAAGCGCCGACGTCGCGATGCGCGAGGCCGCGCGCGGCGTGGGGGTGCGCGACGCGATGATCACGGTCTACGAGGCGCTGCCCGAGGAGGCCACGCTGGCCGACGCTGCCGCCGCGCTGATCCGCACCACCCAGCACGAGTTTCCCGTGGTCGACGGTCGCGGGCGGCTCGCCGGCTTCCTGACCCGTCAGGCGCTGATCGCGGCGCTTGCCGAGGGGCGGCGCAGCGGCCCCGTCGCGCCGGTGGTGCGCCGCGACATTCCCGCGGTGGGCCCCTCCGCCCGGCTCGAGCGGGCGGTGGAGGCCATGGCCCGTGCGGGCGCGCCGGCCGTGGCGGTGGTTGCGCCCGACGGTCGCCTGCTGGGCTACGTCACGCCCGAGAACCTGGGCGAGTTCATGATGGTCGGCCGTCGCGACCTGCGCTAGGCGCCGCCGCCGCGGCCCCGGGGGGGCCGCGAATCACCCCGTAGCCGGTCGTGGCGATCCGTGCTATCCTGCCGTCAACAAGCAAGAAGCGTCGGCAGGGGCAGGTCAGGCATGGACGCGCGGGCGGGCGGCACCTTCGTCATCGCATGGGACCAGACCGAGATCGACGGCGTGCCCGGCGCGCCGCCGTCCGAGCTCGTTGCCGGCGCCGTCTGGCGCTGGGACGGCCGCGCGCTGCGGCTGGACGGCCCGCAGGGCTGTCTGGCGCTGACCGGGGCGCTGGGCGAGGATGCGCTGCGGTCCCGGGCCGCGCGCAAGGTCGCGCGGCTGCTGGGCCGGGGCGCAGGCGGCCGGGGGGGACGCGACGGGGCCATCATCGACGATCCCGGCCCGCCCCCGCCCGCCTGCACCGTCACCGACGGCCTTCGCGCCTTCGACCTGCGGCTGGTTTCACGCCCCGGGCGCGGCCCGCTTCTTGCCGTGGACGGCGCCCTGCCGCCACCCCGCACCGACCTCTGGGTGGTGCGGCGTCCGCCCGGGCGCGCACCGGGGGGGCCCGCGCAGGCCGCCGGCACGGCGGTGATCTGTTTCACCGCCGGAACGCGCATCGACACCCCCCGCGGGACCCGGCCGGTCGAGCAGCTGCGTCCGGGGGACCGCGTGCTCACCTGCGACGACGGCGCCCAGCCGGTGCTCTGGACCGGGCGGCGCAGGCTGTCGTCGGCGCAGCTGCGCGCGCAGCCCGGCCTGCGGCCGCTGCGCATCCGTTCGGGCGCGCTGGGCCCGGGCCGGCCCGACGGCGATCTCGCGCTCTCGCCCCGGCACCGCCTGCTGCTGCGCGGCCGCGCGCCGCAGGCCCTGTTCGGCACGCCGGAGGTGCTGGTCGCCGCCGCCGACCTTGCGGGCGATCTGGCGGTGCAGACCGACCACTCGCTGCGCCCGGTGACCTATGTGCATCTGATGTTCTCGCGCCACCAGATCCTGCGCGCCAACGGGGTCGAGTGCGAAAGCTTCCACCCCGAGGCGGTTGTCCCCGAGGCGCTGGACCCCGAGGGGCGCGCGGCCCTGGCCGCGGGGTTTCCGGCCCTCCTGGCCGACCCCGGGCGCTACGGGCCCACCGCCCGGCGGGCGCTGTCGCCGGGCGAGGCCGCGATCCTGCTGCACGACCTCGGCCCGCCCCGGGGGATCGGCCTGCACCACTGACGCCGGGCGGTGCGCCGGGCATTGACAGGACAGGCCGCCGCGGCTAGCACCCTGCGGCCCGGGCTGCAGCGGCGGCCCCTGGGCAATTTTTGGTGTTGGCGGCCCCCGCAAGGGGAGGCCTGTCGTCCGGGCGACCGGAAGAGGACAACGCCCTTCAACGCAGGAAGGAGATCAGGGGTGACCAAGCGCACCGCTGCCAAGTACAAGATCGACCGCCGGATGGGCGAGAACATCTGGGGCCGCCCGAAATCCCCGCTCAACCGGCGCGAATACGGCCCCGGTCAGCACGGCCAGCGCCGCAAGCAGAAGCTCAGCGACTTCGGCACCCAGCTGCGCGCCAAGCAGAAGCTCAAGGGCTACTACGGCGACCTCACCGAAAAGCAGTTCAAGCGCATCTACGCCGAGGCCGCGCGCGTGCGCGGCGACACCGGCGCCAACCTTGTGGGGCTGCTCGAGCGGCGGCTGGATGCCGTGGTCTACCGCGCCAAGTTCGTGCCCACGATCTTCGCCGCGCGCCAGTTCGTGAACCACGGCCACGTCACCGTGAACGGCAAGCGCGTCAACATCGCCTCCTACCGCGTCAAGGAAGGCGACGTGATCGCGGTGCGCGAGAAGTCGCGGCAGATGGCTGCGATCCTCGAGGCGATCCAGCTGACCGAGCGCGACGTGCCCGACTATCTCGAGGTCGATCACGCCAAACTGACCGCGACCTTCCTGCGCACCCCGGGCCTGGGCGATGTGCCCTATCCGGTGCAGATGGAGCCCAACCTCGTCGTGGAATACTACGCCAAGAACGGCTGACCGCATCCGCGTGACGCTTCCGCAGGGGGCCGCGCGGACCGCGCGGCCCCTTTTGCTTGCCCCTCCAGCCCGCAAAGGCCTGCCCATGACCATCTGGCCCTGCCACGGCCGCGTCGACGGCGCCATCGTGATGATCGGCTTCGGCTCGATCGGCCGGGGCACGCTGCCCCTGATCGAGCGGCATCTTGCCTACGACCCCCGCCGCCTTGTGGTGATCGAGCCCGAGGGCGAGCACCGCACCTTCATGGTCCAGCGCGGGATCACCCACATCCAGACGGCGCTGACCCGCGAGAACTACCGCGCGGTGCTGGGCGCGGTGCTGACGCCCGGCGCGGGCTTCGTGGTCAACCTCTCGGTCGATGTCGCCTCGCTCGACCTCATCCGCTTCTGCCGCGCGCGGGGCGTGCCCTACATCGACACGGTGGTCGAGCCGTGGGGCGGCTTCTACTTCGACAAGAGCCTGCCCAACGCGCTGCGCACCAACTACGCGCTGCGCCAGGCGGTGCGCGACGAGAAGGCCGCCAACCCCGGCGGGACGACCGCCATCTCCTGCTGCGGGGCCAATCCGGGCATGGTGTCGTGGTTCGTCAAGGAGGCACTCCTCACGCTCGCCCGCGACCTTGGCCGGCCCGGCCCGGCCCCGCACAGCCGCGAGGGCTGGGCGCGGCTGATGCAGGGCCTTGGCGTCAAGGGCGTGCACATCGCCGAGCGCGACACCCAGAAGTCGGTGCGCCACAAGGAGATCGGCACCTTCGTCAACACCTGGTCGGTGGAGGGTTTCGTGGCCGAGGGGTTCCAGCCGGCGGAGCTGGGCTGGGGCACGCACGAGCGCTGGTTCCCCGAGGACGGGCACCGCCACGACCACGGCTGCCGCGCCGCGATCTGGATGGAGCGCCCCGGCGCGATCACCCGCGTCCACACCTGGTGCCCGACGCCCGGGCCGCAATACGGCTTTCTCGTCACCCACAACGAGGCGATCTCGATTGCCGACTACTACACGCTGGGCGCGGGCGATCACCCCGACTACCGGCCGACCTGCCATTACGCCTACCACCCCTGCGACGACGCGGTGCTGTCCTTGCACGAGACCTTCGGCTCGGGCCGCATCCAGACGCGCCACCGCATCCTGGACGAGAACGAGATCGTGGACGGCGGCGACGAGCTCGGCGTGCTGCTCTACGGCCACCCCCGCAACGCGCTCTGGTACGGCTCGCGCCTGTCGATCCACGAGACGCGCGACCTGGCGCCCTTCCAGAACGCGACCGGGCTGCAGGTGTCCTCGGCGGTGCTGGCCGGCATGGTCTGGGCGCTCGAGAACCCCCGGGCGGGCATCGTCGAGGCCGACGAGATGGATCACGTCCGCTGCCTCGAGATCCAGCGCCCCTATCTCGGCCGGCTCGAGGCGCATTACACCGACTGGACGCCGCTGTCGAACCGCTGGACCCAGTTCGCCGAGGACATCGACGAGACCGACCCCTGGCAGTTCCGCAACGTGCTGGCCAGCTAGCGCGGCGGGCGGGCCGGGCTGGCATCGCCCCGAGAGGGCGGCTATGACGGCCTCGCCCCGCCGCCCGATCCGGGGCCAGACCCGAGGCCACCCATGACCCATGCGATCCGCCCGCAACCCGGCATCCTCGACATCGCGCCCTATGTCGGCGGCGAGGCGCAGGTGCCGGGCGTGGCCGAGCCGCTCAAGCTGTCGTCGAACGAGAACCCCTTCGGCCCCGGGGCGGCGGCGCTGGCGGCCTTCGGTGCGGCGGCCGGCCGGCTGCACCGCTACCCCTCGACCGACCATGCCGAGCTGCGCCGCGCGATCGGCGAGGTCCACGGGCTCGACCCCGACGGCATCATCTGCGGCGCCGGGTCGGACGAGATCCTCACCTTCCTCTGCCAGGCCTATGCCGGCCCGGGCGACGAGGTGATCCATACCGAACACGGTTTCCTGATGTATCGCATCTCGGCGCTGGCGGCGGGGGCGACCCCGGTGCAGGTGCCCGAACGCGAGCGGCGGGTGGACGTGGACGCGATCCTTGCCGCCTGCGGGCCGCGGACGCGGCTTGTCTTTCTGGCCAACCCTGCCAACCCCACCGGCACGATGATCGCCGAGGCCGAGGTGGCGCGGCTGGCCGAGGGGCTGCCGCCGCAGGCGCTGCTGGTGCTCGACGGCGCCTATGCGGAATATGTCGAGGGGTTCGACGGCCATGCGGGCCTTGTCGCGGCACGCGACAACGCGGTGATGACGCGCACCTTCTCGAAGATCTACGGCCTCGGGGGCCTGCGCATCGGCTGGGGCTTCGGCCCCCGCGCGGTGATCGAGGTGCTGAACCGGGTGCGCGGGCCCTTCAACCTGTCGGTCGCCCAGCTCGAGGCGGCCGCGGCGGCGGTGCGCGACCGCGCCCATGTCGCCCGTTGCCGGGACGAGAACACGCGGCTGCGCGCCCTTCTGACGGCGCGGCTGCGGGCGCTGGGGCTTGGCTGCGACGACAGCGCGGCCAACTTCGTGCTGGCCCGCTTCCCTTCGGCCGCGGCGGCGGCGGCCTGCGACGCCGCGCTCAGGGCCGAGGGCATCATCGTGCGCCGCGTCGCCTCCTACGGCTTTCCCGAGGCGCTGCGCATCACCGTGGGCGACGAGGCCGGAACCCAGCGCGTGGCCGAGGCCATCGCCCGCCACCTCGGGGGGCGGGCATGACCGCCGGGCCCATCTACGACCGGGTGGCGCTGATCGGGCTTGGGCTTATTGCCTCGTCCATGGCCCACGCCATGCGCGCGGCACGGCTGGCAGGCCACATCGCCGGCCATGCGAGGACGGCCGAGACCCGCGCCGCGGCGCGCGAGCTCTTTTGCGACAGCGTGCATGGGACCGCCGCCGCCGCGGCCGAGGGGGCCGATCTGGTCGTGCTCTGCGTTCCCGTGGGCGCGATGGGCGAGGTCGCGGGCGCCATCGCGCCGGCGCTGAAGCCCGGAGCGACGGTGACCGACGTGGGCTCGGTCAAGCGCGCGGTGATCGCGGCGGTGGCGCCGCACATCCCGCCGGGGGTGCATTTCGTCCCCGGCCATCCGCTGGCGGGAACCGAGCATTCCGGCCCGCGCGCAGGCTTTGCCACGCTGTTCCGCAACCGCTGGTGCATCCTGACGCCCGAGCCCGGGACCGACCCGGCCGCCGTGGCGCGGCTCCGGGCGCTGTGGGCGGCGATGGGGTCGAACGTGGACGAGATGGACGCCGACCACCACGACCTCGTGCTGGCCGTCACCTCGCACACCCCGCATCTGATCGCCTACACGATGGTGGGCGTCGCCGATGACCTCGGCCGGGTGACCGACAGCGAGGTGATCAAGTATTCCGCCGCCGGCTTTCGCGACTTCACCCGGATCGCGGCGAGCGATCCGACGATGTGGCGCGACGTGTTCCTGAACAACCGCGACGCGACGCTCGAGATTCTCGGGCGCTTCACCGAGGAGCTCTTTGCGCTGCAACGGGCGATCCGGATGGGCGACGGTCCGCATCTGCATGCCTATTTCACCAGGACAAGGGCGATCCGCCGCGGTATCATCGAGGCCGGGCAGGATACCGACGCGCCCGACTTCGGGCGCGCGAAGGCAGGGACATGACGGGCAGGGTGATCCGGGGGGGCATTCTCGGCGCGGCGCTGGCCGTTTCCTTCGCGCTGGCCGCCGCGGCAAGCGCGCCCTCCACCTCGGCCCGCCCGCTGCCCCGGCCGGCCGCGGCGACGGTCGTCGCACCCGATGCCGGGGCGGTGCTGCGCCCCGCGCCGCGACCGTCCGCCCCGGGCGAAGAGGCGCTGGCGGAAGAGGGCGATGCGCTCGAGCCCGGCCTCGCGCTGCGCCCCCGCCCGCGGCCCGTCCCGGCGGCCGCGGCAGTGATCGAGGACGGCGATTCGGCGCCGCCGCTGCGCCCCCGCCCGCGGCCCGCGGTGGCCCCCGTCGCGGCCACGCGCGCGCCCCCGGCGGAGCGACCGCAGCCCCCCGAGCTTGACGTCGCGGTGGATGCCGCGCTCGGCCCGGCGCCGGGCCCGGTCTTGGGCGCGGGACGCGGGGCTGCGCCCGAGCCTGCCGGCCCGTCGCCCCTGCGCCCGCGGCCGCGCC
>CALJZN010000009.1 GCA_937983405.1 uncultured Paracoccaceae bacterium
CGGCCGCCGCCCCCTCTCCCGAGGTTTCCGGGGCCGCGGCAGAGCCGTTGGCCCCCGTCGTGGCCCGGGATGCCGCCGGCCTGCCGGAGGGCGGCCCTGACGGCGGCGTCCTGGCGCCGCTGGCGCGCCTGCCGCCCGCCCCGGCAGGGTCGGCGGCGCCGATGTGGGACGGCGCCCTCGCCCCGCCGGCGGCCGAGGCCGCCGCCGAGGAGCCGCCGCCGCCGTTCGACCCGATCGCCGGCATCTGGCCGCTGCCGCCGATGGCGGCCGCAGAGCCGCCCGTGCTGCAGCCGCTTCCGGGTGCCGTGCTGGCCCTGGTCCTGGCTGCCCCGGCCCCCGACGCCTCGGCCGAGGCCGGCCGGAGCACCGCCGGGCTGGCGCCGGCACCGGCCACCGGCGCCGCGCCCGCGGCGCTGGCCCCGCCCCCGGCCTTCGCCGCGGCCTTCCCGCTGGACGAGCGCGGGCTTGTCGTTGCCATCCCGGACGGCCGGCTGACCCCCGAAGGCGTGCCCGTCATCGCCGGACGTCCGCGCCCGGCGCCCCCACCGCGCCCCGCACCGGCCCTCGCGGTGCCCGAGCCGCCCGCCGCGGCTGTCGCCACGGCCGGCGGCGGCGACGTGCCCGCCGCTGCTTCGGCAGGGGGCGCCGAGGCCGCCACCGGCGCGCCCGGGGCTGCGGCGGAGGGGGGGACGGGCGCGGCGGCGGCGGCCGAGACTGCGGCGGCGGGGGCCGCGGCCCTCGCGGCTGCCCCGCCGGACGTCCCGGACGGCATCCTGCCCGCGGCAACCTTCGAAGCCCTGCCCGACCTGCGGCGACCTGCGCCCCGGGCACGCCCGGGCAGCGCGCTGCCCGATCGGTCCGACGCCCCCGCCGCGCCGGCCGCCGCGGCCGCGTCGGCCCGCGCCCCGGCCGCCGCGGCCGCCGGCCCCCCACCCGAAGCGTCGCTCGCGACACGCGCGCTGGCGCCCGAGGCGGTTCCCGGCATCTCTGCCCTGACAGCGCTGCCCGACCCCGGCGCGGCCCCCGCCGAAGCCGACGGAGCGGCGGCAACCTTCGCGGCGCTGCCCGCGCTCGCCGGGCCGCCGCCGCGGCCGCGCCCGGCCAGCCTGCCGCCTGCCGGGGCCGGGGCTGCGGCGGATGCGGACGTTGCCGCGGCGGCCCGCGTCCCTGGGCCGGTTGCCGACCCGCAAGCGGCGGCCGCCGCGGGCGCGCCCGCTCCGCCCGGAACCATCGCCTTTCGCGTAGGCCCGCCGCGCCCGCGGCCCGAGGCCGCCGCCGAAGCCGCGGCGGCCCGCCCGCCCGCGGCCGAAGCCGCGCCGGACCTCGCCGCGCTCAGCCCCTATGCCGTCCAGCGCTCGCTGCGGCCCGCCCCGCGTCCGGCCGATTTCGCCCGCCGGGTCGAGCGGGCGGTGGCCGCCGCGGCTTCCGCCGCATCCGCCCCGCCGGCGGCCCCCCCGCCCGCCGCGCGGGGCGCCGCCGCCACGGCCACCGCGGCCGCCGCCCCGCCCCCGGCCGCCGAGGCCGAGGACGAGGAGGACATCCGGATCGCCGCGATGCCGCCGATGCCCTCGCGCGCCTCGGTGGCGCAGCAGGCCACCCAGACGCGCGCCATCAACCTGCGCGAGACGAACCTCATCGGGGTGTTCGGCACCCCCAACGCCCGGCGGGCGCTGGTGCGCATGTCGAACGGCACGATCCTTGAGGTGCGGGTGGGCGACCGGCTTGACGGTGGCGAGGTTGCCTCGATCGGCGAGCGCGACCTGCGCTATGTCAAGGGGGGCCGCACCATCCAGCTGGTGATCCCCGCCGGGTGACCGCCGTCAACCGGCGCTGCCCGCGGCGGGGCGGCGCGCCTGCATCCCTGGCCTGCGGCCAGCCGCCGGCCAGCAGCCGCCGCCCAGGGCGCGCCCCCCCGTCATCCGGCCGGCAGCACGCCGCACTCGATCTGATCCTGCCCGATCGGTTCGAGCAGCGCGCGGAAATTGCCCTCGCCGAAGCCGGCGTCGCCCTTCCTCTGGATGACCTCGAAGAAGATCGGGCCGATTGCCGTCCTGGAGAAAATCAGCAGCAGGATGCGCGTCTCGCCGCCGTCCAGCACGCCCTCGCCGTTGTAGCGGCGCAGACATTCCGCGATCTGCCCGGTGTCGCCGCGGTCCTCGTTGATCGGGATGCGGATGCGGCCGCAGGGCGAGGTCGGCGCGCGGCCGTCAAGGCCGGTCTGCTTCCCCTCGATGTCGAAGAAGCGGATCTCGCGGAAGCCGAACGGATCGCCGTAGAAACGGACCCAGCGGTCCATGTTGCCGCGGCGGACGCTGTGGGTGAGGTGGTCGAGACACTGCAGCCCCACGCGCTCGGGCCTGGGCGGCGCGACCTGGTCGAACTCGGCGTCGGAGGGGTCGGCTGCGCCGCAGCGGCCGGTGAAGCAGATCGGCGAGCCGCCGATCCCGCGGATCGCCGGCAGGTCGAGCGGCCTGCCCGGGCCCGTGTAGGGCTCGGCCCCCCGCGCCACGGCATGGGCGAAGGCATGGGCGGCATCCGCCACCCGCCAGCCCATCGCGGGGGCGCAGGGCCCGTGCGCGGCCAGGAAAGCGGCGGCATGGGTGCCGGGCTCGGCGTTCAGGACAAAGGTGATGTCGCCCTGCTGCCAGAGCTCGACCGCCCGGGTCCGGTGCCGCGCGGTCGGGGCAAAGCCCATCTGCGCGAACAGCTCGCGCAGCCGCTGCGGCTCGGGATGGGCTAACTCGACGAATGCGAACCCGTCGCTGCCGGCGGAGTTGTGCGGCGAGATGACGGCCTTCGGGGCCTGATGCGGAAAGGGACCCATCGCGCGCTCCTGCTCGGTTGCACGGACGCGGGCCCATCCTGCGCCGCCCGCGGGGGTCGCGCGAAGGTCCGTGCGCTCCGGGCGTTCGGTGCGAAGGCTGCGCGGCCGGGCCTTGCGGTGCAGGCGTTCGTCGAGGTGCAGATGGCCGTCCACGCCCGCGACGCCGCGCGCAGCTTCGCCTGCCTTGCCGCCGCCCGGCCCGACCCGAGATCGTCGGCGCCTGGACGCTCGCGGGCGAGGCCGACGATCTGCTGCGGGTGTTCTGCGCCCACCTGCCGGCGCTGAACCGGCTGATCCACGACGTCCCGCTGCCCCACCCCGCGGTCGCCCGGGTGCACAGCCAGATCGTGATGGGTCAGCTCAAGGCCGATGCACCGCTGCCCGTCTGAGCCGGCCGGGCGGCGGCCGCCAGCCGCTCCACGGCGAAGTCGGCCGCGTCCGCCAGCGGCACGAAGACCATGTCGGCCCCGCGCCCGAGCAGCATGTCGGCATCCTCGGCGCGGTCCACCGACAGCGCCACCGTGCCCGCGAAGCCCGCCGCCCGCACCCCCTCGAGCATGGCGATCTGGGGGTTGGCCTCGGTCAGCGCCCCGCGCTCGCGCGAGACCGCGGCCACCACGGCCCGGACGCCCCGGAGCGGCAGATGCGCGATGAACTCGGGGTCGGTGGCATCGCCGAAGGCGACATCGAAGCCCAGCCTGCGGGCGCGCTGCAACGCCTCGGGGTCGTGGTCGATCCCCAGCACGCGGAACCCCGACGCCTTGAGCCCCGCGCCGATGCGGCAGCCGTAGCGGCCGAGGCCGAAGATGACGAAGTCGTGGGGACGCGCGGCGGCCTCGGTTTCGTCCCCAGCCTCTTCCCGCCAGGCGTTCCGGCGCTCGAAGGGGCCCAGCAGCGGCTCGACCAGGGCATACAGGTGATGCGACCAGACGATCATGTAGACCGACAGCGCGATCGTCACGAGGCCGACCATGGTCACAAGCCCCATGGCGCTGTCGTCCACATGCCCGATCGAGACGCCCATCGCCATGAAGATCAGCGAGAACTCGCTGATCTGCGCCACCGTCAGCCCGGCCAGGAAGCCGGTCCGCTTGCGGTAGCCCAGGTAGCCCATGATGGCCAGCACGATCAGCGGGTTGCCCACCAGCACGAAGACCGACAGGACGGTGGCGGCCAGCAGCTGGTCGCCCAGCGCCGACAGGTTCAGCCCGGCGCCGAGGTTGATGAAGAAGAACAGCAGCAGGAAGTCGCGCAGACTGGCCAGCCGCGAGACGATCGCCTCGCGGTAGGGGGTCGAGGCGAGCGAGACGCCCGCCAGAAGCCCGCCGAGCTCCTTGCCGAAGCCCAGCGCGTCGCCCACCGCCGCAAGCCCCGCCGCCCAGCCCACGGCGAAGATCACCAGAAGCTCGGACGACCGGGCGATCAGCCCTGTCAGGGGCGTGGCGACGAACCGCACGAAGGCCGCGACGAAACCCACCATACCGAGCCCGCCGAGGAACACCCCCGCCACCTCGGCCAGGCTGCCCGCATCCTCGCCCAGCCCCACCCCCAGCGCCGAGAGCGTGACCATGCAGAGCACCACGAAGATGTCCTGCACGATCAGGAAGCCGAGCGCGATGCGGCCGTGCAGCGCGGCGAGCTCCTTCTTGTCGGTCAGAAGCTTGACGATGATGATGGTGGACGAGAAGGTGAGCGCCACGGCGACGTAGAGCGCGGTCAGCGCATCGAGCCCGAGCGCGAGGCAGATCGCGAAACCGAACAGCGAGGTGAAGCCCACCTGCCCCAGACCGGTGGCGACCGCGACCTTCCCGATGCTGCGCACCAGCCCGATGTCGAGCTTGAGGCCGACGAGGAACAGCAGCACGGCGATGCTGATCTGGCTGAGCGTGCCGATGAAGGCGGTGGAGGTCGCCAGCCCCAGCACGTCGGGGCCTGCGAGCACGCCCACCGCGATGAAGGCCACGACCAGCGGCTGGTGCAGCAGCAGCCCGAGGAACCCCACCGCCGCCGCCAGCAGAACGAGGGCGGCGATCTCGTAGAAGATGCTGCCCAGTGCGAAGGTCATGCCGGAACTCTCCGGGGCCGGGAAACGCCCGCCCTCTGCTTAGCTGCGCGGCCTCGCCCCGGCAACGGTCTGCGGGCCGGCCGGCGCCGACGCCCCGGCGGCGGCGCCGCTGGCGAGGGCGCGGATCAGGCGGCGCGCGAGACCAGCACGCTGCCCACCTGACGCGCGGCCAGCGTCTCGTCGAGGCCGCTCACCGCGGCCACCTCGCGCGTCAGCCGCTCCAGCGCGGCCTCGTAGAGCTGGCGCTCGGAGTAGGACTGCTCGCGCTGGTCGTCGTTGCGGTGCAGATCGCGCACGACCTCGGCAATCGACAGAAGGTCGCCCGAGTTGATCTTCTGCTCGTATTCCTGCGCGCGGCGCGACCACATCGCCCGCTTCACCCGCGCCTTGCCCTTGAGCGTCTCGAGCGCCTTGTTCACGACATCGGGGGTCGAGAGCGAGCGCATGCCGATCTCGGTCGCCTTGTGGGTGGGCACGCGCAGCGTCATCTTGTCCTTTTCGAACGAGATGACGAAGAGCTCCAGGCGGATCCCGGCGATCTCCTGCTCCTCGATGGAGATGATCCGCCCCACGCCATGCGCGGGGTAGACGACGAAGTCGTTCGGACGAAACTCGGCTTTCTTGCTTTTGGTCATCGCGGTCGCTTTCTCGGTCAGGCCCCGTCCCGGGCGACAAAAAAACCGACCGGGCAGGGCTTGCCCCGGCGTCGGGTTCTTTCGTCGTCAAAAACGGGCGCGCGGGCGAGCACTCCCGCGGTCCGTCCGGGCGTTGGTCTCGGAACAACATCCAAGATGTAGCACATCGCTTCCCGGTTTCAAAGTCCCCGGGGCGGGACGGCGCGCCGCACCCGGGGCGCCGCACGCCCTTCGGCGCGGCTGCGGCACGACGGCGGGCCGCACCGGGCCCCGTCGCGCGTCCGCCGTCACCGCCGTGCTCAGCCGCCCGCGCCGGGTTCGGGCGAGAAGTATTTCTCGAGCTTGCCCGATTCGCCGTCGCGCGCCTCGGCCCCGGGAAGCGGATCCTTCTTGGTGATGATCACCGGCCAGAGCGCGGAATACTTGCGGTTGAACTCGACCCATTTCTCGGTGTCGGGCTCGGTGTCGGGGCGGATCGCGTCGGCGGGACATTCGGGTTCGCACACGCCGCAGTCGATGCACTCGTCGGGGTGGATCACCAGCATGGTCTGCCCCTCGTAGAAGCAGTCCACCGGGCACACCTCGACGCAGTCGGTATATTTGCAGGCGATGCAATTCTCGGTGACGACATAGGTCATGCGGACGCTCTCCGGTCTGACGCAGGGGTAGCTAGACCGACGGGCAGGATCAATCAAGCCGTTGCGGCACCCGGGGCGCCACGGTCGGCCGCGCCGGCGGCGGCCGGAGCCCGCAGGCGGTAGAGCGCCGCGGCCACGGCCGCGCCCCCCCGGCGCGGGGCGAGCGCAGCGATTTCCAGCAGCTGCACCTGCCCGCCGCGCACCAGCGTCAGCACGTCTCCGGGCCCGACCGGCTGCGCGGGCCGCGTCACGCGCCGCCCGTTCACCCGCACCGCGCCCTCCGCCACCGCCGCCGCCGCGAGCGCCCGGCTGCGGAACAGCCGGGCGACGAACAGCCATTTGTCCAGCCGCGCCCGTTCGGCCGCCGGCCCCGGCCCGGGGGCAGGGCAGGTTGCGGGGCGCCGGCCCCCTGCCGTCACGTCTTGTCGCGCAGCGCCATGAGCGCCTTGGCAAAGGGGTTGTCGGGGTCGATCCGATCCCTGGGCTTGTCCGGCGGGCCGGCCTGATAGGCGCGGGGGCGCTGGTCCTGCCCGCGCGGACCCTCGGCCTGATGCCGGCCGCCGCCCTGTTGGCCGCCGCCCTTTCCGCCGCCCTGTCCGCCGCCCGGCCGTTCGGCGACCCTGCCGTTGCCGCGATCCTCGCGCGGGCGGCCCTCTTGCGGGCGCGGCTCGCCGCCCCGGGCCCGCTCGCCCCGCGGGCGGTCCTCGCGCGGGCGGTCCTCGCGCGGCGGTCCTTCACCGAGCCGCGGCGCGGCCGCGACGGCGTCCTCGGCGCCGGGGGCATCGGCCGCAGCGGCCGACGGCTTGCTGCCCGACCGCGGACGGCGCTCTGCCTGCGCAGGCTGGCCCGCCGGACGCCCGCCCGCCGGACGCCCATCTGCCGGGCGCCCGCCCGCCGGACGCTCTCCCTGCGCGCGCTCGCCGCGCGGACTGCGCTCGCGCCCCGCAGGGGCGCCCGCTGCGGCGCCGCGATGGCCGGCGTCGCGCGGACCGCGGTCGGTCCGCCGCGGCGCCCAGGTGAACAGATAGAACACTTCGGTCTCGACCGGAGCGCCGGGCCCGGCCGGCATCGCCGTGGCGCCGGCCGCCCCGGCCCCCGGTTCTGCCCGGCTGCGCAAGGCGTCCTCCGCTTCTGCCGGCGGCTCCGGCGCGGCCGTGGCGCCGCCTGCGGCCCCCGCCCCGGGGCCGGGGGCGTCGGCCCGGGCGGCCTCTGGCACAGCGCCGGAAGGTCCGGCTGCCGCCTCTGCCCCCGCCGCCTCTGCCCCCGCCGCCGCGACCTCCGCCGCCGCGCCCCCCGCCGCCGCCTCGGCATCCGCCGCCGCGGCGGCGGACGGGGCAACCTCGGCCGCCGGGCGGGTCTTGGGCCGCTCGCCCTTCACGGCCCTGTAGCCCAGCCCGCCCATGAGGTCGGCGAACTGGTCCAGCGTCAGGCCCGTGATCGACAGCATCTCGGGCACCGCCTCGAACCCCGCGCGCGCATCCTTGGCGCGCAGGATGTCGGCCAGCCGTTCCAGCATGTCGATGCGGATCGCCCGGGCGCCCGCGGGGCGGTAGCCGGCCAGCGTGTAGTGGATCCGCGGCACCTCGCGCAGGTTGGGGATGGTGACCAGCCCCGGCGGCGGGCTTTCGGGGAACTCCTGCACGCCGTGCGCCAGCGACCACAGCACCAGCCGCAGCCGGGTCGGCGCCGGCTTGAGCAGCGCGGGCAGGAACACGGTGAACTGGCCGAAGCGCACGCCGTGCCTCCGCAGGCTGGCCCGCGCCTCCTGGTCCAGCGCCTTCACATCCTCGGCCACGCCATCGCGCGGCAGGATGCCCAGCGCCTCGACGAGGCGGAAGGCGAAGCCGCGGGCCAGGCCTGTCAGCGTCTCGTCGCGCTGCAGCGCGATCAGCGGGTCGAACAGCGCGGCGATCTTGCGGTCCATGAAGTGCTGGAGGCGCCGGCGGACCTTCTCGGCCACCTCGGGCCCCGCCTCCTCGTCGACGAAGGCCTCGATCCCGGGCTTCATCGGGTCGGGCCCGGCCACCAGCTTGCCCACCGCGGCGGTGCCCCACATCAGCCCGCCCTGGGTGGTGAAGTCGATCTCGGTGTCGCGGGCGTTGTAGAAGCGGTCGGCGCGCAGGGCGAATTCCGGGCGCAGCGCCTCCCAGGCCGCCTGGCGCAGCGTGCGCGCGGCATCGGGGGTCGCCGAGGCGTCCTGGCGGAAGCGGAAGCCCTCGAGCCGGCCGGCGAATTCGCCCTCGACCGTCACCTCGCCCTTGTCGTTGACCTCGGCCACGAGGGTCTCCTTTTCCTTCAGCCGCCGCATCAGCACCGATGTCCGCCGGTCGACGAACCGCTGGGTCAGACGCGCGTGCAGCGCGTCCGACAGGCGGTCTTCTACCGCGCGCGTCACCTCGCGCCAATGGCCTTCGTCGCGCACCCAGCCCGGGCGCTGGGCGACATAGGTCCAGGTGCGGATGTAGGCCAGCCGCTTCGAGATCGCATCGAGGTCGCCGTCCTGCCGGTCGATCCGCGCGACATTGCCCGCCAGCCAGTCGTCGGGCACGCAGCCGCCGTCGTGCAGGAAGCCCCAGATCCGCGCCAGCAGTCCGGCATGCTCGGCCTCCGAGATGCCGCGGAAGTCGGGGATGCGGCAGACCTCCCACAGCAGCCGAACGTCGCGGGGCCCCTGCACCTTGCCGCGCACCTCGGGCATGCCTGCCAGCGCCTTCAGCGCCAGCAGGTCGTCGGCCTCGCGCACCCGCGTCAGCCAGTCGTGATGGGTCGGCGCCTCGAGGCTGCGGATCAGCCGCTCGGGGCTGCCGAAGTCGAGATCGCCGTTGCGCCATTGCAGCTTGCGCACCGGGGCGAACTGGTGGCTCTCGATCGCCTCGACCACCTCCTCGGGCAGGGGCCGCGCCGCGCCGGTGACACCGAAGCTGCCGGGCGCAAGGTGCCGCCCCGCGCGGCCGGCGATCTGGGCCAGCTCGTTGGGGATCAGCGCGCGCATCCGCCGGCCGTCGAACTTCACCGTCGAGGAGAAGGCGACGTGCCGGATGTCAAGGTTCAGCCCCATCCCGATGGCATCGGTGGCGATCAGGTGATCGACCTCGCCGGCCTGATACATCGCCACCTGGGCGTTGCGGGTGCGGGGGCTCAGCGCGCCCATCACCACCGCGCAGCCGCCCTTCTGGCGGCGGATGAACTCGGCGATCTCGTAGACGTTCTCGACCGAGAAGCCGACGATGGCCGAGCGCGGGGGCATCCGGCTGAGCTTCTTCTCGCCGGTGTAGGTGAGCGCCGAGAAGCGGTCGCGCCGCAGGAAGGTGACCTTGGGCACCAGCGCCGCGATCGCCCCGCGCATCGTCTCGGAGCCGAGAAACATCGTCTCGTGCAGGCCGCGGGCGTTGAGCAGCCGGTCGGTGAACACATGCCCGCGCTCGGGGTCCGCGCACAGCTGGATCTCGTCCACGGCCACAAAGTCGGCGCCGAGTCCGAGGGGCATCGCCTCTACGGTGCAGACCCAGTACTGCGTCCGCTCGGGCACGATCCGCTCTTCGCCGGTGACCAGCGCCACGACCGAGGGGCCGCGCGCCGCCACGATCCGGTCGTAGACCTCGCGTGCGAGCAGCCGCAGCGGCAGGCCGATCACCCCGGTCCGATGGCCCAGCATCCGCTCGATGGCGAAATGGGTCTTGCCGGTGTTCGTCGGCCCGAGGACCGCCGTGACCCGCGCCTCGCGTTCCATGCCTGCCGTCCTGCTGCCGTCCTGCCGCCGTCCTGCCGCCGTCCTGCCGCCGTTGCCGTGCGCCGGCCGCCGGCCGGCTAGAGCGCCAGTCCGCCGATCCGCCGCTCGATCCGGGCCAGCCCGTCCCTGGCGCCCTCGAGGTGCGGATGGATCTCCAGGCAGGCGCTGTAGGCCTCGCGCGCGCGCTCGTGAAGCCCGATCTCCTCGAGAATCATCCCAAGGCCCGACAGCGCGCCGAAATGCCTCGGCTCCAGCGCCAGGACCATGCGGATGTCGTCCAGCGCCGGGCCGTACTGCCCGGCCATGTAGTAGGCGGTCGCGCGGGCATTCCAGCCCTCGGCGAAGTCGGGCGCATGGTCCACCAGCGCCGTCAGATGTTCGATCGCCGCCACCATGTCGCGCGCCTGCAGCGCCTCGCGCCCGCGCTTCAGCAGCAGGTCCATCGCCGCCGAGCCCGAGCGCGACCATTCGCGCCAGATCCGCGCCTCGACCCGGCGCCAATGCGCAAGATCGGGCTGGCGCAGCTCCTCAAACAGCGCGTCGAGCACCGCCGACGGTGCCGCCGCCTCTGCCGCGGCCGGCTGCGCCGCACCGCCGCCGGGCGCGACGGCCACGATCGCGAGAACGGCGGCAAGTGCCCGAAGAATCCGTTGCACAGACGTCATGGGGCGAA
Organism: uncultured Paracoccaceae bacterium; assembly: GCA_937983405.1. Classification (GTDB taxonomy): domain Bacteria; phylum Pseudomonadota; class Alphaproteobacteria; order Rhodobacterales; family Rhodobacteraceae; genus JAHDXW01. Next base: position 10,566 of record CALJZN010000009.1, read on the forward strand.
GATAACCCCGTCGGAGCAAAAGGCGAGTGGCCCGGCGGTCACAATCGGAGGAAGACGCATGAGCGAGGTCGTGCAAGCCGTCGTCGAGGCGCTGAACGATCGGCTTCGGGGCGGGTTCGATGGCCTGGCCAAGTTCGTGATCCGCGATGCCGGAACGGTCCTTGTCGATGGCCGGGGGGCGCGGGCGGGCGACCCCGAGGCCGAGGCCGATGTGACGCTGACGGCGGATCTGGCCACCTTCCGCGGCATCTTCGAGGGCAGCGTCAGCCCCACCGCCGCCTTCATGACCGGCAGGCTCAAGGTCGAGGGCAGCATGGGCCTGGCGATGAAGCTAGCCGGCGCGCTGGGCTGAACGCGGCGGGGGAAAGGGCGATGCGGATGGTTGCCACGCCCGCCCTGCCCGCCCGCGCTGCGCTCGCCTCCGCGCCCTTCCTGGGCGCGCCGCCCCCCGGGCTGCCCGAACCCCTGGCAGTCTGGACCCGCGCCGCCGACGGGGTACGGCTGCGGCTGGTGCACTACCCGACGCCGGCCGGCGGGCGCGGCTGGCTGCTGCTGTTTCCCGGCCGCTCGGAATGGGCCGAGAAATACGCCCTTGCCGCGGCCGAGTTCGGCGCCCGCGGCTATGGGCTGCTGCTGCCGGACTGGCGCGGGCAGGCGCTGTCCGAGCGGCTGCACCCCGATCCGCGCCTCGGCCATGTCGCACGCTTTTCCGACTACCAGCGGGACGTGGCCGCCACGCTCGCCGCCGCCCGCGCCCTGGGCCTGCCCGCGCCCCTGGGGCTGGTCGCCCATTCCATGGGCGGGGCGATCGGGCTGCGCGCGCTGTCGCAAGGGCTGAAGGTGCCTGCCGTCGCCTTTTCGGCGCCGATGTGGGGCATTGCGCTGACCACCTTCCTGCGCCCGGCTTTCCGGCTGGCCGCCCGGGTCGTCAACCGCACGGCACGCGCGGCGCCGCCGCCGCCGCCGGGCACGCCGTATCTGGCGGTCGCGCCCTTCGAGGGCAACGTGCTGACCAGCGATCCCGGGGTCTATGCCGCGCTGCAGGCAGCGGTGCAGGCCCATCCCGAGCTGGCGCTGGGCACACCCACCTTCCACTGGATGACCGAGGCGCTGCGCGAGACCCGGCGGCTGGCCGCCCTGCCCTCGCCCGCGCTGCCCATGCTGGTGGCGCTGGGCAGCGCCGAAAGCGTGATCGACACGGCCGCGGTGCGCACCCGGCACGGGCGCTGGCCGGCGGCCCGGCTCTTGACGATCGAGGGCGCGCGGCACGAGGTGATGCTGGAGCGCCCCGCCCGCCGCGCGGCCTTCTACGATGCCGCCGCCGCCCTGTTCGCCGGCGCGGCGCACACGCAGGTCTAGCGCCTATCGCCCGGGCGGCAGCAGGCAGCGGTCGGCGCGCAGGCCGCGGCCGAAGGCGTCGAGCAGGTTCTGCGCCGCCTCGAGGCCCATGCGGCGGAAGGCCTCGGCGCTCATCGCGCCGCGATGGGGGGTGAGGACGGCGTTGGGCAGCCGCCGCAGCGGGGAGGCATCGGGCAACGGCTCGACGGCGAAGACATCAAGGCCCACCCCGCCGATCCGGCCCTCGGCCGCGGCAAGGGCCAGCGCAGCCTCGTCGATCAGCCCGCCGCGGGCGGTGTTGACCACGAAGGCCCCCGGCGGCAGCAGCGCGAGCTCGGCCGCGCCCAGCAGGCCGCGGGTCGCCTCGGTCAGCGGGCAGTGCAGGCTGACCACATCGGCCGCCGCCAGGGCCGCCCGCAGGTCGGGCGCCACCGCATGGCCCTCCGCCGTCGCGGCGCCGGCCAGGCGCGGGCTGCACACTGTCACCGCCAGCCCCAGCGCCGCCCCCGCCGCCGCCACCCGCCGGCCGACCCGGCCGTAGCCCACCACCAGCAGCCGCCGCCCCGCCAGCTCGACCGCCGGGGCGCCGCCCGGCAGGCCGCGGGCGAGCGCCAGCATCAGCATGAGCGTGTGCTCGGCCACCGAGACGGCGTTGGCCCCGGGGGTGTTCGCCACCCCGATGCCGAGCCTGGCCGCGAGGTCGAGCGGAATGTTGTCCACCCCCACCCCGTGTTTGGAAATCACGCGCAGCCGTCCGGCCCGGGCGATCAGCCCCGGATCGAGCGGTGCGGTGCGCACCAGCACGGCATCCGCATCCTCGATCGCTGCCGCGGTCGCCGCGGCCCCGACCTCCCAGCCGCGCACCACCTCCCAGCCTGCCAGCAGCGCCAGCGCCTCGGGATGCACCGGTTCGGTGACCACCACGCGGCGCATCGCCGCCCTAAAGGCGGATCCGGGTGAAGCCGTCGCGCAGGGCGGCCGACCAGGCCTCGCTCATCGCCTTGAACTGGGGATCGCCGGCCTCGATCCGCCGCCGCAGCGTCACCCGCAAGCCGTCGCGCGCGATCACCAAAAGATCGAGCGGCAGGCCCACCGACAGGTTGGACCGCATTGTCGAATCCATCGACAGCAGCACCGCCTTCTGCGCGTCCTCGAGCGAGGTGTCGGGCCGCACCACGCGGTCGAGGATCGGCTTGCCGTATTTGTGCTCGCCGATCTGGAGGAAGGGCGTGTCCTCGGTCGCCTCGATGAAGTTGCCCTCGGGGTAGATCAGGAACAGCCGCATGTCCCCGCCCCGGCGCTGGCCGCCGACGATCAGGCTGGCGCTTGCGCCCTGCTTCATGCGGGCCATCTTGTCGGAAATCTCGGCGGTGACGTCCGACAGCGTGCGGCCGACGAGCTCGGCCACCTTCAGAAGCGTCTGCGCCTTCAGGATCGAGGTCGTCTCGTCGGCGTCCGGGGCCTCGATGGCCTCGCGCAGGCGGGCGAGCGTGGTCTGCGTCACCGACAGGCTGCCCGCGGTCATGATGGCGATCACCCGCTCGCCCGGCACCTCGAACACGAACTGCTTGCGGTAGGTGGCGATGTTGTCGAGGCCCGCATTGGTGCGGGTATCCGAAAGCATCACGATGCCCGCATCCAGCAGAAGCCCCACGCAATAGGTCATGTGCGCCCCTACCCCCAGCGACTCGCGCCCTGCAACGGTGCGCGAGGCTATTGCTGCACCGCCTGCACCGCAACGTCCACGTCGAGATGCTCGGCGCCGTTGCCGCGGGCGATGCCCCGGATCGGCGCCGCCCCGCGTGCATCAAGGCCCGAGCCGATGCGGATGTAGCGGGCATCGGGGCAGCAGCGGTTGGCCGGATCGAAGCCCACCCAGCCCAGCCCCTGCACCCAGAGCTCGGCCCAGGCATGCGCGGCCTCCTGCGGCCCCTCGCCGGGGGCGGCGAACAGGTACCCCGTGACATAGCGCGCCGGCACGCCGCGGCTGCGCGCCACCGCGATCAGCGCATGGGCATGGTCCTGGCAGACCCCCTCGCCGCGGGCCAGCGCCTCGGCCGCGGTGGTCGCGGCCTGGGTCGCGCCGGGCCGCCAGACGATCGCCCCGGCCACCGCCTCGCACATCCGGTGCGCCGCGGCCAGCGCGTCGGCCAGGCCCGCGGCGGCCTCCAGGCCCAGCTCGGCCAGCGCCCGGTCGGCGCGTGTCGTCGCGGTCTCGCGCAGATAGGCCTCGGGCGGGATGGCCTCGCGGTGGCCGCGCAGCACGCCCGAAAGGTCCGCCGTCTCGACCGTGCCCTGCACCAAGACGACGATTTCCCCGACCGGGCCGCGCACCGACCAGCCCTGCACCCAGTCGCCCGCCCCGTCGCGAAAGCCGCCGCCGCGGATGCCTTCGGACAGCCCGACCTGCCAGCCCAGCGTGCGCTGGCCGTCAAAGACCGAGGGCGTCAGGCGGTGGCTTTGCACCACGCCGCGCACCGGGCGGTCGTAGCGGTAGGTCGTGCGATGCTGGACCGACAGGATCACCAGATGTCCCCGCTGAGGTAGCTGTCATCGACCAGCGACGCGAGGGCGGCGATCTCGCCGATGAAGCGGCTGAGGTATTCGTGCAGCCCCTCCTCGAACACCTGCTCGACCGTCAGCCGCGAGATATCGGCCACAAGCCGCGCCGCCCGGTCCTGCACCGCGCCGCGCATCCCATAGGCTGCCGCCAGCCGGTCGAGGTGCTGGCTGGCCGCCTCGGCGCAGGTGATCAGCGCGCGCGGGCACTGCCGGTTCAGGATCAGGAAATGCGCGATCTTCGCCGCCGTGACCTCGCCACGATAGGCCCAGTGGAAGGCGCGGTGCGCCCCCATGGCGCGCAGCAGCGTCGTCCACTGATAGTTGTCGAGGCCCGAGCCCACGAACTCCACCCGCGGCAGCAGGACGTAATACTTCACATCCATCAGCCGGGCGGTGTTGTCGGCCCGCTCCAGCGCGAAGCCGATGTTGAGGAAATCGTAGCCGTCGTTGCGCAGAAGCGTGGCCTCGATCGCGCCGCGCAGCATCGCGGCATGGCGCATCGTCCATTCGGTCAGCTGGCTCAGCTCCATCTCCGACCGCGGCCGGCGTTCCAGCGCGCGCATCTCCTGGAAGGCGGTGTTCAGCGCATCCCACATCTGCGCCGTCAGCGCCGTGCGCACGATCCGCCCGTTCTCGCGCGCCCGTCCGATGCAGGCCGCGACCGACGAGGGGTTGTCGCGGTCGAAGAACAGATAGCTCTCGATGTTGCGTTGCACCGGATCGCCGTACTTGCGCGCAAAACCCGCGGCGGTGCCGCTGGCCTGGAGGATCGACTCCCATTCGTTGCGGTAGCCCTGCCCGGCGCTGGGCAGAAGCGCGATGCGCGCCCCCACCTCCAGAAGCCGCGCCGCGGTCTCGGCACGCTCGACATAGCGCGCGATCCAGTAGAGGTTGTCGGCCGTCCGGCTCAGCATGCCCCCTACTCCGCCAGCACCCAGGTGTCCTTGACGCCGCCGCCCTGGCTGGAGTTGACGACAAGGCTGCCCTCCCTCAGCGCCACCCGGGTCAGGCCCCCGGGGACCAGCTCGACCCGCTCGCCCACCAGGCAGTAGGGGCGCAGATCGACATGCCGCGGCGCGAGGCCCTCGGCCACGAAGGTCGGCACGGTCGAGAGCGCCAGCGTCGGCTGGGCGATGTAGCTGTCGGGATCGGCAAGGATCCGGTCGCGGAAGGCGGCGATCTCGGCCGCGCTTGCCCTGGGGCCCACCAGCATCCCGTAGCCGCCCGAGCCGTGCACCTCCTTGACGACGAGTTCGGGCAGATGCTCGAGCACATGGGCGAGATCCTCGCGCTGGCCGCACTGCCAGGTTGGCACGTTGGGCAGGATCGGCTCCTCGCCGAGGTAGAAGCGCACCATCTCGGGGACGTAGACATAGACCGCCTTGTCGTCCGCCACGCCCGCGCCGGGGGCCGAGGCCAGCGTGACCCCGCCCGAGCGGTAGACGTCCATCAGCCCCGGCACGCCCAGCATCGACTCGGGGCGGAAGCACAGCGGGTCGAGAAAGCCGTCGTCGATCCGCCGATAGATCACGTCCACCCGCTTCGGCCCCTCGGTCGTGCGCATGAAGACGAATTCGCCCTCGACGAACAGATCCTGCCCCTCGACCAGCTCCACGCCCATCAGGTCGGCCAGAAACGAATGTTCGTAATAGGCCGAGTTGAAGTGCCCCGGCGTCAGGATGACCACGGTCGGCTCGCCCGCGCATTTCGCCGGGGCGACGCTGGCCAGCGTCCGGCGCAGACGCTCGGGATAGCTGTCCACCGGCTCGATCCGGTTCTCGCGGAACAGCGCGGGAAACATCCGCATCATGATCTCGCGGTTCTCGAGCATGTAGGACACCCCCGAAGGGGTGCGGCAGTTGTCCTCGAGCACGAAGAAGTCGTTCGGGCCGGTGCGCACGATGTCGATGCCGACGATATGGCTGAACACCCCCCGCGGCGGCACGAAGCCCGCCATCGCCGCCTCGTAGGCCGCGTTGCGATAGACGAGCTGGCCGGGGATCCGCCCCGCCCGCACGATCTCGCCGCGGCCGTAGACATCGACGAGGAAGGCGTTGAGCGCCCGCGCCCGCTGCTTGATGCCCCGTTCGAGGCGGCGCCATTCGTCCTGGGTGAAGACGCGGGGGAACATGTCGAAGGGGATCAGCCGGTCGGGGTCGCCGCCCTCGCCGTAGACGGCGAAGGTGATCCCGATGCGGCGGAACAGCGCCTCGGCCTCGGCCTGCTTCATCTGGCGCAGTTCGGCCGGCATTGCCCGCGTCCAGCCCTCGAGCCGCGCATAGGGCGGGCGGACTTCGCCGTCGTGATACATCTCGTTGAAAAAGGTCATGTCCACCCCGTTTCCCGCGGCAGACTAGCGGCCCGCGGGGCGCGATGGAAAGAGGAAAGCCCCGGCCGACCTTCGCGACGGATGCAATTTCGGGCAGGGGCGACGTCTCGGGCCGCGGCGATGGCCCGGGCCATGCCGAAGTCTTGGGCAGCGTCGATCCGAACGTGACCGGGCCCGGTTGCGGGGGCGGGCCGGCGCCCGCCCCCCCTGGCCTCAGCGGCCGAGCGCCTGCACCACCAGCTCGGCCGCCGCCCCGCCCGAGAACTGCTGCTGGCCGGTGATCAGGTTGCCGTCGCGCACGGCGAAGGGCTTGAACATCGAATGGACCACGAAGTTGGTGCCTTCGATCTTCTTCGCCTCGTCCTCGATCCAGAAGGGCTGGATCTTCCGCCCGACGAAGGCATCGGCAAAGGCCTCCTCGGCGTTGGCAAAGCCCGTCCAGGTCTTGCCCTTGACCAGGAGGTCGCCGGTCGAGAGCCGCGTCTTCAGCAGGATGCAGGTGCCGTGGCAGACGATCGCGACGATCCGGCCCGCCTCGT
>CALJZN010000010.1 GCA_937983405.1 uncultured Paracoccaceae bacterium
GCCGCGCTCGACGACGCGGCCCGTGGGCATCCCGCCCGCCTGGCTGACCGTGCCGACGATCGTGCCGGCATGGTAGATCTCGCGCCAGGCCGACCAGCCGGACTGGCCCTGCGACCGCAGGAAGGCCCGCGGCTCGGCCCCCGCGGCGGGGTAGGTGACGAAGATCTGGGTGTGGTTGGTGGCCGAGCGCCAGAGGTTCCACAGCGCCCCGGCGGTGCTGACGGGATAGTTGTTGCCCGGCGTGTTGGCGGCCGCCGGGTTGTAGTAGAACCCCGTCGCCGTGAGGTCGTTAAGGTTGTTGCCCGCTCCGAGGCCGATCGCCACCCCGAGGCCGAAGTCGCGCACCCGCACCAGCCGTCCTGCGGTGGTGTCGGTCGCCGACTGCGCGACGGCGGTGCCGGTGATCTGGCCCGTGACCTGCATCCCGGCCGCGGTCACCCGTACCCGTTCCGTCCCGCCCGCGGCGATGCCGACCGCATCGGCGGCCGGGCGCCACAGGCCGGTGTCGGCGTCGCCGTCGAAGGCGGCGGCGGGGGCGGCGGCGCTGCCCGCAGGCAGGGTCAGGCCCGCAGGCAGGGCGGCGCGGCCGGTCGCACGGTCGGCCGCGAGCGCGGTGGCCCAGGCGGCGCCGTCGGCGCTGACCTTGACGGCGAAGTCGTCCGACCCTGCCGTGCCCATCTCGGCCCGGCCCGAGAATCCGGTCTGGAAGAGAAGGCTCGCGGTGTCGGCGGCGGCGGCCTTGTTCAGCTTCAGCTGGTGCCCGCCCCCGGCACCCGGATGCGTCAGCAGCGTCGCCGCCGCGGCCACCGCAAGGCGGTTCGTCCCGTCCGCGGCGGCCCCGCCGACGCTGACCCGATCAGCGGCCAGCGGCAGCACTGCCGGCCCGGCCCAGGCCTCGCCGTCGAAGGTGGCGACCGCACCCTCGGCCGCGACCCAGGCGCGCCAGCCCGGCCCAGGCGCGAGGAACACCCAGGCCCCCGGCGCCTCCCACAGGGCGATGCGGTGGTCCTGCCCGGCCCAGGCGCCGGTCGCCCCCGCCGCCACGATGTGGCGGTCGCCCGGCGCGGGCAGGGCGGGGGGCGCGGTGCGGTCGCGGTCGGCGACGGCCAGCTGCACGACAGCGTCGAGCGTGCGCAGCGCCTCGTTCACCGTCACGTGCTTCTGCGCCTGCGCGGGCTGCAGGTAGGGCAGGCCCAGCACCGGGGCGGTGTCGGGCCAGTCGGCGGGATCGGGCATCGCGGCACCCCTTGCGGCCTGTCGGTCGGGGGCAACGCTATGAACGATCCGCTAACGCATTCCTGCGGCAGCGCGCGCTGCACCCGCCCCCGCGGGCCCCTCCTGTCCGCCCCTGCCCCGCCGCCTCAGCGCCGGTCGCGCAGCGAATAGTAGACCAGCGCCCCCACCGACCACAGGCAGAGCAGGAAGAAGCCGGCGAGCCCGAAGAGCAGCCACCGCTGCGGATAGGCCGACCGTTCCGCCCGCGTGGGCAGGATGTGCGCGGCGAGGTAGCGCGACTGCCGCTGCGCGTCCGCCACGGCCGAATCGTAGGCCACCAGCGCGCCCTTGTAGGCCTCTTCGGCGAACTGGCGCTCGACCGTCAGCCGCTCGAACTCGGCCACCGTGCGGGCATAGTCCTCGCCCCCCGGGCCCTGCCCGCCATCGCCGAACTTGCGCCGTTCCTCGGCGATGCGCGCCTCGATGACCTCGATCCGACGCTCGGCCTGCACCACGCGCGGGTCGCCGGGCCGGGCGCTGTCGCGCAGGAGGTCGAGCTCGATCAGCGCCGCGGCAAGCTGGCCCTGCAGGGTGTTGAGCAGCCCCATCTGGCCCTGGATGTCGGCCTGCGGATCGACGATCTGGGTCTTGAGGCGGAAGTCGGTCAGCGCCTGCCGCGCCGCGGTCAGGCGCGCCACCGCGCGGTCGAGCTCGGCGCGCGCAAAGCGCGTCGCATCCTCGCGCGCGATCGCCGACAGTTCGTTGATCCGCCGGCTCGATTCCTCGAAGATCGCCTGCGCGATCGCCTGCGCCTCGGCCGCGTCGAACGCGAGCACCCGCAGCGTCAGCAGGCCCGACGCCCCGTCATAGGCCACGCTGACGGCCAGGTTCCAGTAGTCGAGCAGATCCTCGATCGTGCCCGCGGGGTTGAAGGCGAACACCGGATCGGCCGGCCAGGGGCGCGACCAGATCGCCTTGAGGTCCAGCCGCGCGTCCAGCCGCGCGACCAGATCCTGGCTGCGGATGAAGTTGTAGAGGATGTCGGTGTCCGACGACGAGGCGCCGCTGGCGATCTGGCCGATCCCGCCGATGAGGTCCACCGCCGACTGGAATTCCTCGCGCCGGACGGAAAAGCCCACGGTCGAGGCGTACTGGTCGGCGGCGACGCGCCACAGGTACCACCCCGAGACGCCCCAGGGCAGCACGACGAGCATCAGGAACGACAGCAGGACGCCCCAGTGGCGCGGCCGCATCCGCGCCGCCGGCACCGGCGGGCGCACCGGGCGGTCGGCCGGGGCTGCGCCGTCCTCGTCCCCGCCCCCGTCGTCCTCGACCGCGCCGCCCCCCCCGCGCAGCGCCAGCCGCTGCGCCCGGCGGCCGCCGGCGCGCCCGCCGGTGCCGGCACCGCGGCCGCGGCCGCGCCGTCCGGGCAGGTCGGCCGCGTCGTCGTCCTCGGCCTCGGGCGGGGCGTGGCCGCGGGCGGGATCGGGATCGGTCGCCATCGCCGCTAGCCGTCGAGCCGGTTCGTGATGCCCAGCACCTGGCCCACGAGGCCGAACACCGTGCGCACCGAGGTGACGGGCGATTCGGTCGCCAGCACCAGATCGCCCGGCCGGATGCGGAAGTTCCGGGCGCTGAACAGGCCGTCGGCCGTGGTCAGATCGACCGAGAACACCACCCGCTGCCGGTCGGGGCCGTCGGCGCTGCCCTCGGGGCGGATCGCACGGGCGGGGTATTCGCGCAGGATCAGAAGGCCCTGCGCATTGGCCCGGCCCGCCTCCAGCCCGCCGATCAGCGCCAGCGCATCGAGCGCGCTGACCTCGTCTTTCGGGAAGGCCACCACCGTCTGGCTGCCCGTGGCGCCGAGCGCGATGAAGCTCGACGGATCGGCCTCGACGATCACCTTGTCGCCGCCGCGCAGCACGAGGTCGCGCGCGGGTTCCGCGAAGAGCCGCGCGGCCGAGATGCCGTAGACCGCGCCCCCGCGCACCAGCCGCAGCTGCGGGTTCGTCAGCCCCGGCGCAACGCCGCCGCCCTGGGCGATGAGGCTCAGCACCGTGGTGGACCGGTCGGGCAGCGGATAGGACCCGGGCCGCGTCACCCCGCCGACGAGGTCGACCGTGTTCTGCCGACCCGCGGTCACGCCCAGCACCACCTGCGGGCTCGACAGCACGCTGTCCACCTGCGCCTGGACATGGGCGCGGGCGTCGTCGGGGGTGCGGCCCGCCACCTCGACCTCGCCTACATAGGGCAGGAAGATCGTGCCGCGCGGCGACACCGTCAGCCCCTCGATCGCCACCGCCTTCTGCGCCGGCGCGGTCAGCAGCGAATTGTCGTCGCTTTCCCAGATCTGCACGGTCAGCACGTCGCCCGGCCGGATCACCGGGGCCGACACGCCGCGCCCGCCGCCGTCGCCGGGCCAGGCCTGCGGCGCCCGGCCGGGCGCGGGCGGCACCGGCCAGCGGGCCAGCATCGGCAGCGTCGCGCGGGTCACGGGAACGACCTGGATCGTGCGCGCGGCACCGGCCTCGGTCGCCTCGGCGGTGATCTCGCCCTGCATGGCGGCGCCGCGGGGCAGGCTGCAGGCCGAAAGCGCCGCCACCGCGATCAGCGCCAGCGCTGGCCATGGGCCGCCGGCCGGTCGGCGCATGCCGCGTTCCCTCCCCGTCTCCGGCCCGCACGCCGGTCCCGCGCAATCCTTGGCGGGCCGCGGCGGCAGTGTCAACGCGCCCGGGCCCGTCATGCCGCCCCCTCCGCGCCTGCGGCCAGAAGCCGCGCGATCCGCGCGGCCAACGCCGCATCGGCCGCAGGCCCCGTCAGCACGATGCGCCCCGGCGCCGCCTTCAGGCGCAGGCCGGGCCGGATCTCGGCCGCCGGCGCGGCGCCCGCGGCCCGCCGCGGGGCCAGCACGGCGGCCAGCGCGGCGCGTTCGGCCGCGGCATCGGCGGGCGGATCAGCGGCCAGCCGGGCGGCGATCCGCGCCGCAAGGCCCGGGTCGGCCGCCAGCGCCTGCGCCAGCGCCAGCCCCTGCCGCTCGGCCAGCGCGGCGGGAAAGGCCAGCACCCCGTCGAGGGCGCGCACAAGGCCCGCGAAGCTGCCGATCTTCGACCGCCGCGCCCGGCTGGCGGCGGCATAGAGCCGCTGCAGCGCAGCCCGGTCGTCGGGGAACACCCCCGCCTCCACCGCCCGCACCGCGATCCGCGCGCGCTCCCAGTAGCTGAGGCCGGCGCGGATCTCGTTCTCCTCGACCATGGCGACATAGGCCTCGGCGGCCGATCCGGGCTGGCGCACCAGCGCGGTCACCGTGGCAAAGCGCGCCTCGCCCGTCTCGGCCAGCAGCGCGCGCAGCGCCGTCAGCCGCCGCCAGCCCGAGATGAGGCCGAACCGCCCGCCCCCGAGGTCGGCCACGTCCACCGGGGTGCGCTGGCCGTGCGCCTGCAGGCTCGCGCGCAGCGCCGCTGCCTCGTCGGGGTCGGCGGCGATCCGGTCGCGCAAGAGATACCCCTCGTCCACCGCGTCGAGCGGCAGGCGCAGCACCATCCGCCCTTCGGCGCGGGCGGCCGCAAGCTCCGCCGCCACCTCGGCCAGCGCCGCCTCGGCCGCCGCCTGGCCCGCCACGCGCGCGATCGGCGGGCGCGGCGCGGCCGCGGGCGGCAGGGCGGGAAGCGGCGCGCCCGCCTCCGGCGCGTCTGCCAGCGTCAGACGGCGCCGCGCCACGCCGCCCCCCGTCGCACGGACATGTTTCGCGCGCGAAACGCCGCACCACGCCACGCCGCACCGGTGCAGGGGGGGCTGCC
>CALJZN010000011.1 GCA_937983405.1 uncultured Paracoccaceae bacterium
GTCGCGGTCGAGCTGACCTACGGCCTGGAGCGCATCGCCATGTTCCTGCAGGGAGTGGATCACTTTAAACAGATTCAATACGCGCCCGGCATCCTATATGGCGAAATGTACGGCATCGCCGAGTACGAGCACAGCCGCTACAACCTGGATGATGCCAACATCGAAGCACAAACGGAGATGTTCCAGTTGTACGAACAGGAAGCCCAACGCTGCATCGACCTTGGACTGGTGCTCCCTGCCCACGAGTTTGTGCTCAAATGCTCGCACACCTTTAACGTTCTCGACGCCCGTGGGGCTGTCGGCGTGACCGAGCGTGCCAAGTACTTTGCCCGCATGCGTGAGCTGGCGCGCCAGGTTTCTCAGGCATTTATCGAACAGCGACAGCGACTCGAGTTCCCGTTGCTGGATGACGCCAGCGCGGTCGCCGCTCTAGAGGCGCCCGCGGCAAAGGGGCTGGCTTTCGCCCAGGAGCCCAGCGACTTTGTCCTGGAGATCGGCACCGAAGAGCTGCCCCCTGGCGACGCGTCAAACGCCATCACGCAACTCGAAACCGCGTTTCCCGCCTTGTTGCAGGACCTACGCCTGGACCACGGCCCGATACACGTCTACGGCACGCCTCGACGGCTGACGGTGCTGGTTGAAGCGCTGCCCCCCCGCCAGCGCGACGAAGAAGAGTTGATCAAAGGGCCGCCGGCCCACATCGCCTTTGACGAAAACGGCGAACCCACCAAGGCGGCGTTGGGCTTTGCCCGCAGCCGCGGGTTGGACACGAGCCGTCTGCAGGTGCGCGAAATGGATGGTGGCCAATACGCTGCCGGCATCGTGCGCCGCAGCGGTGGCGACCATGTGCACAAGCTCGGCCTCGTCCGCCGCCGCCATCACGGTGAAGCCCGGCAGGTTGGCAAGACAGCCGATGTCGAAGGCGCCGCAGTGGGTCGCCCCGTCCTGGCCCACAAGGCCGGCGCGGTCGATGGCAAAGCGCACCGGCAGCCCCTGCAGCGCGACGTCGTGCACCACCTGGTCGTAGGCCCGCTGCAGGAAGGTCGAGTAGATCGCGCAGAAGGGCCTGAGACCGGCCGCCGCCATGCCGGCGGCGAAGGTGACGGCGTGCTGCTCGGCGATGCCCACGTCGAACACCCGGCCTGGGAACCGCCGCGCCATGACGTCGAGGCCCGTACCCGAGGGCATGGCGGCCGTCACCCCGACGATGCGGTCGTCGGCCGCGGCCAGCGCGGTCAGCGCCTCGCCGAACACCTTGGTGTAGGCCGGCGCGTTCGGGCGCGCCCGGGCCTGGGCGCCGGTCGCGACGTCGAAGGTGGCCACGCCGTGATACTTGTCGGCGGCCGCCTCGGCCGGGGCATAGCCCTTGCCCTTCACCGTCAGCGCGTGGATCAGCACCGGCCCCGTCGCCCGGGCCCGGGCGGCCCGCAGCGTCGCCAGCAGCTCGGGCATCGAATGGCCGTCGATCGGGCCGATGTAGGTGAAACCCAGCTCCTCGAACAGCGTCCCGCCGCCCGGCATGCCGGTGACGAGCTGGCGGGTCCTGCGGGCATGCTCGCGCAGCGGCGTGGGCAGCAGCGCCTCGAAGCCCGCCGCCATTTCGCGCAGCGCCGCGCCCGGCGCGGTGGTCTGCAACCGGGTCAGATAGCGGCTCATGGCGCCGGTGGGCGGCGCGATCGACATCTTGTTGTCGTTGAGGATCACGAACAGCCGCCGGCCCTCGTCGCCTGCGTGGTTGAGCGCCTCGTAGGCCATTCCGGCCGTCATCGCGCCGTCGCCGATCACCGCGATGGCGTCGCCCGTGGGCTCGCCCATGTCGCGGGCGACGGCGAAGCCGAGCGCGGCCGAGATCGAGGTCGAACTGTGCGCCGCGCCGAACGGGTCGTAGCGCGACTCGGACCGCTTGGTGAAGCCCGAGGGCCCGCCCCGCTGCCGCAGCCGCGGCATGGCGGCGCGCCGCCCGGTCAGAATCTTGTGCGGGTAGCACTGGTGGCCGACGTCCCAGATCAGCTTGTCGCGGGGGGTGTCGAACACCGCGTGCAGCGCCACCGTCAGCTCGACGACGCCCAGCGAGGACCCCAGATGCCCGCCGGTGCGGCTGACGATCTCGATCACCTCGGCGCGCAGCTCCTGGGCCAGGCGCGCCAGATCGGCGTCGGAGCGCCCGCGCAGGTCGGCCGGGCCGGTGATGGTATCAAGCAGCGGGGTCTTGCTCATGCGGCCCTCGCGGGAATGAAGGCAGGATTGAAAAGGGTGCCGTGAGGGGGTCGGCCCCGCACGGCACCAGGTGCCTGTTGCCAGCAGGGAAGGGAACCGGGCAGCATGTGCCCGAAGTCCGGACCGGCAGACGTCCGAACGCAGACGGGGGGGCGCTTTGGTGTGCGCCCTCCCCAAGGCCATGGGCCTAGGCCTTCGCCGCGGGTGCCGCGATCTGCACCGCGCTGAAGGGCATGGGCGGCGGGGCGGTCTTGCTGTCCTCGGGCAGAAGCAGCCCGAGGCCCCAGATCGCGTAGAGCACCGCCACGATCGAGAGAAGGAACAGCGCCGCATAGAGCCCGCCGCGCAGCATCTCGGAGAGCACGAAGTTGAAGATCTGGCCGCGCCGGTCGGTCTCGTAATAGAGCTTGCCGTTGTCTGACATCGTCCCCTCCTAGTCGTAGACCGGCGCGTAGCCGATCTGCGTCGCCCATTCGCGCCAGTTGTCCACGACCGTGCCGGTCAGCAGGATGCCGATCCCGCCGGTGAGCGTGGTCAGCACCGCAAACCACCAGGCCCAGCGGTGGATGCCCTCCATCGTGGCGTTGAAGCCCATCGTCCAGCGCCAGAACAGCGCCGCCCGCTCGCTGGCCGTGCCGCGGTCGACGATCTGCTCGAGTTCGCGGTCGCCGCCGAAGCGCGAGACCGCGAGGATCGTGGCCCCGTGCATGGCAAACAGCAGGGCAGAGCCGTAGAGGAACACGATCGAGAGCGCGTGGAACGGGTTGTAGAACAGGTTGCCGTAGCGGAGGCTGAAGTTGTTGGTCCAGTCGAGATGGCTGAAGATGCCGTAGGGCACCGCCTCGGACCAGGACCCCATCAGCAGCGGCCGGAACAGGCCGAGCACGAGGAACAGCCAGATCGCCGACAGGAAGGCCCAGGCGACATGCTTGCCCATCCCCAGCGCCTCGGCCCGCAGATAGGTGCGCACCCACCAGGTCAGCACCGAGATCAGCAGGAAGAACGAGGCGATGAGGAAGTAGCCCCCCTCGCGCATCGGCGGGATCGACAGGCCGTATTCGGGCGCCGGCGGCTCGAGCGAGAACCAGAAGAGGTCGCGCAGGAACACCGCCGGGTTGTAGCCCGCCTGATCCCAGTACCAGAAGCCGACCATCACGAACCAGACGGCGCCGGTCGCCAGGCTGATGACGCCCATGGTGCCGAGGTAGATCGGCCCGAGCTGCGCGTTGCCGAACCAGCCGAGCAGGTTCGAGAAGCTCGCGCCGCGTGTGCGGTTCTCGAGCTCCACCTGCTCGACCATGCCCATCTCGGGTGCGGCGCGCACCTGCATCTGGGTGAAGATGTTCTGATACTCAGCCATTGACGCCTCCGGGAATGTCGGCCCACCACGGCAGCTGCAGCCACCAGTCCCACCACACGACCCACTGGTCGAACCAGACGGTGCCCGAGATCACGATGCACACCGCCGACCAGAACCCGGCGTTCAGCGCCAGCAGCAGGCCCAGCCGGTGGATGCCGAGCGGCCCGATCGAGTAGCCGATGAGGTCGCGGAAATAGGTGTCCTCGTGGTCGGGGGTCTTCATCAGCGTGCCTTCCTTGGGGTTGGCCGCCGACAGAACGAGGCTGCCGTGCAGCGCAAGCGCGAGGCAGGTGGTGAAGAAGAACGACACCGCGATCATGTGCGCGGGGTTGTAGTGGAAGTTGCCGTAGGTGTAGCCGGTGTTCGAGACCCAGTCGAGGTGGGTCCAGATGCCGTAGGGGAAGGCATAGCCCCAGGCCCCCATCAGGATCGGCCGGATCACCACCAGCGTGCTGTAGGCGAAGATGGCGACGCCGAAGGCGACGGGCACATGATAGCCCATGCCGAGCTTGCGGCAGATCTCCACCTCGCGCAGCATCCAGCTGATGAAGGCGCCGTGGGCGCAGATCGTCACGATCTGCCACAGCCCGCCCTCGTTGATCGGTGCAGCCCCCAGCCCGTAGGACAGGGGCGGCGGGTTGATCGAGATGAGCCAGGGGTTCCAGGTGCCCTGCAGCACCGCGCCCCAGAGGATGAGAAGGGTGCCGAGGACGGCAAAGAAGATGGTCGTGACGCCGAAGAAGCCCACATAGAACGGCCCGACCCAGAAGTCGAACAGATCGCCCCCGACCAGCGTGCCCCCCCGCACGCGATATTTTCGCTCGAAGCTGAGCAATGCCATGCTTCCGACTCCGCTTGGCGGCGAGCCCCCGCAAAACTCCGGGGGCCTAGCCGTCGTGGACTGGGATTGTCGGCCGCGGCCGACGCCCGGGGCGCCGCCCGCGGCTTTGCCGTGGCGGCTCGCCTGCCTAGTTGCCCGCGGCGCGGGCGGCGGCGGTGGCGAACCAGTTGATGCCGTTCGACAGCACCACGAGGTGGATCATCGCGGCCAGCAGGAACAGGAACACGCCCTGGGCCACGAACACGCGGCGGGGGTCGAAGATCAGCCAGATCTTGTAGAACTTGCTCATGTCGTCCCCCCTCTCAGAACCACGGACGCCAGATGTAGGTCAGGATGTGGGCCACCAGGGCGATGCCGGTGAACAGCCACAACCCGCTCATGTAGACCGAGTGCAGCTCCTGCGCTTGCTCGTCGGTCAGGCCCGTGAAGGACAGGCCCTTGTTGTCAGCCATGCATATCTCCCGATCGTCAGACTGACGCCGCACCCCCTGCGGCCGGGTCGGGAGCGGGCGATACCCCCCCCTGACCGCCCGGCCCCCGACGCCGGAGGCCGGACGGATCTCGCAGCCCGCGGCCCCTCAGCCGCGGAAGATCATCGGCGCGATCTGGTGCGCCTCGGCCCGCGCCCGGGCGACCGGCCCCTCGGCCGGGATGCGCCCGTGGCGCAGCACCGGCCAGAGCCAGCCCGCCACCGCGACGGGCAGCGCGAAGAGGAAGATCAGCGCGAAATAGACACGATATTCGATGCCCTCGGTCCGTGCGGCCCGGTGGCGGTGCGTGTTGACGCTGAAGTAGGCCATTGTCCTTCTCCTCCTGTCGTCGCATGGGCGGCGCCGTCACGCCCCGGGGGGCGCGGCGCCCAGTTTCAGGACCGTCTCGCGCAGCACGCGCTCGGCGCCGGCGTCGAGCGCGGCCTTCTCGGCCGCGTCGCGCAAGGCGCGCGCCGCGGAGATGCGGGTGAGCACCGGGTGTTCGGCCACGATCCGGTCGAGCTCGGCCTTCGCGTCCGCATCCCACGGGAAATCGCGGCGCAGCGTTGCGGGGGTGGCCGCGGCGCTGTCCATCTGGCTGCCCAGCGGCAGGATGTGGAACAGCGCGTCGAACAGGCCGTTGCAGACCTCCTGCAGCACATAGGTGGCCCCGGCATAGCCCATGAAGGGCGTCCCCGTGGCGCGGCGGATCGCGGCGCCGGGGAACGAGGCCGGGATGAAGGCCGGCGCGGGGCCGTGGCCCGCCTTCAGCTCGGCCAGATACATCTTCTCGTTGATCGAGCCCAGCACGATCAGAGGCCGCTTCGCGTGCAGCGTGGCGCGGACCGCGTCGTTGTTGGTCTTGGCGCCCGCCACCCGGGCGACCGCCAGCGCACAGGGCATGCCGAGCTCGACCTCGAGGAAGTGGCGCAGGCCGCGGGCGTAGGTCTCGTTCGCCACCACGGCAAACGAGGCGGTGGCGAAGAAGTCCTGCGTGACCGAGCGCCAGAGATCCCACAGCGGCTTGAGCGTCGAGTGCTTCTCGCGCGCGATGAAGGGCTCGGGGTTCAGCCCGAGGATCTCGCCCAGCCTGCGCAGGAACTTCGTGGTGCTGTCCACGCCGATGGGCGCCTGCAGATAGGGCTTGCCCAGAACCTCGGCCAGGCCGCGCCCGAACTCGCGGTACAGCACGATGTTGGCGTCGGCGTTCACGAGGTTGCGCATCTCGGCCAGATGGGCGCCGAGCGGCATGACCATGTTCACCTCGGCCCCGATCCCCTCGACCAGGCGGCGGATCTCGTGCAGGTCCGAGGGCATGTTGAAGGTGCCATACATCGGCCCGAGGATGTTGACGCGCGGCTTCGCCCCCTGGGCGCGCTTCGCCTCGGGCGGCATCCGGCCCTTGGTCATGCCGAACTCGGTGAAGATCCAGGTCATGGCCCGGTCGGCGGCCTGCCACTGGTCCTCGTCGATGGTGCGCGGCAGGAAGCGCTGGATGTTGGTGCCCTGCGGCGTCACACCGCCGCCGATCATCTCGGCGATCGAGCCCGTGACCACCACGGCGGGAAGCGCCGGGTCGAGCGTCTTCCAGGCCCGGCGCATCGCCCCCTCGGTGCCATCGCGGCCGAGCTCCTCTTCGCCCAGACCGGTGACGACGATGGGTAGCTCGTGCGGCGGCAGCGCGTCGGTGTAGTGCAGAACGCTCGTCACCGGCAGGTTCTCGCACCCCACGGGACCGTCGATGACCACCTGCAGGCCCTTGACCGCGCAGAAGGCATAGACCGCGCCCCAGTAGCCCCCCGCCCGGTCGTGGTCGGTGATCAGCATGGGGCGGCCTCCGCGCCGCGAGGGCCGCAAATCTCTTTCAAGAGATTTGCAAATTCCTTGGAAGGAATTTGCCGACCCGGGTCCGGACGGCGGCTCATATCATCTCCTCCGCCTTGGCGGCGCGGGCAGCCTTGTCGAGCTTCTTCTGGTGCTGGGCGCGGAAGTCCGGGCGAACATTCGGCGCACCCTCCCAGATGCCGGCCGCGTCGCCCTCGCCCACGCCGGCGAAGAAGTCCTTCATCGCCGCCATGCGCTCGCGCCCGGCGAGGGCGGCCCCCACGACCTCGCCCAGCGATCCCGCGCCGGCCGGCCCCATCAGCGGCCGGGCCGAGATGAGGTTGGTGAAGTAGAGCGCGGGGATGGCCTTTTCCTTGGCGTGCTGCACGACAGGGGTGGTCCCGATCACCAGATCGGGGCCGAGCCCGTCCATCGCCGCGAGGTCGTCGGCGAGGCTTGCGCGGAACTTTACCGCGACGCCCCGCGCCTCGAGCCAGTCGCGGTCGGCCTCGGACCAGCGCGAGCGGGCGCAGGCGGTGCCCACATAGGCCACGTCCGCCCCGCTCTCGATCAGCAGGCGCGCCACCAGAAGCTCCGAGCCCTCGTAGCCCGACAGCGTGATGCGTCCCTTCACCGGCACCCGCGCCAGCGCGGCGCGGACGGCGGGAACGAAGGCGTTCTGCGCCGCGGCCACGCGCTCGGCAGCGATCCCGAAGGTGTCGCCCACGGCGCGCAGCCAGTCGGCGGTGCCGTCGACGCCCACGGGGGCGGAGCCCAGCACGGGCCGCCCTGCGGCCTCGAACTCGCGCACCGCGGCGGCATAGAAGGGGTGGATCGCCGCCACCGCGGCGCTGTCGAGCGCGGCGTAGAGCTCGCGCCAATCGCGCACCGGCACCACCGGCCCGGCGGCCAGCCCGAGCGGGGCGAGCATCGCGCCGATCATCATCGGGTCGGCCGGAAACATCTCGCCCAGAAGCGCGACCGTCGGGCGGTCGCTGCGCCCTGCCAGCGGCGCCGGGACGGGGCCGGCCTCGACCTCGGCGCGGGCATAGGCGAGCATGGCGCCCGACAGGACATCCTTGGCCTCGGCATGGGTGGGCACGCCGAAGCCCGGCACGTCGATGCCGACGATGCGCACCCCGTTGATCTCGGAGGGCAAGAGCCGCAGCGGCACGCCCGAGGCGGTGGGCACGCAGAGGTTCGTCACCACGATCGCGTCATAGCGCGCCGGATCGGCGAGGTCGTGGACGGCGGCGCGGATATCCTCGAACAGCTTGCCGGTGACGAGGGTTTCCGAGTTGAAGGGCACATAGCCCACCGACCGCCGCGCGCCGTAGAAGTGGCTGACGAAGGTCAGCCCGTAGACGCAGCAGGCCGAGCCCGACAGCACCGTGGCGACCCGCCGCATCCTGAGGCCCACGCGGAGCGAGCCGAAGGCAGGGCACATCGATTCCGGCTTGTCGTGCGGCCCGCGCGGATAGTCGGCAGCGAAGCGCTCGAGGATCGCGCCGTTGCCGGCCGCACGGGCGGCGGCCGCCATCTGCTCGGCCGGGGCGTGGCAGCCCATGCCGCAGCCCATGCCGTCGGGCGCGGCACCGCCCTGTCCGGCCCCCTCTTCGCGGTCGACGGGAATGCCGGCCACGTCGTCGTAGGCCACCTCGCAGACGGACAGGGCGCTGTCAGACATCGTCGTAAACCACTTCCAGCGATTTCCTCGGGGCGTAGTGCTTGCCGCGCATGTCGGCGTCCGAGGCGGGTTCGAGAACCACATCGCCGCCGGTCTCCTTGGCATCGAACAGCCCCAGGAGTTGATCCTGGGACAGCGGCCTCGGCCGCAGCGGCGGGGCGGCGGCCACGTTCTCGGCCAGCGCGGCGAAGAGCGCGCCCCAGGGCCCGGCATGCGTGCCGACGATCTGGTAGTTGGCCGACTTGCGGCGCAGATCCTCGTCGGCCGGGATCGCGGCCAGCACGGGGATGTTGACCGCCCGGGCGAAGGCCGCGGCCTCGCCCGTGCCGTCGTCCTTGTTGATGACGAGGCCCGCCACGCCCACGTTGCCGCCGAGCTTGCGGAAATACTCGACCGCCGAGCAGACGTTGTTGGCGACATAGAGCGACTGCAGGTCGTTCGAGCCGACCACGATCACCTTCTGCGCCATGTCCCGCGCGATCGGCAGGCCGAAGCCGCCGCAGACCACGTCGCCCAGGAAATCGAGCAGCACGAAGTCGAAGTCCCAGTCGTGGAAGCCAAGCTTCTCCAGGAGCTCGAAGCCGTGGATGATGCCGCGGCCGCCGCAGCCGCGGCCCACCTCGGGCCCGCCCAGCTCCATCGCGAACACACCGCCGCGCTTGAAGCAGACGTCGCCGATCCTCACCTCTTCGCCGGCGAGCTTCTTCTTCGTCGAGGTCTCGATGATCGTCGGGCAGGCCTTGCCGCCGAACAGCAGCGAGGTCGTGTCGGACTTCGGATCGCAGCCGATCAGCAGCACGCGCTTGCCCATCTCGGCCATCATGTGGCTGAGGTTCGCGAGCGTGAACGACTTGCCGATCCCGCCCTTGCCGTAGATCGCAATGATCTGGGTCTTCTTCGACGGCGGATCCTGCGGGATCTCGAGGCCGGGGTCCTCGGCCGCCTCGGCCCGCAGGCGGGCGTCGAAGTCCTTCAGGTTGGGGATGTCGAGCGTCATTGCGGGCCTTCCCAGTCGAGGATCATCTTCAGGCAGGCGGGGTCGGTGAAGGCGGTGGCATAGGCTGTCGCCGCCTCGGCCGCCGGGCAGCGGTGGGTGACAAGGCCCGCCAGCGAAAGCGCGCCCGCTTCGATCAGCGCCCGGGTGGCGAGCAGATCCTCGGGCGCCCATTCGGCGGCGATGCGCAGCCGCGCCTCGCGCATGAAGGCGGGGGGAAAGGCGAAGCTGAGCGGCCGGGTGTAGAAGCCCGCCAGCACCACCTCGCCCCCCTTCGCCAGGCGGCCGATCAGGCTGTCGAGCAGATCGGGCGCGCCCGAGGCATCGTAGATCGCGCGATAGTCGCGGCGCGGGTCGGCATCGGGGTGGATCACCTCGTAGCCCTCGGCGCCGCCCTGCCGGCCCGCGTCGATCTCCCACACCACCGGCGGGGCACCGCCGGCGGCCAGCGCGAGGCGCGCAAGCAGCCGGCCCAGCACCCCATGGCCCACGATCAGGTCGGGCAGCGCGGTGTTGAACCCCGCCAGCGCATGGCGCGCGGTGGCGGCCAGCGCGAGCAGCGCCCCCTCGGCGCCCATCCCGGCGTCGATCCGGGCCACGCGCCGCGCATCGGTCACGAGCAACCGCGCGGCGCCGCCGAACAGGCCGTAAACGCGCGGGGACCCGGGGTCGTTCGCGGCCGTGGTGAAGCAGTTGGCGCCCGGCACAAACACCCGCTCGCCGGCGCGGAAGCCCGACGCCGGCCCGGCCTCGACCACCTCGCCCGCGGCCTCGTAGCCCGGGACCAGCGGAAAGCCCATGCCGGGAAAGGGCGGCATGGCGCCCGACCAGAACAGCTTCTCCGTGCCGGTGGAGATGCCCGAATGGTCGATCCGCACGACCAGATCACCGGCGACCGGGTCCAACAGCCCCACGCGGGACAGGCCCAGGTGGCGCGGCTTGGTCAAGAGGACGGCTTCGGTCTGCACGATGGTCGTTCCTGGCAGCGCCATCCGCGCGGGAGTGGCGAGTCGATCCCTGTGATTGTCATTCTAGAGTGACAGATCGTGTTGTCAATTTGAATAGACAGTGCCGCCGGAGCGACGCGCGAAATATGTCACCGCCGCGTGATCGAAGGACCGCCCCCGGCCGTCGCACGGGCCGTCAGGACGGCCGTAACATACGGGCGAAGCGAGCGTTTTGCTGATATCCCGGAAAATCCCGCGGCGGCGCACAGGGTTGCGATCTGCTCGGCGCTCCGGGTGCGCCCTGTGCCCATCGCCAGAGTGTAAACCGCGAAGTACACATCGGTCTGCGGATCGGGCCGCGCGCCGCCCGACATCGGCTCGGAGACGATCAGCCGCCCGCCCGGCGGCAGGGCGGCGTGCACCGCGGCCAGAAGGGCCGCGACGGTGGCATCGTCGTGGTCGTAGAGCACCCGGACCAGGCTGATCGCGTCGGCGCCTTCGGGCAGCGCCCCGTCGCGGAAGCTGCCCGCGAACAGCCGCGTACCGGGCGGCACCTGCGCCCGGGCCACCACCTCGGGCAGATCGAACAGCGCCAGCGCGAGGCGCGGCGCCCGGGCATGGACCGCGCGCAGGAAGGCCCCGGTGCCGCCGCCCACATCCATCAGCCGGCGGATGCCCGCGAGCGGCACCGCATCGAGCGTGTCCTCGGCCACCAGCGCCTGGGTCCGCGCCATCAGCTCGGAATAGCGCGCGGCCTCGGCCGCGCCCGCCTCTCCGCCCAGCACATAGGGCCAGAAACGGGCCAGCGCGGGGTTCGTCGTGCCGCGGAAAAAGGCGTCCGCGTCGGCCAGATCGGCGTAGAGGACGCGGTGATGGCGCACGAGATCCTCAAGCCCCGGCACGGCGAGGAAGGCCGCGCCGCGCCGGGCAAGGCCGAAGCGGCCGTCGCGCCCCCGCCGCAGCAGGCCAAGCGCCGCGCCCGCCTGCAGGAGCACCGCCAGCCGGTCCTCGGGCAGGCCCGTCGGCACCGCCAGCGCCGCCGGCGCGGCAGGGGCGTCGGCAAGCCGGTGCAGAAGGCGCGACTCGACCAGCGCCGTCAGCACCTGGCTGCGCACGAAGCCCTGCATGAGGTCGAACAGCGACGCGCCTTCGGCCCGCAGGATGCGGCGCAGGCCGGGCACGCGGGCGCAGAGGCGGTGGAAGCCGCGCGAGGCGGCAAGTCGGTTGATCCAGCCGGCAGGCGCGGGCGGCGCGGGGTGCCCCGCCCCGGCCATCGCCTCAGCCCCCGGCCGCGAAGGCCCCGGCGGCGGCGGGGTCCGGTGCCGATCCGGGCGCCAAGGGCGTCATCCGCTCGGCATAGGCACGCACCAGCGCGGCCAGACCGGCCTCGCCCGGGCATTTGGGAATCGAGGCGATGGCGCCCGACAGGATCGCCGAGAGATGCCGGATCGCCCCCTGCACCCCCATCTCGGCCACCGCCGAGGGGCGGGCATGGGCCGCATCCTGCCCGACCGGCTTGCCCAGCGCCGCGGCGTCGCAGAGCACGTCGCGCAGGTCGTCGGCGACCTGGAACGCTTCGCCGATGCGGGCGCCAAGCTCGTCCCAGGCCTCGGGGTCGTGGCCGGCGGCCACCGCGCCCATCCGGGTGGCGGCGACGAACAGCGCCCCGGTCTTGGCGCGGTGGTAGGCGCGCAGGTCGATCCTGGGCTCGCTCTCCCACCCCTGGCCGGCGCAGATGCCCCCGGGCATGCCGCTGCACCGGGCTAGGATGCCGCTGAGCGTCAGGGCGCGCAGCGGGTTGCGCTGGCCGGCCCGGGCGAGAACGTCGAAGGCGAGGAGAATCAGCGCGTCGCCGGTCAGCACCGCCAGCGGCTCCGAGAAGGCGCGGTGCACGGTCGGTTTGCCGCGGCGGATGTCGGCATCGTCGAAGCAGGGCAGATCGTCGTGCACGAGGCTGGCGCAGTGGATGAGTTCGAGCGCCGCGGCGGCGGCATCGGCCAGCGCCGGATCGTCGTCGCCGCAGGCCAGCGCCACGGCCAGGCACAGCGTCGGGCGGATGCGCGCGCCGCCGGGGTTCACCGCATGGTCGAGCGCCGCGGCCAGCCGGGCGGGCGCCGGCATCTCGGCCCCCCGCCCCTGGCCGAGCGCGACGGCGCGGGCGAGCGCGGCCTCGATGCGGGGGGCGAACGGGCTGGACATGGCGGCCTCCGGGCTGGGGTCGGGCGGCGGGCGGTTCGCGAGCGGATGTCATTGTATCCTGACAGACCGCATGTAAACTAGAATGGACAGCACGTCCAAAGTCAAGCGGGAAGGCCATGGCCGGGACCGAAGTCATCGCCGTGATCGGCGCCGGGATCGGCGGGCTCGCCGCCGCCATCCGGCTGGCGGCGGCGGGGCGCGCGGTGGTCCTGTTCGAGGCCGCCGCGGCACCGGGCGGCAAGATGCGCGCGCTGCCCTCGGCCGCGGGACCGGTGGACGCCGGCCCCACGGTGCTGACCCTGCGCGACGTGTTCGACGACCTCTTCGCTGCCGCCGGGGCGCGGCTTGAGGAGCACCTCGCGCTCGATCCGCTGCCCGTGCTGGCCCGGCACCTCTGGTCCGACGGGTGCCGGCTGGACCTTTATCCCGACCCCGAGGCCAACGCCGCCGCGATCCGCGCCTTCGCCGGCCCGCGGGGCGAGGCCGAGTTCCGCGCCTTTCACCGCCACACCGCGGCGCTGCGGGCGGCCTTCGAGGGCAGCGTGATGCGCGCGCCGGGGCCCCGGGCGGGGGCGCTGGCGCTGGCCGCGCTCGCCCGTCCCGCGCTCTGGCCCGCGCTCCTGCCGGGGGTGTCGCTGGCGGCCGACCTCGCGCGGCGCTTCACCGATCCGCGGCTGCGGCAGCTCTTCGGCCGCTACGCCACCTATGTGGGCGGGATGCCGCAGGCGGCCCCGGCGGTGCTGGCCTTGATCTGGCAGGCCGAGGCGGCAGGGGTCTGGGCGGTGCGGGGCGGCATGGCAGGGCTGGCCGCGGCGCTGGCCGGGCTCGCGCGCGGGCTCGGGGTGGACATCCGCCTGCGCACGCCGGTCGAGCGGATCGAGGTCGCGGGCGGGCGCGTCGCGGCGGTGCATCCGCGCGGGGGGGCGCGGCTGGCGGTGGCGGCGGCGGTATTCAACGGCGATCCGCGGGCGCTGCGGCTGGGGCTGCTCGGCCCGGATCTGGTGCCGGCGGTGCCGCCCGCCGCCGTCGCCCCGCGCAGCCTGTCGGCCCGGGTCTGGGCCTTCGCCGGGCGGCCCGCGGGCGTCGATCTTGCCTATCACACGGTGTTCTTCGCCGACGCGCCGGACGAGGAGTTCGGCCCCCTCGCCCGGGGCGAGACCCCGGCCGCACCCACGATCTATGTCTGCGCGCAGGACCGCGCGGGCTATGTCTGCGCGCAGGACCGCGCGGGCTATGTCTGCGCGCAGGACCGCGCGGGCCCCTTGCGCCCGCCGCTCGAACGCTTCGAGATGATCCTGAACGCGCCCCCCCTGCCCCACGCATCCCCCGAGGAACCCGAGACATGCCGGCAGACCACCTTCTCCCGCCTCGCCCGGATGGGGCTGACGTTCGAGACCCTGCCCGGGACCGACAGGCTGACCCGCCCCCAGGACTTCGCGGCGCTGTTCCCGGGCAGCGCGGGGGCGCTGTACGGGCGCAGCCCGGCGGGGGTGATGGCCAGCTTCCTGCGGCCGCGGGCGCAGACGCGGATCCCGGGGCTGATCCTGGCGGGCGGGGGGGTGCATCCCGGGCCGGGGGTGCCGATGGCGGCGCTGTCGGGGCTGCACGCGGCACAGGCGGTGCTGGCGCGGCGCCGGGCCCGCGGTTCGACCTGAGCGTGGGCCCCGACGGCTATGCCTGGTGGTATGTGGACGGCATCAGCGACGACGGCAGCCGCGCTGTCTCGGTGATCGCCTTCGTGGGCTCGGTGTTCTCGCCGTGGTATCGCTGGTCGGGCCGGCGCGACCCGTGGGACCATGTCTGCATCAACGTCGCCACCTACGGCCCCGGCGGCCGCTTTGCCATGACCGACCGCGGCCGCGAGGCCGTGCGCGCCGAGCCCGACCGCTTCCGCGTCGGCCCCTCGGCCCTGACCTGGGAGGGGGGGCGGCTGGTGATCGACATCGACGAGACGGCCTCGCTGCCGCGCCCCGGCCGGATCCGCGGGCAGATCCTGCTCGAGCCGCAGGCGCTGACCGCGGCCGAGCTGGCGCTGACCCCGGACGGCGCGCACCGCTGGCAGCCCATCGCCCCCATCGCCCGGATCGCGGTGGACCTCGGGCGGCGCGGGCGCTGGCAGGGGCACGGCTATCTCGACCACAACCGCGGCACCCGCGCGCTCGAGGCCGATTTCCGCTTCTGGACCTGGGGGCGCTTTCCGCACCGGGGCGGGGCGAGCCTGTTCTACGATGCGCTGCGCCGCGACGGCTCTGCCCTCGGCGCGGCGCTGCATGTGCGCCCCGACGGCCGCACCGAGGCGTGGGAGGCGCCGCCCCCCGCCCGCTTCCGCCGCAGCCTCTGGGCGGTGCGGCGCACGACGCGCGCCGACCCCGGCACGCGGCCGCGGCAGGTGATGGCGATGCTCGATGCGCCCTTCTACTGCCGGTCGGTCGTCGAGACGCGGCTGGGCGGCGAGACGGTGCGCGGCGTGCACGAGGCGCTCGATCTCGACCGCTTCCGCGGCCCCTGGCTCATGCCCATGCTCGCGCTTCGGGTGCCGCGGCGGCGGCGCTGGCCGGGGCCTCAGGCGTAGCGGGGGTTGCGCAGGTAGACCGACAGGTTGAGCGCCCCGGCCACCGTCACCCAGGCGAGGTAGGGCACGAACAAGAGCCCCGCGACGCGGTCGTGCTGCCAGAAGGCGACCAGCGTCGCGGCCACGCTCAGCCACAGCCCGGCCATCACCACAAGCGCCGCGCGCATCCGGTGCAGGCCGAAGAAGATCGGCGTCCAGAGCGTGTTGAAGGCGATCTGCGCGGCCCAGAAGGCCAGCGCCTGGCCCGAGTCGGGAAGCTGCGCCACCCGCATCGCCGCCACGGCCATCGAGAGGTAGAGGATCGTCCAGACCAGCGGAAACACCCAGCCCGGGGGTGTCCAGCGCGGCTTGTCGAGGCCCCTGTACCACTCGCCGGGGTCGAACATGGCCCCCGTGGTGGCGGCCGCCCCGGTGGCGACAAGGAAGGTGGCAAAGAGGCCGATGTCGAATCCGATCACGGCCCGCGTCCCCCGTGCTGCCCTTGCCCCCGCTACATAAGAACCGAGCGCGTGCGATCAACCTCGCGCGCGGCGAGGTCGCGGGCGCGCAGCGTGGTCAGGATGTCCATCAGCGTCTCGGACCGGTCGCGCGCCGCCGGCCGGCGCGCGGCGGCGCGCACGAGGAAGGCGGTCTCGGGCGCGGCCGGCGCATACAGCGTGGCCGGGTGCGGCATCAGCCCGGCGGCAAGGCAGCGCAGGGCCGCCAGCGCCAGCCAGGCGGCCTTCTGCGCCGGGCTCGTGCGCGCGCGCGCGGCAATGCTGTCGTGGCCCAGCCGGCGCAGCGCCTGCCCGATCCCGGCATAGACCAGCCGCGCGGCCATGATGCCGGGGCGGCAGGCCGGCGGCAGCGCGCCGATTCCGGGCTCGGACCGGCGGTAGAAGTGATCGGCGCGGTCGAGCAGGCGCGCGACCAGCGCCGCCAGCGCGGGCGTGGCGCGGGGCATCGCGGCCAGGTCGGCGGGGTCGATGCCGGCCTCGTCCAGCCAGTCCCGCGGCAGATAGAGGCGCCCGGCGCGCGCATCCTCGCCCACGTCGCGGGCGATGTTGGTCAGCTGCATCGCCAGGCCGAGGTCGCAGGCCCGCGCCAGACGCGCCTCGTCGCGCACCTCCATCAGCACGCACATCATCGCCCCCACGGCCGAGGCGACGCGCGCGGCATAGGCGCAGAGGTCGGAAAAGCTGGCGTAGGTCCGCCCGTCGGCATCCCAGGCCAGCCCCTCGATCAGCGCCTCGGGCAGGGCGCGCGGCATCCCGACCTCGGCCACCAGCGCGGCGAAGGCGCGGTCGGCCGGGGCGTTGCGGGGCCGGCCGGCATAGGCGCATTCCAGCCGGTCGTGCAGCGCCAGCACGGCCGCGGCCTTGTGGCCGCTGTCGTCCACCGCATCGTCGGCCAGCCGGCAGAAGGCATAGAGCACGATGGCCCGGTCGCGAACCTCCCGCGGCAGCAGGCGCGCGGCGGCGTGGAAGCTGTGCGACCCGGTGCGGATCGCGGCGCGACAGGCGGCAAGGTCGGCCGGCGCGATCATTCCGCCGCCAGCCGCAGATCGCGCGCCGGGACGGGCGCATCCGGGACAAGCTGCGCCAGCACCTCGGCGGTGCCGAGCACGCCGGGCACGCCCGCCCCGGGGTGCGTGCCGGCGCCGGCAAGGTAGAGTCCCGGCAGCTCCTCGGAGATGTTGTGCGGCCGGAACCAGGCCGATTGCAGGATCCGCGGTTCGATCGAGAAGCCCGCCCCGAGGGGCGACAGGTAGCGGTCGCGGAAGGTCTCGGGCGTGAAGACAAGGCTCTCGGTCAGATGCGCGCCGAGGCCCGGCAGCAGCCGCTCCTCGAGCACGCGCTGCACCGCCTGCCGGTAGGGCTCGGCCCGCGCGGCCCAGTCCACCCCGTTGTCGTGGCCCAGATGCGGCACCGGCGCGAGGGCATAGAAGGTGTCGCCCCCCGCCGGCGCCACGCCCGGGTCGGTAACCGAGGGGCGGTGGACGTAGAGGCTCATGTCCTCGGCCAGCCGGCCGCGGATGAAGATGTCGCGGACATGCTCGGCATAGCGCGGGCCCACCAGGATCGTGTGGTGGCCGGCATCCGGCCAGAGGCCGCGGGTGCCGCGGGTGCCGAAATACCACACGAACAGGCCCATCGACCAGCGCGCCCGGGCCAGCCGCGCGGGCGTCCAGCGCCGCCGCGGCAGGTCGCGCAGCAGATGGTCATAGGTCCAGCCCGGATCGGCGTTCGAGACCACGACCTCGGCGCGCAGCACCCGGCCGTCGGCCAGCCGCACCCCGGCGGCACGGCCGCCCTCGGCGAGGATGGCGTCGGCCTCGCTGTTCATCAGCACGCGGCCGCCCTGATCCTCGATCACGCCGACCATGGCGCGGGCGATGGCCTGCACCCCGCCCTGCGCATAATGGACCCCGAACGCCTTCTCGAGGTGGCTGACGAGGATATACATCGAGGTGACGTGGAACGGGTCGCCGCCGATGAACAGCGGGTGGAACGACAACGCAAAGCGCAGCCGCGCATCGCGCACCCGCCGCGCGGCATGGGCATAGACCGACCGGTCGGCGCGCAGCAGCCCGAAGACGGGCAGCACCTTCACAAGGTCGGCCAGCCGGTGCATCGGCCGCCGGCCCAGCCCCTCGTAGCCCACCCGGTAGCGGACCTCGGCATCGCGCAGGAAGCGGTCGTAGCCCGCAAGGTCGCCGGGCGCGAGCCGTGCCACCTCGGCCCGCATCGCGCCCTCGTCCTGACGGGCGGTGAAGGTCGATCCGTCGGGCCAGCGGATCTCGTAGAACGGGTCCATCGGCACCAGCGCCACGTCGCGGTCGAAGTCGCGCCCGCAGGCGGCCCAGAGGGCGCGCAGCGTCTGCGGCACGGTCACGATGGTGGGACCAAGGTCGAATCGGTGCCCGCCCCGGGTGATGGACGATCCGCGCCCGCCGGGCTGGTCCAGCCGGTCGATCACCGTCACCCGGTAACCCTTTGCGCCGAGGCGCATCGCCGCGGCGAGCCCGCCAAGACCGGCGCCGATGACGACCGCCTGCGACGGTGTCGATGGGCTGTGCATGGACGCTCCGATCCTGTGGCCTGTTGTCCAGTTCAATTTACACTGCGGCCGCGGCGGATCAACCGATTTTCCTTCCCATCCTCCGGGGCGGACGTATACTGACAAGCGAAGTTGACACATCGGCCGGTGATGCAGACCGTTGCCCTCAGCCTGTTCCGCTTTGAACGCCCCGCGGCGCGGCTCTGGGTGCTGGGCCAGATGGCGCTGGCGCGCCCGGCGCTGCGGCGCATCCCGGAGCTCGAGTTCGCGCGGCTCTGCGGCTCGGGCACGGGCGAGGGGTTCACGCCGCGGCCCAACTGGGCGGTCTGGGCGATCCTGTCGGTGTGGCCGGACGGCCTGCGCGCGCGCGCGGGGGTGGCCGAGGCGAAGCCCTTCCGCCACTGGCGCGCGCGGGCCGACGAGTCCTTCACCCTGTTTCTCGAACCCTATGCCGTGCGCGGCCGCTGGGGCGGCGTGGCCCCCTTCGCCCCCCACGGGCAGGCGGCGGCGGGGCCGGTGGCGGCGCTGACGCGCGCCACCATCCGGCCCGGCCATGCGCTGCGCTTCTGGCGCCGGGTGCCCGACATCTCGGCGCGAATCGGCGCCGATCCGAACGTGATCTTCAAGATCGGGATCGGCGAGGTGCCGCTGCTGCATCAGGTGACCTTCTCGGTCTGGCCCGATGCCGCGCGCATGGCCGCCTTCGCCCGCACCGGTCCCCATGCCGCGGCCATCGCCGCGGTGCGCGCGGGCGGCTGGTTTTCCGAGGAACTCTACGCCCGCTTCCGCGTTGCCGGCACCGCCGGGCGCTGGGAGGGGGGCGACCCCTTGCACCGACCGGAGGCCGCATGACCTTTCCCTTCACCGCCATCGTCGGCCAGGACGAGATGAAGCTTGCCCTGCTGCTGACCGCCATCGACCCCGGCATCGGCGGCGTGCTGGTGATGGGCGAGCGCGGCACCGGCAAGTCAACCGCCGTGCGGGCGCTGGCGGCCCTGCTGCCGCCGATCCGCGCGGTGCGCGGCTGCCCGGTGAACAGCGCCGCGCCCGAGGATGTGCCCGACTGGACGGGCCTGGCCGAGCGCGTGGTCGAGACGCGCCCCGCCCCGGTGATCGACCTGCCGCTGGGCGCCACCGAAGACCGGGTGACCGGCGCGCTCGACATCGAGCGGGCGCTGGTGGACGGGGTCAGGGCGTTCCAGCCCGGGCTTCTGGCGCGGGCCAACCGCGGCTGGCTCTACATCGACGAGGTGAACCTGCTCGAGGATCACCTCGTGGACCTTCTGCTCGACGTCGCCCAGTCGGGCGAAAACGTGGTCGAGCGCGAGGGGCTCTCGATCCGCCATCCCGCGCGCTTCGTGCTGGTGGGCTCGGGCAACCCCGAGGAGGGCGAGCTGCGCCCGCAGCTGCTCGACCGCTTCGGCTTGTCGGTCGAGGTGACAAGCCCGCGCGAGATCGAGACGCGAATCGAGGTGATCCGCCGTCGCGACGGCTACGAGCGCGACCGGGCGGGTTTCCTTGCGCAATGGGCCCCGGCCGAGGCCGCGCTGCGCGACCGCATCGTGGCGGCGCGGGCGGCGCTGGGGGGCGTGGCGGCGGGCAATGCCGCGCTGTACGACTGCGCCGCGCTCTGCATCGCGCTGGGCTCCGACGGGCTGCGCGGCGAACTCACGCTGTTGCGCGCGGCCCGGGCGCTGGCGGCCCTCGAGGGGGCGGCCGAGGTAACCCGCGACCATCTGCGGCGCGTGGCGCCCATGGCGCTGCGCCACCGCCTGCGCCGCGACCCCTTGGACGAGGCGGGATCGACCGCGCGCGTCGCCCGCCAGATCGCCGAGGTGCTGCCCTGAGCTTCGACATGGCCCCCGATCCCGGGCCGGGTCCCGCCGCGCCCGACCCCGCCGCCCTTGCCGCGCTGGCCGTGGCGCTGCTGCGGGTGGACCCGGCGGGGCTGGGCGGGCTCTGGCTGCGGGCGCGGTCGGGCCCGGTGCGGGCGGCGGTGCTGGCGGCGCTGGGCGACTTCGGCGCGCGGCTGCATCCGGCGATGGACGATGCGACGCTGCTGGGCGGCACCGACCTGGCCGCCACGCTGGCCGAGGGGCGGCTCGTCGTCCGCGCGGGGCTGCTGGCGGGCGACCGCTTCACCCTGGTGATGGCCGAACGCTGCCCCCCGGGGCTGGCCGCGCGGCTGGCGCAGCGGCTCGATGCCGGCGGCGCGGCGCTGGTGGCGCTGGACGAGGCGGCGGGGCCGGACGAGGGGCTGCCGTCCGCGCTGGCCGACCGGCTGGGCCTGTTCCTTGCCCTCGACGGGCTCGTGTGGTCGGAGCTGCCCGACCTTGCCCCCGACCCCGCGCGGCTGGCCGCGGCGCGGGCCGCGCTGCCCGGGGTCGCGACGGCGGGTGCCGCCGCGGCGCTCACGCATGCGGCGGCGGCGAT
This sequence comes from uncultured Paracoccaceae bacterium, assembly GCA_937983405.1. GTDB lineage: Bacteria > Pseudomonadota > Alphaproteobacteria > Rhodobacterales > Rhodobacteraceae > JAHDXW01. The sequence continues at coordinate 20,584 of CALJZN010000011.1, forward strand.
GGGCATCGGCTCGGCCCGGGCGGTGCTGCTGGCGCTGGCCTGCGCCCGCGCCGGGGCCGCCTGGCGCGGTGCCGCGGCGGTCGAGCGCGCGGACCTCGAGACCGCGGCGCGGCTGGTGCTGGCCCCCCGCGGCCTGCCCCCGGCCGAGGCCGAAGCCCCGCCTGCCCCGCCCGCCGAGCCGCCCCCGCCCGACCCGCAGGACGGGCGCGAGACCGAGGCCGAGGCGCTGGATTTCCCGACGGAACTGCTGGTCGAGGCGGCGCGCGCCGCCCTGCCGGCGGGGCTGATCGAACGGCTTGCGGCAGGGCGCGCGGCGCGCGCGGCGGCCGGCAGCGGCGCCGGCGCGCCGCGCAAGGGGCAGGTCCGC
>CALJZN010000012.1 GCA_937983405.1 uncultured Paracoccaceae bacterium
CGACCGCCGAGGCGAGGCGCTCTTGCCCGAGGTGGCACGCGTTCAGGTGCCGCTGGTGGACGTCAAGGCGCTTCGGGCCCGCCTTGAACTGAGCCAGGCGGCCTTTGCCGCGGCCTTCGGATTTACCGTGGACACGGTGCAGAACTGGGAACAGCGCCGCCGCATCCCCGACCGGGCGACCCGGACGCTGTTGCGGATGATCGAGGCCGACCCCGAGGCCGTGCGCCGCTTCGCCCGCGAGGGGTAGCCTACCGCCCCGCCCGCGCCATGAAGGCCAGCCGCTCGAACAGCTGAACGTCCTGCTCGGTCTTCAGAAGCGCGCCGTGCAGCTTGGGCAGCAGCGACTTGCCGTCGCGCCGCAGGTCCTCGGGCGAGAGGTCCTCGGCCAGGATCAGCTTCAGCCAGTCCAGCATCTCCGAGGTCGAGGGCTTCTTCTTCAGCCCCGGCGCCTCGCGCAGCTCGTAGAACTGGGTCAGCGCGGTGGTCAGCAGCGCCTCCTTGATGCCGGGGTGGTGGACCTCGACGATGCGGCGCAGCGTGTCGATGTCGGGAAAGCGGATGTAGTGGAAAAAGCAGCGGCGCAGGAAGGCGTCGGGCAGCTCCTTCTCGTTGTTCGAGGTGATGATGACCACGGGGCGGTGGCGCGCGCGGATCGTCTCGCCGGTCTCGTGGACATGAAACTCCATCCGGTCGAGCTCCTGCAGCAGGTCGTTGGGAAACTCGATGTCGGCCTTGTCGATCTCGTCGATCAGCAGCAGCACCTTCGCCGGCGCCTCGAAGGCGCGCCACAGCATCCCCTTGCGGATATAGTTGCGCACGTCGCTGACACGGGCATCGCCGAGCTGGCTGTCGCGCAGCCGGCTGACGGCGTCGTATTCGTAGAGGCCCTGCTGCGCCTTGGTGGTGGACTTGACGTGCCACTCGAGCAGCGGCAGGCCGAGGGCGCGGGCGACCTGGCGGGCAAGCTCGGTCTTGCCTGTCCCGGGCTCGCCCTTGACCAGCAGCGGGCGTTCGAGCGTGACCGCGGCGTTGACCGCCAAGGTCAGGTCGCCGCTGGCCACGTAGCGGTCGGTGCCGTGAAATTTCATGCGCGGACCATGGCTTCGCCGGTGCACTTGCGTAGGTAGTCTAGCACGGGGGCGGGCCGGGGCAAGCCATGCAAACCCTAGTGACAGGACGGGGGCATTGCGTTAGGGAAGCGCCCAAGCGGCGCCGGGGCGACTGGCCGCCCACGGCTCGGCCCCGGAGCCCGAGAAGGGAGTGCCCATGAAAGCCGAGATTTTCCTTCCCGAGGACTACCGGCCCGCGGAGGACGAGCCGTTCATGAACGAGCGGCAGCTCGAGTACTTCCGCCGCAAGCTGATCGCCTGGAAAACCGAGCTGCTGAACGAGAGCCGCGAGACGATCGAGGGGCTTCAGGACGCCGCCCGCAACATTCCCGACCTGACCGACCGCGCCAGCGAGGAGACCGACCGCGCGCTGGAGCTGCGCACCCGCGACCGCCAGCGCAAGCTGGTGGCCAAGATCGACGCGGCGCTGCGGCGGATCGAGAACGGGGAATACGGCTATTGCGAGGAGACGGGCGAGCCGATCTCGCTCAAGCGGCTGGACGCGCGGCCGATCGCCACCCTGAGCCTCGAGGCGCAGGAGCGGCACGAGCGGCGCGAGCGCGTGCACCGCGACGACTGAGGCCCGCCCCGCTTCGGGCCGGACGGCGGGGGGCGCCGGGGGCAATCCCCGGCGTCTGTCGTTCCGGCGGGGCGGTCCGGGCGGAACCAGGCGGAGGGCCAGCCGATGCTGCGGGGGCGCGAGGTGATCGTGGTGGGCGCGGGCATCGCGGGGCTGGCGGTTGCCCGGGCGATGGCGCTGCGCGGGGCGCGGGTGCGGGTGCTCGAGCAGGCCCCCGCCCTCGCCGAGGTCGGGGCGGGGGTGCAGATCAGCCCCAACGGGGCGGCGGTGCTGGCCGCGCTGGGCCTTGGTGCGGCGCTCGAGGGGGCCGGGATGCGCGCGGCGGGCGCGGTGCTGCGCGACGGGGCGACGGGCCGGCGGCTGGTGGCGCTGGACTTCGGCCGCCCGCGCGCGGGCGGGCAGGGGTTTCACCTGATGCACCGGGCCGATCTTGTGGCGCTGCTGGCCGAGGGCGCGGCGGCAGCGGGGGTCGAGGTGTCGACGGGCCGGCGGGTGGCGGCGGTCGAGGGTGGCGCGCGGCCCGCGCTGCGGCCCGAGGGCGGCGCGCCGCTGACGGCCGATCTCGTCGTCGGGGCAGACGGGGTGCATTCGGTGGTCCGCACCGCGCTGAACGGGGCGGCGCAGCCGGCCTTCACCGGGCAGGTGGCCTGGCGCGCGACGCTGCCCGAGGCACCGGGGGCGGTCGAGCCGCGGGCCGAGGTGTTCCTCGGCCCCGGGCGGCATCTGGTCAGCTATCCGCTGCGGGGCGGGCGGCTGCGCAACCTTGTCGCGGTCGAGGAGCGCGCCGCCTGGGCGGCCGAGGGCTGGCACCACCGCGACGACCCCGCCGCGCTGCGCGCGGCTTTCGCAGGCTTCGGCGGGCCGGTGCCGGGATGGCTGGCGCGGGTGGACGAGGTGCATCTCTGGGGGCTGTTCAAACATCCGGTGGCAGCCCGCTGGCAGGCCCCGGGCCTGGCCATCCTGGGCGATGCCGCGCATCCGACGCTGCCCTTCCTGGCGCAGGGGGCGAACATGGCGCTCGAGGATGCCTGGGTGCTGGCCGCGGCGCTCGACGCGGCCGACGACCCCGCCGCGGGGCTGGCCGCCTATCAGGCCGCGCGCGCGGGGCGGGTGCGGCGGATCGTGGCGGCGGCCGATGCCAATGCGCGCGCCTATCATCTGCGCGGGCCCGCGCGGGCGGCCGCGCATCTGGCGCTGCGGCTGGCCGACCGTCTGGCGCCGGGGGCGCCGCTGGCGCGCCTGGCCTGGCTCTACGGCCACGACGTGACCGCCGGGCGAACCTGACGGGCGTTGCCTTCGCTCCGGCGGGGGGCGATGATCCGCCCCGACGCGAGACAGGGCAGGGGGAAGGCCGCATGACGCTTCGGTCGCAGCAGTGGTTCGACAACCCGGACAACCCGGGGATGACCGCGCTCTACATGGAGCGCTATCTCAACTATGGCCTGACGCGGGGCGAGTTGCAGTCGGGCAAGCCGATCATCGGCATCGCGCAGACCGGATCGGACCTTGCGCCCTGCAACCGCCACCATCTCGAGCTTGCCCGCCGCGTCCGCTCGGGGATCGAGGCCGCGGGGGGCCTCGTGTTCGAGTTCCCGGTGCATCCGATCCAGGAGACCGGGCGCCGCCCGACCGCCGCGATCGACCGCAACCTCGCCTATCTGGGGCTGGTGGAAACGCTGCACGGCTATCCGCTCGACGGTGTGGTGCTGACCATCGGCTGCGACAAGACCACGCCCGCCCTGCTGATGGCGGCGGCGACGGTGAACATCCCCGCCATCGCCTTCTCGGTCGGGCCGATGCTGAACGGCTGGTGGAAGGGCCGTCGCGCGGGGTCGGGCACGATCATCTGGGAGGCGCGCGAGATGCTGGCGCGCGAGGAGATCGGCTATGAGGCGTTCATGGAGATCGCCGCCGCCTCGGCGCCCTCGGTCGGCTACTGCAACTCGATGGGCACGGCCGGGACGATGAATGCGCTGGCCGAGATCCTCGGCATGCAGCTTCCCGGCTCGGCCAGCATCCCGGCCCCCTACCGCGAGCGCGGGCAGATGGCCCATGCCACTGGCGCCCGGATCGTGGACATGGTGCGCGAGGGGCTGAAACCTTCGGACATCCTGACGCGCAAGGCGTTCGAGAACGCGATCGTTCTGTGCTCGGCGATCGGCGGGTCGACCAACGCGCCGATCCACCTGGCCGCCATCGCGCGCCATGCGGGGCTCGAGCTGCCCAACGCCGACTGGCAGCGCATCGGCCACGACATCCCCCTGCTGGTCGACATGCAGCCGGCCGGCAGGTTCCTCGCCGAGGATTTCCACCGCGCCGGCGGCGTGCCGGCGGTGGCGGCCGAACTGATGGCGGCGGGCGCGCTGCCCCATCCCGACGCGCTGACCGTGACGGGGCGGACGCTGGCCGAGAACTACGCCGGGGCCGCGGTGGCCGACCCCGAGGTGATCCGCCCCTTCGCCCGGCCGCTGATGGCGGCGGCGGGGTTTCTGGAACTCACGGGCAACCTGTTCGACAGCGCGATCATGAAGACCAGCGTGATCTCGCCCACCTTCCGCGCCCGCTATCTGTCCGACCCCGCCGACCCCGAGGCGTTCGAGGGCCGCGCGGTGGTGTTCGACGGGCCCGAGGACTATCACGCCCGCCTCGACGACCCCGCACTCGGGATCGACGAACGCTCGATCCTCGTGATGCGGGGCGCGGGGCCGGTGGGCTACCCCGGCGCGGCCGAGGTGGTGAACATGCAGGCCCCGGCGGCGCTGCTCAAGGCCGGGATCGGCGATCTGCCCTGCATCGGCGACGGCCGGCAGTCGGGCACCTCGGGTTCCCCCTCGATCCTGAACGCGGGGCCCGAGGCGGCGGCGGGCGGGGGGCTGGCGCTGTTGCGCACCGGCGACCGGGTGCGGGTGGACCTGCGCAAGGGACGGGTCGACGCGCTGGTGGACGCGGCCGAGTGGCAGGCGCGGCGCGCGGCGCTCGAGGCGGCGGGCGGCTATCCGGTGCCCCCCTCGCAGACGCCCTGGCAGGAGATCCAGCGCGGGATGGTCGACCAGCTGCACCGCGGCATGGTGCTGAAGCCGGCGGTGGCCTATCAGCGGGTGGCCGATGTGCACCCCGTCCCGCGCGACAACCACTAGGGGGCGGTCATGCAGCGGGACTTCGCGCGCTACCCCAGCCTTGCCGGCCGTCAGGTGTTCGTCACCGGCGGCGCCGGGGGCATCGGGGCGGCGATGGTGGCGGCCTTTGCGGGGCAGGGGGCGCGGGTGGACTTCATCGACCTCGACGCCGCGGCAGGGGCGGCGCTGGCGGCGGGGTTGCCCGGCGTCACTTTCCACGCGGGCGACGTGACCGACGCCGCCGCGCTGCGCGGCGCCATCGAGGGGGTGATCGCCCGGGCCGGGCGCCTTGACGTGCTGGTGAACAACGCCGCCAACGACCGCCGCCATGCCGTCGAGGCGGTGACGCCCGAGATGTGGGACCGCACGCTCGCCGTCAACGTCGGGCACGCCTTCTTCGCCATCCAGGCGGCGATGCCGGCGATGCTGGCGGCGGGGCGCGGGTCGGTCATCAACTTCGGCTCCATCGCCTGGCGGGTGAAGATCGGGGCGATGCCCGCCTACACCACCGCCAAGGCGGCAATGCACGGGCTCACGCGCTCGCTGACGGGCACGCTGGGCCGGGCGGGGGTGCGGATCAACACCATCGCGCCGGGCTGGGTGATGACCGCGCGCCAGCGCGCCGACTACCTGACGCCCGAGGCCGAGGCCGAGCTGGCCCGGGTCCAGCCCCTGCCCGGGCAGATCGCGCCCGCGGATGTCGCGGCGCTGGCGCTGTTTCTCGCCGCCGACGACAGCGCGATGATCACGGGGCAAGAGATCACCATCGACGGCGGCTGGACCTGAGCGCGGGCCCCGGTTCGGGTCCGGCCCCCCGGACAGACTGATCTTGTGAAAAGGGAAATCAAACCTTTGCAGCCTGTATCGTAAACGTTTGCAAAGCGGTTTTCGCGGCGCTATGCTGTATCCTGCCATCTCTGGGGGGAGACGCGCGTGGCGCGCACTGCGACGCTGAAGCATCTGGCCGAACGCCTCGGCCTGTCGGTGGCCACGGTCAGCCGGGCGCTGGCGGGCAGCCCGATGATTGCCGAGGGCACGCGCGCGCGCGTCGCCGAGGCGGCGACGATCGCCGGCTATGTGCCCAACCGCGCGGCGCGGGCGCTGGTCACGGGCCGGTCGGGGTTCGTGGGGCTTGTCCTGCCCGTCCGCGGCTACGGCAAGGACGACCCCTATCTGGGCGAGTTCGTCACCGGCCTCAGCGGCGGGCTCGCGGCGCGGGGGGTGGACCTGTTCCTCGCCGCCGTGCCCGAGGGGCAGTCCGAGCTGTCGGTCATCCGCCACATCGTCGAGACGCGGCGGGCCGACGGCCTCGTGCTGGGGCGCACCATCGAGGACGATCCGCGCGTGGCCTGGCTGGCGGGGCAGGGCTTTCCCTTCGTCGCCCACGGCCGCACGCTGCTGCCGGGGCTCGTCCATCCGTGGCTCGACACCGACGGGGCCGCGGCCTTCGCCGAGGCGTTCGAGCTGCTCTACGCCCTCGGCCACCGCCACATCGCGCTGATGAGCATCGCCGAGCCGATGACCTTCCGCCGCCACCGCGCCGAGGGGCTGGCCGCTGCCGCCGCGCGCCGCGCCGACCCCGCCGTGCGGATCGAGACGGTGGCGACGCCCCGCTTCGACCGCGCGGCGCGGGCCGCGGCGGTGGGCCGGCTGCTCGCCCGGCCCGACCGGCCGACGGCGGTGATCGGCCTGTTCGACGGGCTGGCGCTGGCCGTGCTTCAGGGCGCGGCGGCGCAGGGGCTTGCCGTGCCGGGCGACCTTTCGGTCATCGGCTTCGACGACATCCCGGCGGCCGCGCAGGTGCCGCCGGGGCTGACGACCTTCGACGCGGCGGTGGCCGACAGCGCCGCAGCCATCGCGGCGATGCTGATGCGGGCGATCGAGCACCCGGCGGCGCCCGCCGAAACCCGGCTCGTGGTGCCGCGGCTGATCCTGCGGGGCAGCCACGGGCCGGCGCCGGCGCACCGAACCGACAAAAACCAACGGGAGGACCACGCATGACATCCAAAACCCTGATCGCCACCGCGCTGGCCGGCGGGCTGTTCGCCCTGTCCGGCCCGGCGGCGGCCGAACCGCTGTTCTGGTCGACCCAGGCGCAGCCGATCGAGGAAACCCAGGCGATGCGCGAGCGCGTGCTGGCGGGTTTCCCCGGCGGCGTGGACTATCAGGCCTCCGACCCGGGGCCCTGGCTGACGCGGCTTCAGGCCGAGGCGCAGGCGGGCCGCGGCACCATCGCGGTGCTGGGCGCGCTGCACGGCGACTTCTCGTCGACCAAGGACATGCTGGCGGATCTTTCCGGCATCGATGTCGCGGGTATCCCCGAAACAATGGTCGAGCTCGGGCGGCTGGGCACGGCCGAGCAGAAATACATCCCCTGGATGCAGGCCACCTACCTCATGGCGGCCGACCGGCGCGCGCTGCCCTATCTGCCCGCCGGCGCCGACCTGAACGCGCTGACCTACGACGAGCTGATCGCCTGGGCGCGGGCGCTGGCCGAGGCGACGGGCGGGCCCAAGTTCGGCATCCCGGCCGGGCCCCGCGGCCTCAAGCACCGCTTCTTCCAGGGCTTCCTGCTGCCGGCCTACACCGGCTCGATGGTGACCGAGTTCCGCTCGGCCGAGGCCGAACAGGCCTGGGCAACGATGAAGGAGCTCTGGCGCTGGACCAACCCGGCCGCCACCGGCTACGGCTTCATGCAGGAACAGCTGATCACCGGCGAGGTCTGGATCGCCTTCGACCACACCGCGCGGCTGGCCGACGCCTTCAACCAGCGGCCCGACGACTTCGTGGCCTTCCCGGTGCCGGCGGGGCCGAAGGGGCGGGCCTACATGCCGGTGATCGCCGGCATGGCGATGCCCCGGACGGCGCCGAACCCCGAGGAGGCCAAGGCGCTGATCGCCTACATGCTGCGGCCCGAGACCCAGATCGCCACGCTGCGGGCGACCAACTTCTTCCCCGTGGTCGCCGTCGATCTGCCCGACGACATGCCGGCCTCGGTGCGGATCTCGGGGGCGGCGATCGCGCGGATGACCGCTGCGCCCGACGCGCTGCCGGCGCTGCTGCCGGTGGGTCTGGGCGCGCTGGGCGGGCAGTTCAACCAGGTCTATGTCGACACCTTCGAGCGCATCGTGCTGGGCGGCCAGCCGATCCGCGCCGCGCTCGACGCCCAGGCGGCCGAGCTGCGGCGGATCATGGCCGAGGCCGGCGCGCCCTGCTGGGCACCGGATGCGGCCTCGGACGGGCCCTGCCCGGTGAACTGACCGGACTGGCGGACACCTTGCGACAGACCCGGGGGCGCGCGC